>NZ_CP109137.1:4879823-5187989 GCF_035918095.1 Streptomyces sp. NBC_01750
CGGACGATCCGTGGCCGTGGCCCGTGACCGGGGTCCTCGCGCACGCCGGCGTACTGCTCCTGCTGTCGCTGCGGGTACGCCCCCGGGTTGCGGTCGAGGCGCTGCTGCTCAGCTGTCTGGCGGGCCTGGTCCTCGAGGGGATCGGCGACCGCCCCCACGACACGACGGCCCCGGTTGCGGCGCTCGTTTTCACCGTCGTCGTGATCGTGGGCGGATCGCTGCGCGGCCGCCGCGAGGCCCGCACCAGGCTGGTCGAGCAGGAGGTGCTGACCGCGGAGGAACGGGCCAGGCGCACGCTGCTGGAGGAGCGGAGCCGTATCGCACGTGAGCTGCACGACGTGGTCGCCCACCATATGTCGGTGATCTCCATCCAGGCGCAGGTCGCGCCGCACCTGGTCGAGGATCCGTCCGATGAGCTGAAGGAAAACCTCGCGGGCATCCGCGAGAACGCCGTCGACGCGCTGACCGAACTGCGCCGGGTGCTCGGCGTACTGCGGTCCGAGAACCCCGAGCCGAACGACGAGTCCCAGACCCCGCAGCCCACGCTGGCACGGCTCGGCGCCCTCGTCGACAACGTCCGCAGCGCGGGCCTGACCGTCACCACCGAGGTCGACAACGGTACGCGCCCGCTGTCGCCCGGCATCGAACTGTCGGCATTCCGCATAGTCCAGGAAGCGCTCAGCAATGCGATGCGGCATGCGCCGGGCTCGATGGTGCGGGTGCGGATCGCGTACGACCCGGCCGGGCTGACGGTCCGGGTCACCAACACCGCGCCGGCCGGGCCGGTCCCGGCCTCCCCGGGCGCCGGCCACGGTCTGCTCGGCATGCGCGAGCGCGCCGCGATGCTGGGCGGCGAAGTGACGACCGGCCCTACGGCCGACGGTGGGTACGAAGTGACCGCCACGCTCCCGCTGAACGGGACCCCTATGAAGGACAACGCATGACGATCCGCGTGATGATCGCCGACGACCAGGCGATGGTCCGGCAGGGCTTTACGGTGCTGCTCAACGCCGAGCCCGGTATCGAGGTGGTCGGCCAGGCCGTGGACGGCCTCGACGCCGTCGCCAAGGTCGCCGAACTCGGCCCCGATGTCGTGCTGATGGACATACGCATGCCCGAACTCGGCGGCATCGAAGCCACCCGCCGGATCACTCAGGTCCCGGACGCCACCGTCAAGGTCCTTGTGCTGACCACCTTCGACCTCGACGAGTACGTCTACGAGGCGCTGCGCGCGGGTGCGTCCGGCTTTCTGCTGAAGGACGCATCGGCCGCTCAACTGGCCGAAGCGGTACGGGTGGTGGCCGCGGGCGACGCGCTGCTCTCACCGAACATCACCAAGCGGCTGATCCTTGAGTTCTCCCGGACGCTGGGCGCACCGCGGGCCCCGCTCAAGGAGCGCGTCGGTGATCTCACGGAGCGCGAGACCGAGGTGCTCACGCTGATCGCCCAGGGCCTGTCGAACGCGGAGATCGCCGTGCGGCTGGTGGTGGCGGAGCAGACGACGAAGACGCATGTGAGCCGGATCCTGGTGAAGCTGGGGCTGCGGGACCGTACGCAGGCGGCGGTCTTCGCGTACGAGACGGGTCTCATACGCCCCACCGGCTACTGAGGTCTTGAGGGCGGCCCGTTGAGCATCCGGCCGTACCGCCGTCGACACCGTGGAGAGGGCCGGGGCGCCGGCGCGGAGCTTCGCCGAGCGGACGGCCGATCACGCGGACACCTTCCGTTCCTCGTCACACGCGGTGAGCAGGTAGTACTCAGGACGGACGCGGCAGAATCCGTAGCGATGCTGACGACCGCGTCCGTCCTTCCGCTTACCGTTCTGTACGTGACCGAGAAGACCCGCAGCCCCGAGTACCGCCTGGCCTTGGGCGCGCTGAGCGGCCTCCGCCAGGACCTGTTCCATGACGCCCTCGCCTACCGCCCGTTGTACCCGATGCGGACGGACGGGCCGCTCACCCGCCGTCTCCCCGGCCGGATACGCGACGGCGCCGCCTGGATACCGCACGCCGCCGTGGTCGTCCTGGCGATGTTCGTGCTGTCCATGGCGTACTTCTCCGGTGACAGCGGGGGGGCCGGGGCGGAGTTTGTACTGACAGGATTCATCCCGGCGGCCGCAGTGCTGATGACCCTGGTCAGGCCGGTCGGCGCATGGTGGCTCTCGCTGCTCAGCACCCCCGTGGTCGCCGTCCTCGCCGGCTACTGGGACGGCTGGCCGTGGACGCCCAGCGGCTTCCTCTCGCATCTGACGGTGCTGACGGTGGTCGCGATGCGGACCCGTCCGCGTGCCGCAGGCTGGATGTGGGCGCTGACGGCGGCATACGGCTTCTTCGCCGAGGTCGGTCTCAGCGGTCGGTACGGCGGCTCCGACACTCCTCAGATGCTCTTCGTCGCCGCCCTCGCGCTGCTGGTGGTGACCGTGCTGCACGTCCGCCGCGAGGCGAGGCAGGAGGTCGCGGCGCAGCAGACCGTGACAGCCGTCGAGCGCGACAAGCGCACGCTGCTGGAGGAGCGCACCACCATTGCCCGCGAACTGCACGATGTCGTCGCCCACCACATGTCGGTGGTCGCGATCCAGGCGGAGGCCGCGCCGTACCGCGTGGAGAATCCGCCGCCCGAGCTGGAGAAGGCCTTCGCCACCATCCGCGAGAACGCGGTGGCCGCGCTGACCGAACTGCGCCGGGTCCTCGGTGTCGTACGGGCGGAGGACTACCAGGCCCCCGACGCGCCGCAGCCGGTGCTCGCCGATATCGAGAACCTGCTCTCCAACGTCCGCGAGGCGGGTCTGGACGTGGAGAAGACGGTCACGGGCGCGGTCCGCGCTCTGCCGCAGGGCGTCGAGCTGTCGGCGTACAGGATCGTCCAGGAGGCGCTCAGCAACGCGCTGCGCCACGCGCCGGGTTCGACGGCGAAGGTCGAGATCTCCTACGTCCTCGGCGGCCTCGGTCTGCGGATTGCCAACACCGCCGCACGGAGCCTGGTCAAGCCCTCGCCGGGCGCCGGCCACGGCATCACGGGCATGCGGGAACGTGTGACGATGCTGGGCGGCGAGATGACCGCGGAGTCCACGGAGGAGGGCGGCTACGAGGTGATCGCCTTCATTCCCGTCACCGCGACCGAGACCGCCTCCGAGGAGACCTCATGACGATCCGCGTCCTTATCGTCGACGACCAGATGATGGTCCGGGAGGGTTTCTCGGTCCTGCTGAACGCGATGCCCGACATCGAGGTGATCGGCGAGGCCGTGAACGGCCGCGAGGCGGTCACCAAGGTCGCCGAGCTCGCGCCCGATGTCGTGCTGATGGACATCCGTATGCCGGAGCTGAACGGTATCGAGGCGACCCGCGAGATCGTCGCGGCGCACAGCGAGTCCAAGGTCCTGGTGCTGACGACCTTCGACCTCGACGAGTACGTGTACCAGGCGCTGCGCGCGGGAGCCTCCGGCTTCCTGCTGAAGGACGCCTCCGCCCGCCAACTGGCAGACGGGGTAAGGGTGGTGGCGGCGGGCGAGGCGCTGCTGGCCCCGACAGTGACGCGCCGCCTGATCACGGAGTTCTCGAAGCTCTCGCAGAACCCGCGGCCGCCGGCGCTGGCGCAGGTCGGCGATCTGACGGAGCGCGAGACGGAGGTGCTGGTGCTGATCGCGCAGGGTCTGTCGAACGCGGAGATCGCCTCGCATCTGGTGGTGGCGGAGTCCACGATCAAGACGCATGTGAGCCGGGTGCTGGTGAAGCTGGGGCTGCGGGACCGCACGCAGGCGGCGGTGTTCGCGTACGAGGCGCGACTGGTGACCCCGAGCTGATCAAGCCCCTCCGGCGTTTGAGGAGCGGGGCTTGGGGCGGAGCCCCGACAAGGGCCTCGTGGGGGTCCCCCGGACTGGGGGAGATTGAGGCGCGGTGTCCGGGGTGGAGCCCCGGGCACGGGAGGCGACCGGTAGCGTCGGTCCATGGCCGCCTTCGACCCCTGGTCACCCGCATTCGTCGCCGACCCCTACCCGGCCTATGCCGAGCTCCGCTCCCGCGGCCGGGTGCACTACTACGAGCCCACCCGCCAGTGGCTCGTCCCGCACCATGCCGACGTCTCCGCGCTGCTGCGCGACCGGCGGCTCGGGCGGACCTATCTGCACCGTTTCACGCACGAGGAGTTCGGCCGTACGGCACCTCCGGCCGCGCACGAGCCGTTCCACACGCTCAACGACAGCGGGATGCTCGATCTCGAGGCGCCCGACCACACCCGGATCCGGCGGCTGGTCTCCAAGGCCTTCACACCGCGTACCGTCGAATCGCTCGTGCCCACCGTGCGCAGACTCGCGGACGAGCTCGTCGCGGGGCTCAAGGACGCCGGCGGAGGCGATCTGCTCGCCGAGGTCGCCGAGCCGCTGCCCGTCGCCGTCATCGCGGAGATGCTCGGTATCCCGGCTGCCGACCGCGCACTGCTGCGGCCCTGGTCGGCCGGCATCTGCGGGATGTACGAGCTGAATCCGTCCGAGGAGACCGCCGACCGCGCCGTCACGGCCTCGCTCGAATTCAGCGCGTATCTACGGAAGTTGATCACCGAGAGGCGCAGCTCGCCCGGCAGCGACCTGATCTCCGCGCTCATCGCCGCGTACGAGGAGGGCGACCGGCTCAGTGAGCAGGAGATGATCTCGACCTGTGTGCTACTGCTGAACGCGGGTCACGAGGCGACGGTCAACACCACCGCCAACGGCTGGTGGACGCTCTTTCGCCACCCAGCGCAGCTCGCCGC
Organism: Streptomyces sp. NBC_01750; assembly: GCF_035918095.1. Classification (NCBI taxonomy): domain Bacteria; kingdom Bacillati; phylum Actinomycetota; class Actinomycetes; order Kitasatosporales; family Streptomycetaceae; genus Streptomyces; species Streptomyces sp. NBC_01750. The sequence continues at coordinate 4,884,569 of NZ_CP109137.1, forward strand.
TCTCCACGCCGACCACACGCTCCTGTCCACAGCTGTGGAGGAGCTGATGCGGTACGACACCCCGCTCCAGATGTTCGAGCGCTGGGTGCTCGACGACATCGAGATCGACGGAACGGTCATCCCGCGCGGCTCCGAACTCGCCCTGCTCTTCGGCTCGGCCAACCGCGACCCGGAGAGGTTCGCCCACCCGGACACTCTTGACCTCGCCCGCGCCGACAACCCTCATGTCAGCTTCGGCGGCGGCATCCACTACTGCCTCGGCGCACCGCTCGCCCGTATCGAACTGGCCGCGTCCTTCGGAGAGTTGCTCCGCCGGGTACCGACGATGCGGCTCGCCGCCGAGCCGGAGTGGAAGCCGGGCTATGTCATCCGCGGTGTCAAGGAACTGCTGGTCGAGCTTTGATGCCCGCCCCCCGGGGTGGGCAGGGTCAGGTCTGCATGTCCCTCCTGCGCAGACCTCCGAGTCCCGCCGCCACCAGTGCCGCCGCCGCGACGGTCAGCAGCAGCACCGGTGTCCAGGCCATCTCTTGGCCCGGCAGCTTCGGCAGGTGGCTGAACGGCGACAGGTTCATCACCGCCCCGGGCAGGTCCAGCGCCGGGCCGATCCAGCCCAGTGCGAGGCAGATCCCGACCACCGCCCAAGAAGCCGGGGCCGCCTTCGGGAAGAGCCCGTACAGCGCCACCGCGAGCCCGCCCAGCAGCCAGACCGCCGGCAGTTCGACCAGGACCGCGCCCATGATCGGGCCGAACTCCTCGCCGTGGCCGATCGTCAGCCCCAGACCGGCCATGACCATGATCACGACCGCGCCGCCGAAGGCGATGACCAGGTGGCCCGCCGCCCAGGCGAGCCGGCCGACCGCGTTCGCCAGGACCGGCTCGGCGCGCTGTGAAGTCTCCTCGCCGTGCAGCCGCAGCACGGACGCGACCGTGTACAGCGCGGCGATCATGCCGAACATGCCGATCATCGCCGCAAGGAAGGCCTCGGTCATACCGGTCTGCCCGCCCATCCGCTCGAAGATCTCCCGCGCACCCTCGTTGTCGCCGACCAGGTCCGCCGCGCCCTCGGCCATCCCGCCGAAGACGATCCCGGCCAGGAAGAACCCGACGACCCAGCCGAGAACGCTGCCGCGCTGGAGCCGCCGTGCGAGCCCGGCCGCGGTGGCGATCCTGCCTTCCGCGGGCCCGGGGCGGGTCGGCAGGAAGCTCATGCCGAGATCGCGCCGTCCGGCCAGTACATAGGCGACGGCACCCTGGGCGACGACCGCGGCCGCGAGGAGCGGCAGGACCCACCAGCGCTCGTTCGCGTACGGCCGCACGTTCTCCGCCCAGCCGAGCGGCGAGAGCCAGGTCAGTACGGACGAGCCGTCGTCTCCGGAGGCGTCGCCCGCAGCCCGCAGGACGAACGCGACGCCGAGCACGGCGGCCGTGAGGCCCTTGGCGAGCCGGGCGCTCTCGGTGAGCTGCGCCATGATCGCCGCCATGCCCGCGAAGAGCATGCCGATCGCGCCGATGGTGAGCCCGACCGCGAGCGCGCCGGAACCGGAGCCGGTCGGTCCGGAGAGCCCGGCGGTGATGATCAGCGTCAGCACCGCATTGGCGACGAACGCCGTCAGCAGCGCCGAGGTCAGCGGGGCCCGCCGGCCCACCATCGCGGAGGACAGCAGTTCCTGACGGCCGGTCTCCTCCTCTTCCCTGGTGTGCCGGACGACGATGACCAGGCTCATCACTGCCGCCAGTACGGCCACGAAGCCGGCGAAGCGCCAGGCGACAAGGCCGCCGAGGGAGTCGCTGAAGACCGGTCCGTACATCGCGCGCAACGAGCCGTTGGTGGACAGGGACTCGGCCAGGTCGGCGCGCTTCGCGGCGGTGTCGTACAGGCTCTCCAGCGAGCCGGAGCCGCTGGTGATGACGGCCCCGAGCGCCAGGACCCAGACCGGCATCATCAGCCGGTCGCGGCGCAGGGCGAGTCTCAACAGCGTGCCTGTACCAGCGAGTTGACGCGTTCCGCCGGTGCGCGGGGCGAACCCGGTGGCATGGGCCACGGCGGTCATCGCGACATCGCCTCTTCGGGCGCGTAGTGACGGAGGAAGAGCTCTTCGAGCGTGGGCGGTGTGCTGATCAGCGAGCGGATCCCGGACTCGGTGAGCGAGCGCAGCACCGCGTCCAGCTTGTCGGTGTCGACCTGGAGTCTGACGCGTCTGCCCTGTACGTCGAGGTCGTGCACGCCGGGCAGCCGGGCAAGGCCGTTCGGCGCCCCGGCGAGCTCCGCCGTGACGCTCGTACGCGTCAGATGCCGAAGCTCCGCGAGCGAACCGGTCTCGACGGTCCGGCCCTTGCGGATGATGCTGACCCGGTCGCAGAGGGTCTCGACCTCGCTGAGGAGGTGCGAGGAGAGCAGGATGGTCCGGCCGCGGTCCCGTTCGTCCTCGACGCAGCCCTGGAAGACCTCTTCCATCAGCGGGTCGAGTCCGGAGGTCGGCTCGTCGAGGATCAGCAGATCCACGTCGGACGCGAAGGCGGCGACCAGGGCGACCTTCTGGCGGTTGCCTTTGGAGTACGTACGCCCCTTCTTGGTGGGGTCGAGTTCGAACCGCCCGATGAGGTCCGCGCGTCGCGCCTTGTCGAGGCCGCCGCGCAGCCGGCCGTAGAGGTCGATGACCTCTCCGCCGGAGAGGTTCCGCCACAGGGTCACGTCCCCCGGTACGTAGGCGACGCGGCGGTGGAGCTCGACCGCGTCGTTCCACGGATCCCCGCCGAGCAGCCGGGCCGCGCCGGAGTCGGCGCGCAGCAGTCCGAGGAGGACCCGGATGGTGGTGGACTTCCCGGCGCCGTTGGGGCCGAGGAAGCCGTGGACCTCACCGGTCTCGACGGCGAGGTCGAGGCCGTCCAGTGCCTGCGTCCGCCCGAACGCCTTGTGCAGTCCGGCTACTTCAATGGCGAGGTTTGCCTTGGTCATGTTTCAGAACGTACAGTACTTTCACGAACTTGTGAAGTTAAGGAAGCGTATAAAGTCGACGAGCCACGGTGGACGAGGGGACCAGGGGAGACGATGAGGCCATGAGCGGCGAAAACGGCTCGACGGGGCGGGCCGGTGACGAGGCCGTCTCGCGCTTTGTGGAGCGATTCGCGGCGGAGCTGACCGAAGCGGGTATGCAGCGGATGGCCTCGCGGGTCTTCGCGGCGCTGCTGTCGTCGGAGAAGGGCAGCATGACCTCCGCGGAGCTGGCGGAACAGCTCCGGATCAGTCCGGCCGCGGTCTCGGGTGCGATCAGGTACCTCAACCAGGTCAACATGGTCAGCCGCGAACGCGACCCGGGCTCGCGCCGTGACCGCTACGTCCTGCACAACGAGCTCTGGTACGAGACCTTCACCCGCCGCGACCAGTTGCTGACCCGCTGGGAGAAGGCCCTGCGCGACGGCGCGGAGACGCTGGGCCCCCAGACGGCGGCGGGCAGGCGGGTGGCGGAGACGGCGGAGTTCTTCGAGTTCCTGCAGGGCGAGATGTCGGGCCTGATGGAACGCTGGCGCGTGTATCGCGAGGCGCGGGGTATGGCCTGAGAGCTGTCCCCTCGCAGTGCGGGGACGGGCCTGAGATCAAGCCCGTCCCGGCAGTTGAGGACGCACCGGCGGGCCGGGCCGGCCCTCAGCGGCCCGCCCCCGTCACCGCACTACCCTCCCGAAGCCACCGCCGTCGACGGCAGCGTCAACCCCCACGCCCCTGGCCGCAGCGTCCATGTCCGCGTCCGGACCGGGCCCGTGATCAGCGCGTCCGCCCGGTAGCGGAAGTCCGCCCCGGACACGGTCACCGTCAGAGCCCGCGCCGTGACCGGCTCCGTGTCCGTGCCGTGCCGGACGACCACCTCCGCCCGGCCGCCGCCCGCGCGCACCGTCACGTCCTCCACCAGCCGGTCGAGATCCGTCAGCAGCACTCCGTCCGCCTCCACCCGCAGCCGGTGCGTACGGACCACCGGCACCGGCGGCGCCGGGTGGACCAGGGTGCGGACCAGTGAGCGGCAGGTGTGCCACACCGAAGCGCCGTTCGCCGAGGCGCCCGACGCCGCCCGCGCCGCCGGGATCGACAGATCCCCCAGCACCACTCCGTCGCTCTCGTCCACCAGCAGATCAAGACGCCGTACGGTCCCGTCCAGCACCGCCCGCGCCGCCGCCACCGGGCCCCGCGGCACGCCCAGCGCGTGCGCGAGTTCTACGGAAGTGCCCACCGGGATCAGCGCCAGCGCCCCGTCGCCCAGCCAGCGGTCCCGGTGCAGCAGGGCCACCGCCCGCAGCAGGGCACGGTCGTCACCGATCACCACAGGCCGCCGCGAGCCCCTGCGGGCCAGCGCCCGCGCGAATTCCTCCGGACCCTCGGGAAGGCAGATCTTCGCCTCCGCGCCGCCACACAGCACATCTTTCGCGATCCGCACGGACTCGCCGTCACTTCGGCGGGCGACCGGGTCGATGACCACCAGTAGCTGGTCGTGAGCCGACACCTCGGTCCTTCCTCGGGTAGCATCTTTGTGCAAGAGCCCCTTGCGCTATTGCGCCAGGGGCTTCGTCTATTCCGGGGCAACCGGTCCGAAGACTCAGGCACGGCTCAGGCCCCCTGACCTTGGTCTTGCCCCGCCCGGAAGGGGTGTACGCCTGTGCCCGCACTTGTGCTGCTCGGTGCTCAGTGGGGTGACGAGGGCAAGGGAAAGGCCACCGACCTGCTCGGTGGATCAGTGGATTATGTAGTGCGCTATCAGGGCGGCAACAATGCCGGCCACACGGTTGTCGTGGGCGACCAGAAGTATGCGCTCCATCTGCTCCCTTCCGGAATCCTCTCGCCGGGATGTACTCCGGTCATCGGCAACGGCGTCGTTGTCGACCCGGCCGTCCTGCTCTCCGAGCTGAGCGGGCTGAACGACCGCGGCATCGACACGAGCAAGCTGCTGATCAGCGGAAATGCCCACCTGATCACTCCGTACAACGTCATTGTCGACAAGGTGACGGAACGGTTCCTCGGGAAGCGGAAGATCGGCACGACCGGCCGCGGAATCGGCCCGACGTACGCGGACAAGATCAACCGCGTCGGCATCCGCGTCCAGGACCTCTACGACGAGTCGATCCTGGAGCAGAAGGTCGAGGCGGCGCTGGAGTCCAAGAACCAGCTCCTCGCAAAGGTCTACAACCGCCGCGCGATCGAGGCCGACAAGATCGTCGAGGAGATGCTCCAGTACGCGGAGCAGCTCAAGCCGTACGTCGCGGACACGACGCTGATCCTGAACGATGCCATCGACGAGGGCAAGGTCGTCCTCTTCGAGGGCGGCCAGGGCACGCTCCTCGACGTCGACCACGGCACGTACCCCTTCGTCACCTCCTCCAACCCGACCGCGGGCGGCGCCTGCACGGGCGCAGGCGTGGGCCCGACGAAGATCAGCAGGGTCATCGGCATCCTCAAGGCGTACACGACCCGCGTCGGCGCGGGCCCGTTCCCGACGGAGCTCCTCGACGAGGACGGCGAGGCGCTGCGCCGCATCGGCGGCGAGCGTGGCGTGACCACCGGCCGTGACCGTCGCTGCGGCTGGTTCGACGCGGTCATCGCGCGGTACGCGACCCGGGTCAACGGCCTGACCGACTTCTTCCTCACCAAGCTGGACGTGCTGACCGGCTGGGAGCAGATCCCGGTGTGTGTGGCGTACGAGATCGACGGCAAGCGCGTCGAGGAGCTCCCGTACTCCCAGACCGACTTCCACCACGCGAAGCCGATTTACGAGATGCTGCCGGGCTGGTCCGAGGACATCACCAAGGCGAAGACCTTCGCCGACCTGCCGAAGAACGCGCAGGCCTATGTGAAGGCGCTGGAGGAGATGTCGGGCGCGCCGATCTCGGCGATCGGTGTCGGCCCCGGCCGGACCGAGACGATCGAGATCAACTCGTTCCTCTAGTACGGCTTACGGACAGGGGTGCCCCGCATGGTGCGGGGCACCCCTGTCGCGTCGGCGTTGCGCCAGGTCAGCTCGGTAATGAACGGCCCGGCGCCTTCGGCGGGTCCCCGGTGCGGCCCACGCACGCCGGCGTCGGGCGCGTCGGCCGGGTAACGATGGAGGCACCTGCGCGGGGTCGTGTCACCGGCACCTCATAGGCTCCCGCCCATGAGCGACGGGGAATCCGGCAGACGGGTCATCGACGGGCGCTTCGAGCTGGAGGCACGGCTCGGTGGCGGCGGTATGGGCATGGTGTGGCGAGCGCGCGATCTGGCGCTGGACCGGGCCGTGGCCCTCAAGGAGGTGCGGCCGCCCGATCCCGGGCTCGCCGAGCACGACCCCGAGGCCGCGGCGATTCTGCGGGAGAGGGTGCTGCGGGAGGCGCGGGCACTCGCCCGGGTCAACCATCCCCATGTGGTGACCATCCACCACGTGGTGGACGGTGCCCAGCACGCCTACCCGTGGCTCGTCATGGAGCTGGTGACCGGCGGATCGCTCCAGGACCGGCTGGACAAGGGGCCGATGACGCCGGTCGAGGCGGCCAGGATGGGGCGCGACGTGCTGGCCGCACTGCGGGCCGCGCACGACGTCGGCATCCAGCACCGTGACGTGAAGCCCGCCAATGTCCTGATGCGGCCCGACGGGCGCCCCGTCCTCACCGACTTCGGCATCGCGGCGATCCGTGAGTCGACCTCGCTGACCATGACCGGCTCGATCATCGGCACGCCCGACTACATGGCGCCCGAGCGTATCTCCGGCGACGACGGCGGCCCGGGCTCGGACCTGTGGTCCCTGGCGATGATGCTGTACGTCGCCGTCGAGGGGAACCATCCGCTGCGCAGGGGGTCGACGCTGGCGACCTTGGCCGCCGTGCTCAAAGAGGAGCTTCCGCCTCCGCGCCGGGCGGGTGCGCTGGCAGGGGTACTGGCCGCCGTTCTCGTCAAGGACCCGGCCGCGCGGCCCGACCCGGAGACCGTCGACCGGATGCTCGCGGAGGCGGCTCAGGGTGAGGTAAGCATTCCGAGCGGGACAGGCGCGACCACGTCGTACCGGCTGACGCCCCCGCCGGGACCGGCGACCCCGCCGCCGGCATCGCCCGGATTCGGGCCGCCGATGGGCTTCGGACCCGCGACTCCGCATGGTGGCGTGCCGGGCCCCATGGGGCCGCCGACCCCCTACCCGGCGGGCCCTACACGTCGGACGCTGCACCGGACGGGCGCCCGTGCGAAGCGCCGGACTGCACTCGCGATCGCGTCGGCCGTCGTCGGGCCCGTGCTGACCGGGGTCCTGGTGTGGTCCCTGGTGCCGCACGCCGACGAGCTGTTCGGCAGCGACACGGGGTCGCAGTCCTCCGCCGGCTCCTCTGCCAACAGCTCACGGACGCCGACTCCCACTCCCACCCCCACTCCCACGTCCAAGCCGTCGAGGGCCGCAGTCAGGACGGACCTGCTGACACCGGACGGCATTCGCGCGGCCATCAAGGAACTGAAGGCGGAGACGGGCACCGACCAGGTGGGCCGCTTCGTCGTGTACCCGGAGTACATTTCCGTCGAAGCGATGGTCAAGGGCAGCAGGACCAAGTACGACAGCTACAGCTACCGGGCCGGCGAAGGCGTCACGCAGGACTCGATGAAGGGCACGCTGTCGGGAGGCGATCTCCCGGTCAGCATGGACGCATTCGACTGGGACGTCCTCCCCGCCCTGATGCGCAAGGCGGAGAAGGAACTGAACGTGAAGAACCCGACCACGCGCTACCTCGTGATCCGGCAGCCCAACGACCTGTTCGACACCCCGGCCGGTATTGGCGTCTACCTGGGCGACGACTACGACAGCGGCTACCTGGACGCCGACCCCAAGGGCAAGGTGACCCGGGTCATGCCGGCCGGAAGCTGACGCGCGGGCCGGCGGCCGACCGGGGCGCTCTGCGTTCTTGCAGACCCGTTCTTGCAGACCCTTTCTTACGGACGCCGGTACTCGCGCGGCGAGTTGCCCGTGTCGAGGAAGGACCGGTTCAGCGTGCTGCCGCTCACCGTCAGGACCGACGATCCGGCCGCCGCGCAGTCGCCGCTCACCACCAGGGAAGGACCGATCACGACGCGGTCCGCCGCCGAGAACAGCTCGGACTTCGACAGACACGTGCCGCCGTCCTGTGTGGTGGTGAAGGTGACGACCTGGCTGCCCACGGCACCCTGCGAGACGGTCAACCGCTGCACACCGGCGGATCCGGTCAGTTGTCGCTCCCAGGAGCCCAGGAAGCCGTCCCGTATCCGGTCGGAGCCGGCCTTGTGCAGCGTTGCGCTACGGCCGCCGCTCGCGGTCCACGCGAGCGTGCCGTCGGAGCGCGCTGTCAGGGTCTGCTCGCCGATCGCTGAACACTTCCCGGCGGGAGTGCTGACGGTGACACCGGTGTCGACGCGGATCGAACCACCGCTTGCCGCAAGCAGTTTGCCGGTGCCCTTGCACAGATAGCTCTCGCCCACGCTGATGCTCGCGACGACAGTGTCGCCGACCTTGCCGGGGGAGAGGGTGATCCGGCGCTGCGAGCCGGTGTCCGCGCCGTCGCGGTCGACGCTGCCGATCCATGCCCCGGCGTACGCGGCGGGCAGCGCGGCCGGTCCACCGGCTTTCCCAGGCTTTCCCGGCTTCTTGCCCGCCGGGTTCTTGGACGAAGGTTCCTTCGCGTCGTCGCTCGCGCCGCTCCCGGGCCCGGGCGACGACAGCCACTCCTTGTCCTTGCCCCGTCCGGCCGCGTCAGGCGCTCCGTTGGACGACCCGACGCCGCCTCCCGGCCGGCCGGCGACCGTGTCGCCGTCCCCGCGCAGCAGAGCGACGGCGGTGAAGGCCGAGCCCAGCAGTGCTGCCACGGCCACACCGGCGATCACTACTGTCCGCCAGGAGCGCTTCCGCGCCTCGGGGCCGGTACCGACGGTGTCGGATGCGTCGGGGGCCGCGAGGTGGCCCTGTACCCAGGAGCCGTAGGGGGCGGCGGCCGAGGGGCTTCCGGGCACGCCGCCAGGAGCCGCGGGCGCGGGGTCGCCGGAGGCCTGGGGCCACGGGGGCGTGGCATCCGACCGCGGAGTGCCGGGGGTGTTGGGAGTGCCGGGAGTGCCGGGAGTGCCAGGGGCGCCCGGGATGCCGGGAGTTCCAGAGGTTCCGGGCGTGCCCGGAGACGGCGGGGTGCCGTACGCCACCCGGCCGGCATCCGGTGACGGCGGGGTCGGCACGGCGCCCCTCGTCGGCGTATCGGCGTCCAGCAGCGACACTGCGTGCTGCCCGAGTTCGGCGATCAGCGCCGCGGGCAGCCAGGGTGCGGCCGGATCGGCAGGGCGGGTGCGCTCCACGATCTGCTCCGGCGTCGGCCGCCCTGCCGGATCCTTGGCCAGACAGTCCGCGATCAGCTGCCGCAACTCCCCGTCCACGCCGTTCAGATCGGGCTCCGCGCTCACGATACGGAACATGATGGAGTGGATCCCGGTGTCGGAACGCCCGAAAGGCAGCCGCCCGGTCGCCGCGTACGCCAGCACCGAGCCCAGCGAGAACACATCACAGGCAGGACCGACCCGCTCGCCCTGGATCTGCTCGGGCGACATATAGCCCGGCGACCCCACCACCACGCCGGTCTGGGTCAGTTCCTCGGACGCGTACTCCAGCGCGCGTGCGATGCCGAAGTCGATGACCCGAGGACCGGCGATCGTGACCAGTACGTTGGACGGCTTCAGGTCCCGGTGGACGAGACCGGCCCCGTGCACGCTCCGCAGCGCGCCGGCCAGACCGTACGCCAGTGTCCGCACCGACTCCTGGGGCAGCGGCCGCTCCCGCACGATGTGCAGCAACGAGGGCCCGGCGATGTACCCGGTCGCCACCCACGGCTCCGCCGCCTCGGTGTCCGCGTCCAGTACGGGTGCGGTCCACTCCCCGCCGACCCGGCGCGCGGCGGCCACCTCCTGCCGGAACCGGCCGCGGAACTCCGGCTTCCCGGCGAGCTCGGCCTTGATCAGCTTGACCGCGACCGTACGGCCGCCCGCGGAACGGGCCAGGTAGACCCGGCCCATACCGCCCTCGCCGAGGCGGCCGAGCAGACGGTATTCACCTATGGAGGGCGGATCCTGGGGCGCGAGGTGTTCCATGCGCCGAAGATTACGCAGTCGGCGTGGCGAGCCCGCGTTCGGGATTCACGCACCGGTGACGACGGTCAGTCCTCGCCACAGATCCGCAGCCCCCTCGGCGTCGCGCACGGCAGATGTCCGTGTGTACGGATGACGTCCTGGCCGCTGCCCCGGCTCATATAGCTGAGGAAGCTGGAGGCGAGTGAGTCGGCGGGCGGCTGGCCGTAGGTGTACGCGTACTCGATCTCCCGGTACGGGTACGCGCTCTTGCCGATGTCGTCGACGGACGGGGCGTCGCCCGCGATGGAGAGGCGGTGCACACCCTTGAGCGGAGTCCCGGAGCGCAGTTCGCTGTAGCCGATGGCGCCCGGCAGCCGGGCGACCGTGGCCAGCACCTGTTCCGTGGAGTCGAGTTCGCAGCGTACGACCGGGGCCCCGGGGTCATCCTTCCGCTCGCAGTCGCGGGAGGAGTTGGCGGGCTCGTTCCGTTGCGGCACGCGGCGGGCGGCCTTCCGTCGAGTGGCCGCGCGGCCGGCCCGTGCTGACGCGAGCGCCCTCGCGGTACCGCGGCACAGGCATCCGGACGATCCGGATCGTCCGGTAGTACGCGGCGCGGGGCCCGGATCGCGTCCGGGCCCCGCGCCTTCGCGTCAGATCAGTGCGCGCCGCCCACGTGGCGCAGCACGCACCGTGCCGGGCCCGTCGCGCGCAGGGTGATCCCGGTATCCACCGGGACATCGACGTCGATGGCGTCCAGCTCGAACTCCCGCAGGATCATCGCCAGCGCCAGCACCGACTCCAGCATCGAGAAGTGCTGACCGAAGCACGCCCGCGGCCCGCCGCCGAACGGGAACCACGCATACCGCGGCCGCCCGTTCTCCCGCTCCGGCGTGAACCGTTCCGGGTCGAAGCGCTCCGGCTCGTCCCAGTACCGGGGATGCCGGTGCGTCACCCACGGCGCGACGATCACATCCGCGCCGGCCGGGATCGTGTGCCCCCCGATCTCCGTCGCCGCGACCGCCCGGCGGCCGATGACAGGACCCGGCGGGTAGAGGCGCAGCGCCTCCTTCAGCACCTGTGTCAGATACGGGAGTGCCTCGAGATCCGCGGCCCCCGGGGTTCGTCCGCTCAGTACGCGTACCACCTCCTCCCGCGCCCGCGCCTGCTGCTCGGGGTGGCGGGCCAGCAGGTGCAGTGCGAACGCGAGCGACGTGGCCGTTGTGTCATGCCCCGCGAGCAGGAACACCAGCACCTGGTCGCGGATCTCGGACGCGTCGAGGGTCCCGTCCTCCGCGCTCTCGGCCTGGGAGAGGAGCGTCAGCAGGTCCTCGCCCTGTGCCGCCTTCCCCTCCGCGCGCCGCTTCTCGATGATCCCGTCGCACACCGCGTACAGATCGCCCATCGTGGCCGTGGCCCGCCGGTTGGCCGGAGTCGGCCAGCTGCGCGGGAAGTTGGCGGGGGAGTAGCCGCGGGCGAGCGTGTACTCCCCGATGATCGGGAAGCATCGCTCCACGACGTCGACCGCCGCCTCGACGTCCGTGCCGAACAGAATGCGGGCGACCGCCCGCAGCGTGAGCCGGGTCGTCTCGGCGACGACGTCCACCGTGGCGTCGGGGGCGCTGCGCCAGGTGGAGAGCAGCGCGGCGGTTTCGGCGGTTACGGCGTCGGCGTAGCCGTCGACCCGTCGTCGGGTGAACAGCGGCTGTACGAGCCGCCGCTGCCGGAGGTAGTCGTCGTCCTGGCTGGTCAGCAGGCCGTTGCCGAACGACTCCCGGACCTCCTGGTAAAAGGCGTTGTCCTTGCGGAAGTTGGCCGATTCCGTCGCCAGCACCTGCTGGGCGCCCTCCGCGGAGAACACCGCGTACAGCTCGATTCGCAGCCCGGGCGGGCCCGCGGTGAACCTGACGACGTCTCCGTGCTCGCGCTGTGCGCTGAGGTAGGTGCCGAGCGAGTCGCGCTTGAGCTCGAACATCGAGCCAAGTAACGGCAGACCCGCCGGACCCGGTACTGCTGTGCCCGTCTTCGTCATGGCTTCTCCTACGTACGGGTTCAGCTTGCCCAGTCGAGGAAGTTCGTCCAGGTGGTGGGAGCGACGGCGAAGGTGGGTCCGTCGGCCCGCTTGGAGTCGCGGATGTGGATGGTGCGGGGGCAGGCGGCGACCTCGACGCAGTCGCCGGTTCCGTCGCTGCTGTACGAGGACTTGCGCCAGTCGAAGGCGACTTCGATGCAGCTGCCGCCACCGCTGTCGCTGTAGCTGGACTTGAACCAGCGCAGGCTGTTGCTCATCTCTGCTCTCCTGCCAACCGCTCGATGAGGCCCAGCGATTCACGGGGATCCAGGGCCTGTGCCCGGATCCTCGCATACCGCTGGGTCAACGTACTCACCTTTCCCGGCTCCTTGATCAGCAGGCTCTCGCCCTGGATTTCCAGGAAGACCAAGCGGTCATGCTCCGGGCTCTCCACCAGCTCCATCCCACCGCGGTCGCCTGCGTATTCTCCGCTGAGCCCAGCGTCCAGCGGCAACACCTGAAGCGTCACGTTACGCCGCCGCGCGCACTCCGCAAGGTGCCGCAGCTGGCCCCGCATGACCTCCTCGCTGCCGATCGTCCGCCGTAACACCGACTCCTCCAGGATCAGCTCGATCAGCGCCACCGGCTCCCGCTCGAACAGCGCCCTGCGCGCCATCCGCGCCTCGACCAGCTCCTCCACCCGCTCCTCGGACAACGGCGGATAACCCCCGCCGATCAGCGCCCGCGCATACTCCTCCGTCTGGAACAGCCCGTGCACGACCAGCGTCGCGTACAGACAAAGCCCCACCGCCTTCTGCTCCAGCAGCGCGTAGTCCTTGAACTGCGCCGGGTACTTGTCCAGCCGTACGTATGTCCTCGCCTCCTCGAAGATCCCCGTCCCGCCCCCGAGCACCCTCTCCAGCTCCACCAGCATCTGGTCGCTCGCGGGCTGCGCGCAGGTCTCCATCGCGCTCACCGCCGCGCCCGTGAAGCCCATCTCGTTTCCCAGCTGCTCCTGCGTCAGTCCTTTCTGGACGCGCATATTGCGCGCGACATTCGCCACCAGACGCGTCGCGGGACCCGCCGTTTCCTTGTTTTCCGCACGTGCCATTTACGATCACCGCTTCGACTCAACCGGACTCAACCGGTCTCAACCAGTCCCCGCCGAATTCGACCCGCCTCAAAGGGAGCTCGAGCAGGTCAACGTATGCCGGACCCCTCGTCCCGGTCCTGGAAAACGCTAGCCAAGGTCACCCAGACTGTCCTTGTGGATACGCAAAGTCGCGAAGTAAACCTCGATTGGATTCCGGCTTCGGGATTCCAGCTCCGTAAGGCGGGCGTGCAATTCGACGCCATCCGCGTCGACGACGAAGACGGCCGCCGCCTCGCCGATCTCCTGGAGAGGATGACCGGGGGTGACCCCGGGCCCGTCGTCATCGAGGCGCACGGGAGGCGGTCCGTGTACTTCCTCGTACCGGCCGGGACGACGTCGCACCGAGCCTGGCCGCGAGGTGTGACCCGGCTCAACTCGGGTCACGCTCACGTGAGTTATATCCCGGTGCCTGCCCTCAAAGGCCGCACCTGGCCGCTGTCCTGGCGGTTCCCGCCCACTGGTGCCGGTCGATTCGTGCACCCTCTTCTGCTCTGCAACGCCGCGTCCGTGCTGCTCGGTTGACCCCATCGGCGTCCGGGACGTGTCCCGGACGCGCGGAACCGGGACAGCCAGCCGCCACCATCTCTAGCGTCCATCCCCATGGACACAACACGGAGGACAATTCTTCGGGGCATGGCCGCGGCCCCACTCGTGGCGACGGCCGGCGGGCTTCTGGTACCCGCGACGGCGCACGCGGCCGTCGCGGCCGAATTGCCAGGAGTCAGGCTCTGGATACGCACGGGAAAGGACCCGGAGGGTGGCGGCGCTTCCTACCCCGACGCCATCAAGGGGCTGCTCGATGTGGAAAGGCTTCCCCATGCCCCTGTCAGCCAGGTAATGGAGGATCTCAACAGGTCGGGCACATACCGGCGAAGGCCGGACTGGCCACGGCGGAATTCACCCGACGTGGCGCGCACGTTCACCTGGCGGCGTGACGACTTCACCACCCGGGACTGGCGGCCCCAAGGCATCACCACCGACTACGACGGCCACGGAACCGGCGGAAATGTGGTGCTGGTCTCCTGGTACACGATGAACAGGGCCGCTCATCAGGCCGCGCGCATCAGCTTTGTGGATGTGAGCGGCACGTCCCGTCCGATGTACCGGCATGTGCTGCTGGTCGAGCCGTACCGGACCGGGAGCGGACGGTACAGCTTCCGGCCCGTGACAAAGCATGTCGGGGGAATCGCCTGGTACAAGGACCGGCTGTACGTCGTGGACACCAAGTACGGTCTGCGGGTGTTCAACCTGGACCAGATGTTCCAGGTGTCGACCGGCGGCCCTGCGATGAGCCACTGCGGGCTCCACAGCGACAATCGCTACTACGGCTACGGCTGCAAGTACGTCCTGCCGCAGAGCCGCGGGTACGACGACATCGAGGCCGAGATCGACAGGATGCGCTATTCCCAGGTGTCCGTCGACCGTACGACCGGGCCGTACCACACGCTGCTGGTGAGCGAGTTCGTCGACAAGGGCTCGGCATCGGCGCAGGCGCGGGCGGTGCGGTTCGAGGTCGAGCGCGACCATGGGGCGCTGCGGCATGTCGATCCCGCGACACAGTCGGTGCTCTCGCAGAAGACGTACCGGATCACCAATGGGAAGCAGATCCAGGGCGCGGTCAGCGTGAACGAGAGGTTCTACGTCTCCCGCAGTGACGGCCCGTCCGAGTACGGCTACCTGCGGACGGGCCGGGCGGCCGCCACCGATCTGACCGTGCGGACGAGCGGCAGGGTGGTGCGGGGGCCGGAGGATCTGTCCTACGCACGAACCGGCGGGCAAGGACTCCTGTGGTCGCTCGGCGAGTATGCGGTCGGCGACCAGGACCCGGGCGAGCCGCGGTCCCGCTACAACAGCCGCTACGTGTACGCCATCAGACTCTGAACCGCATGGTCAGCGCCGGCCACTACCGTCCCCGGCACGGAGGAACGGTTCGGGCGGTGCTCCGGCCGAGCCCCTGATCAGCTCGTCTTCGTGTACGTGAGCGGCGCACCGCCCGAGCCCACCAGCTCGCGCACGATCGTCGTTCTGTCGGGCATGTCCAGGCGGCTCCACTGACCCGGTGAGCACTGCTTCGGATCGCCGAAGGTGACCTGGGTCGGGCCGAGTTCGAGGGGTGGGCCCGGGGCGCGGAGGGTGGCCGACCAGCGGCAGTCGTAGTTCGGTCCGGTGCCCGACAGGGTCATGACCTGGGTGCCGGCCGTGCCCTGGGTGATCGTCATGGTGCGGACGTTGGTGCCGTCGGCGGTGTCGAAGGATGCCTGCCAGGTGCCGACGTACTCCTGCGGGACGCCGCCGGCCGCCGTGCCGGGATCGGTCGGCGGCGTGGTGGCGGGGGCCGCCGGCGATGAGGTCAGCGGCGAGGGGGCCTTCGAGGCCGGCGACTTGGAGTCGGTGGACGCGGGCCGCTTGCCGTCGTCCCCCATGAACGCGTACACCGAGCCGCCGGCCCCGACCGCTACGACCAGGGCCACCGCGACGAGGGCGATGGTGCCGCCCTTCCTCCGTGGCGCGGGGCCGTACGGGAGGGTGTTGGGGGCGTACGGAGCCGGTGCGGGGGCGTTGGGAACCGGTGACGGGCCGCTGTACGGGTAGCCGTACCCGTACGCGGGGGGCGGGGTCGGCGGGGGCGTGGACTGCGGCATGGGGGGCTTCGGGGCGGCGACCGCGGTCATCGTCGGCGGCTGTTCCGGGGCCGGGGCCCTTGCCGGTGCGGGGGCCGCCGGTTGCTCCACCTCCAGCAACTGCACAGCATGGCGGCCCAGTTGGGCGATCAGCGCGCCGGGCAGCCAGGGCTCGCCGTCCGCGTCGGAGGTCGTACGCTCCAGGATCCGCGCGAGCGTCGGACGGGACCCGGGGTCCTTGTTGAGGCAGTCGCGTACGAGCTCGAGCAGAGATTCCGGAAGGCCGGCCAGGTCCGGCTCCTCCTGCGCGATACGGAACATCAGCGCGTGCACACCACTGTCGGCCGAGCCGAACGGGAGGCGGCCCGTCGCCGCGTAGGCGAGGACGGAGCCGAGGCAGAAGATGTCGCAGGCGGTGGTGACGCGGTCGCCGCGTACCTGCTCGGGAGCCATGAAACCGGGCGAACCGACGAGCGCGCCGGTGCGGGTGAGACCGCCGTCGGTGACCGTTTCCAGGGCACGGGCTATGCCGAAGTCGATGACCCGGGGGCCGTCGATCGTGATCAGGATGTTGGACGGCTTGAGGTCGCGGTGGATGAGTTCGGCGCCGTGGATGTTCTCGAGCGCGTGCGCGAGGCCGGCGGCGAGGATGCGGACGGAACGCTCCGGGAGGGGGCCGTGACCGCCGGAGACGACGGTGTGGAGCGCGGGTCCCGCGATGTAGCCGGTGGCGACCCACGGGACGGGGGCCTCGGTGTCGGCATCGAGTACGGGTGCGGTCCACTCGCCGCCGACGCGCAGGGCCGCGCGCACTTCCTGGCGGAATCGGTTGCGGAACTCCTCCTGCACGGCGAGTTCCTGGCGTACGAGCTTGACGGCGACGGTGCGGCCGCGGTCGTTGCGCGCGAGGTAGACCTGGCCCATGCCGCCCGCGCCGAGCCGGGCCAGCAGACGGTACTCGCCGATGTGCCGTGGATCTGCCGGTGCCAGTGGCTCCATCGCCGCGCGCCCTTCCCCCGTGCCGGACCTGCTTCGTGCCGGACGTGCTTCCGTTTCCGACAGACCGAGAATAGTGGGCGTCGAGGTGACCCTTATAGGTCAGGATCCGACCTCATTGGCCCATACCGTCGGACTCACGAACGCAACCCCGTACGCGAGGAGACTGTCATGGCCGTCAAGCCGGTTCCCGGGGGCTGCACCAGCGTCACACCCTGGATCATTTCGCAGGACACGGCGGGTGTCATCGACTACCTGAAGGCCGCTTTCGGGGCGGTGGAGTTGGGCCGGATGACCGGCGAGGACGGTCGGATCGGGCATGCGGAGGTACGGATCGGGGACGCGCTGGTGATGCTGTTCGACGCGGGGGGCGCCGACTGGCCGCCGACACCGGCGTTCCTGCGGCTGTACGTCGAGGACGCGGACGCCGTGCACCGGCGGGCGGTTGAATGCGGCGGCGAATCGGTGACCGAGGTGACGCACCTCTTCTTCGGGGACCGGGTCGGCCGGGTGCGGGACCCGTTCGGGAACCTGTGGTGGATCCAGACGCACGTCGAGGATGTGAGCGAGGCGGAGATGGGGCGGCGCCTGGCGGATCCGGCGTTCACCGAGGCGCTGGACTACGTCAGGAACGCGGACTTTTTTCCTGGGGCGCGGGACTGAGGCTGTCGAGGGCTTCGGAGAGCCGGTCGAGCACCCGGGCCGTTTCGGCGAACTGCTCGGGGCCGAGGGCCTCGGCGAGGCGGGCCGCCAGTTCCGCGTGACCGGGGCCGATCTTCGCGATCGCGGCGCGGCCCTCGTCGGTGGGGCGGAGCAGTTTGGCGCGTCGGTGGGCGGGGTTGGGTTCGTACGCTGCGAGGCCACGCTCGACGAGCAGATCGGCGATGCGCTGCACGCTCTGACGGGTGATGCCCATGTCGCGGGCGATCCCGGCGACGGGCAGCGGATCGCGCAGTACGGCTCCAAGGACCTGCCACCAGGCGGCGGTCAGTCCGGCCGGCTTCGCCAACTCCTCCGAGACGGCGAGGAATTGGCCGTTCAGCCGGAAGACGCCGAGCGCCGTCCGGCTGAGCAGGTCCTGCTGTTCGCGGCTCATGAGTGAAGGACCCCGAATGCGGAGGCGTCCGAGTCGTGGAACAGGCGGTACCAGGCGTCCAGCTTCTCGCCCTCGTACACGCCGAGCCGTGCGAATACCTCGCGGGCGAATGCGACGGGCTCGGTCGGCCCCGCGGTGATCAGATCGCCGTCGGTGACGGCGTCGGTGTCGCGGTAGTGCTCACCGCCCTTGTATCCGGTGGCCTCGAGGTAGAAGGAGGCGGCACTTGTGTGCTCGCGATCGTCGAGCAGCCCTTCACGGGCGAGCCCGGCGGTGGCACCGCAGATGCCGGCGACGGGCACGGAGGCCTCGAGAAACGCGCGGGCCTTGGCGGCGAAGGGGGCGAGATCGTCACCGGTGTCCCAGAGCCGCGCGCCGGTGAGGATGAGCAGGGCGCTGTCCTCGGGCCGGAGGTCGGCGAGAGCGAGATCGGGCTGGATACGGACGCCGCCCATGGTGGTGACGGTGTCGGTGGTGGGCCCGACGGTCTGCACGGTGAAGCCGTTCTGGGTGAGATGGGCGGTCGTGTGGCCCGTCTCCCAGTCGGCGTAGGTGTCGTACACGGCGAGATGAACGGTGCGGGTGTTCATGGCGTCCTCCTGAGCCCGATGACCGATGACAGCAGGCTGTCATGTCGACAGTCTGCTGTCAATGCTTGGGGTGCGTTTCAAGCCCGTCCGGTGATTGGCGCGAATCAAGCCCGTCCGGCGTTTTGAGGACATGCGGCCGAATGCCGCATACGGGCTGGGGGCTGCCCCCGGTTCGATAAGGGGCGGGTAGGGGAACAGGCGCGCCACAGGCGCACCCCCGTACCCAACCTGTGCCCGCACCGCGGGGACGGGTCCGTGACCAGGCGCTTCGTCCCGGGGGCGACACACTGCCCAGGAACCCGGCTCAGGCCATACACCGTGGCCATGTCCGCCCTCACCCGAGCGTCTCTACCCTTGGCCGCATGACCCCTCATCCCGACCCTCAGGCCGGCGCGGCCGTCAAGGCCGCAGACCGCGCGCATGTGTTCCACTCCTGGTCCGCCCAGGGCCTGATCGACCCGCTCGCCGTCGCCGGTGCCGAGGGCTCGTACTTCTGGGACTACGACGGGAACCGCTACCTCGACTTCACCAGCGGCCTCGTCTACACCAACATCGGGTACCAGCACCCCAAGGTCGTCGCCGCGATCCAGGAGCAGGCCGGCAAGCTCACCACCTTCGCTCCCGCGTTCGCCGTCGAGGCCCGCTCCGAGGCCGCACGCCTCATAGCCGAGCGCACCCCCGGCGACCTCGACAAGATCTTCTTCACCAACGGCGGCGCCGAGGCCGTCGAGAACGCCATCAGGATGGCCCGGCTGCACACGGGCCGTCCGAAGGTCCTGAGCACCTACCGCTCGTACCACGGCGGCACCGCGACCGCGGTCAACGTCACCGGAGACCCGCGCCGCTGGGCCTCCGACAACGGCACGTCGGGTGTCGTCCACTTCTGGGGGCCGTTCCTCTACCGGTCGCCGTTCTACGCGGAGACCGAGGAGCAGGAGTGCGCCCGCGCGCTCCAGCACCTTCAGGACACGATCGCCTTCGAGGGTCCGGCGACGATCGCCGCGATCATCCTGGAGACGATCCCCGGGACCGCCGGGATCATGACCCCGCCGCCCGGCTACCTCGCGGGCGTGCGCGAGATCTGCGACCGGTACGGCATCGTCTTCATCCTCGACGAGGTCATGGCGGGCTTCGGCCGTACCGGTGAGTGGTTCGCCGCCGACCACTTCGACGTCGTGCCCGACCTGCTGACCTTCGCGAAGGGCGTCAACTCCGGGTACGTACCGCTCGGCGGCGTCGCGATCTCCGGTGCGATCGCGGAGACCTTCGAGACGCGTCCGTACCCCGGCGGGCTCACGTACTCCGGCCACCCGCTGGCCTGCGCCGCCGCGATCGCCACGATCGGGGTGATGGAGGAGGAGAAGGTCGTCGAGCACGCGGCTCGCATCGGAGAGACGGTCCTCGGCCCGGGGCTCCGGGAGCTCGCCGAGCGCCACCCGAGCGTGGGCGAGGTGCGCGGCACGGGCGTGTTCTGGGCGCTGGACCTGGTCAAGGACAGGGAGACGCGCGAGCCGCTGGTGCCGTACAACGCCACGGGCGCGGCGAACGCGCCGATGGCCGCCTTCGCCGCCGCGTGCAAGAAGAACGGCCTGTGGCCCTTCGTGAACATGAACCGGACGCACGCGGTCCCGCCGTGCAACGTCACCGAGGCGGACGCGAAGGAGGGCCTGGCGGCGCTGGACGCCGCGCTGTCGGTTGCCGACGAGCACGTGGCGTAGGCCGGGCCCCGGTCCGGAACCCCGCGCCATCCCGCGCCTCAACCGCCGGCGGGGCCGTAATCCGGCCCCGCCGGCTCCACCTCCAGGAACCGGCGGCGCCGCGGCCCTCGGTACAGCAGCGCCTCCCACCCCATCCGGCCCAGTGCCGCCGCGCATGCGGTCAGCCTGCTCTCCTCCTCCTGGGGCGCCCCGCTGCCCGGCGGGCCCAGCCAGTCCACGCAGACCATGCGCGGGCGCTCCGAAGCGCGTACGCGGTAGCCCGTCGCCGTCCGCGCGCCCGAGGCATCGAGTGCGGAGGCCGGGACGCCCGCCGCCTCCAGGGCCAGGGCGACCGCACGCACCATCTGCTTGAGCTCCCAGGCCGCCGGTGCGGTGTCCGTCACGCGGCGGATCTGCAGCAGGCCTTGAAAGGCGACCTGTACCTCCGCCGTCCTTTCCCGCTCTGGCAGGGCGGACAGAAGCCCGTCGCCGGTGGCCACCTCGAAGACGTCAGCCACGCATACCTCCCCTTCCGGACACCGTCAGGACCGTACGCCCGCGCCCGGTGCATCCCGCCCTGGCCTATCGTGTCCGGGACCCCTGGTGAAGGAGAAGGCCACGATGCGCGGTACCGGCAGCAGTACCGCTGTCACCCGCAACACCCTGCGGCAGCAGATCGCGGATGCGCTGCGTGACGAGGTGCTCGCCGGGCGTTTGCGGCCCGGGCAGGAATTCACTGTCAAGCAGATCGCCGAGCAGTACGGCGTTTCCGCGACCCCCGTCAGGGAAGCCCTCGTCGACCTCTCCGCCCAGGGACTGCTCGACTCCGACCAGCACCGGGGCTTCAAAGTGCACCGGTTCACGGTCGACGACTACCGCGGCATGGTCGAGGCGCGTTCGCTGATCGTGGACGGCATCTTCCGCCGTGTCGACCTGCGCGGCTCGACCGGAGTGCACGGCCGGGCGCTGGAGTCCGTACGCCGCCGGGCCGAGGAGGCCGCCCGCGCGGCGCGCGTCGGGGATCTGAACATCCTCATCGGATATGACCTGCGCTTCTGGCACGAGCTCAGCTCGGTCGTCGCCAACCGCTACATATCCGACTTCCTGCACCGGCTGCGGGTCCAGGCCTGGGTGTTCGCCGTCCCGTATCTGCGGAGCGACACGGAGCTGCGGGACTGGCTGTGGAGCGGGCACGAGGACCTGGTGGACGCCGTCACCTCCGGCGAGGCCGAGCCCGTGCGCGCGGTCATCCGCGCGTACAACGACCATGCGCTCGCGTGGGCGGATCGGCTGGAACGGTGAGCGCGGACGTGGGCGTGGATCTGAGGGCGGGGGCGAACGCGGGTGCCGGCGTGGACCTGAGCGTCGTCGTTCCGGCGTACAACGAGGAGGGCCGGCTGCGGCCCACCCTGGACGCGATCTGCGCGCATCTACGCGCGGAACCGGGCCGCTGGGGCGACTGGGAGCTGATCGTCGTCGACGACGGCTCGAGCGACGCCACCGCGAAGATCGCCCAGGAGGCCGCGGCCGAGGAGCCGCGCATCCACCTGGTCTCCAGCAACGGCAACCGCGGCAAGGGCAGCGCACTGCGCCTCGGGGTGCTCGCCTCGTACGGCCGGCGCGTCCTGATCACCGACGCGGACCTCGCGACCCCCATCGAGGAGCTGGACCGGCTCGACAAACAGCTCGCCGCGGAGGACAGCGCGGCGGCGATCGGCTCGCGCGCGCACCCCGACTCCCAGATCGAGGTGCACCAGCGGCGGATGCGCGAATGGCTCGGCCGGATGGGCAACCGGCTCATACGTGCCGTCGCCGTCTCCGGCATCCACGACACCCAGTGCGGCTTCAAGCTCTTCGACGGAGACAAGGCGCGGGCGGCCTTCGCCGATTCACGGCTCGACGGATGGGGCATCGACGTCGAGATTCTCCGGTTCTTCCGGCGCGCGGGCTGGCCGGTCACGGAGGTCCCGGTGCGCTGGTCGCACCAGGCGGGCTCCAAGGTCAGACCACTGGACTACGGCAAGGTGCTGCTGGAGCTGCTGCGGCTGCGCGCGCGTGCCCTGCGGCGGGCGGACCTCGCCGTCGCCGGGTTCTTCCTCCTCGCCTCCGTACTGCTCTACAAGGGGCTGTGGACCGACCTCGACCGCGGCTACCTCGCCGACTCGGGGCAGGACCAGAACCAGTGGGAGTGGTTCTTCGCGGTCACCGCCGACAATGTCGCGCATCTGCGGAACCCGCTGTTCACGACGCTGCAGGGCTATCCCGACGGTGTGAACCTGATGGCGAACACCGTCATGCTCGGGCTCTCCGTCCCGCTCACGCCGGTGACTCTGCTGCTCGGGCCGACGGTCACCTGGGCGCTGGTGCTCACGCTCGGGCTCGCCGCGACCGCCGTCGCCTGGTACTGGCTGATCGCCCGGCGGCTGGTGAAGAACCGGTGGGCGGCGGCCGTCGGCGGTGGTTTCGCGGCCTTCGCGCCGCCGATGATCTCGCACGGCAACGCGCATCCCAACTTCCTTGTGCTCTTCATGATCCCGGTGATCATCGACCGGGCGCTGCGGCTGTGCGAGGGCCGCAATGTCGTCCGCGACGGGGTCCTGCTCGGGCTGTTCGCGACGTACCAGATCCTCCTCGGCGAGGAGCCGCTGCTGCTCGCGTCGATCGGCATGCTGCTCTTCGCGCTCTCGTACGCACTTCTGCGCCGCGATGTGGCACGGGCGGCCCTGCGGCCGCTCTTGCGCGGCCTCGGTGTCGCGGCCGTCGTCTGTCTGCCGCTGGTCGCCGTCCCGCTGGGCTGGCAGTTCTTCGGCCCGCAGAGCTACAAGAGCGTGCTGCACGGCGACAACGCGGGAAACAGCCCGCTCGCCTTCCTGGAGTTCGCGGGCCGTTCGCTGCTGGGCTCCGACGAGGGCGCGGACCCGCTCGCGATGAACCGCACCGAGCAGAACGCCTTCTTCGGCTGGCCGCTGATCGCGCTGGCGGCGGCGATCGTGGTGCGGCTGTGGCGGCTCGCGGCGGTCAAGGCGCTGGCTTTCACCGGCCTCGCCGCGGCGTTCCTGTCGCTCGGACCCACGTTCCGTATCCCGTACACGGACACCGTGCTCACGGGTCCGTGGCGGGCGCTCGCGCATCAGCCGCTCTTCGAGTCGGTCATCGAGTCGCGGGTCGCGATGATCTGCGCGCCGGTCCTCGGAGTGCTGCTCGCACTGGCCGCGGACCGGCTGCTGGCCACGCGGGACCGCGTGAACCAGGTGGTGGGACTCGCGGCGGTGGCCGCCGCCCTGCTGCCGGTGCTGCCGACGCCGTATCCGGTGCGGGAGCGGTCCGAGATCCCGGCGTTCATCACGGAAGGGATGTACCGCGCCTACGTCTCCGAGGGCCAGTCGGTGGTGACCGTTCCGCTGCCGAATCCCGGCAGCGCGGAGGCGCTGCACTGGCAGTCGGCCACCGGGCTCGGGTTCCCGGTCGCCGGCGGCTACTTCAACGGGCCGTGGGGACCGGACCGTATCGGTATCTACGGCGCGACGCCCCGCCACACCTCCAACCTCCTCAACGACGTCCGCAACAACGGGCGCGTCCCGGTGATCGGCCGCAACTGGCAGGCGCAGGCGCGCGGCGATCTGGCGGCATGGAAGGCGGGCGTGGTGGTGCTGGAGCCGCAGTACAACGACGGGGCGCTGTATGCGACCGTGGAGAAACTGCTCGGGCAGCCGGGGAAGCGGGTGGGCGGAGTGTGGGTATGGGATGTGCGGGACCCGAAGGATTCCGTTCGGACAGGCAGTTGACCGGCACCCTTCGCCGAATGTGTCCGTGGCATTACGCTGTCCCGACCATCGCACGACCTCGCCCGACACCGTGCCCGATCCCATTGGAGAGCGAGCTTTCCCTTGGCCTGTGACCTGTGGTTGGTCCCCCTTGTCGATGTGCTGTGCCACAGCCCCGACAATCCCTTCGCCGAAGAGATCGCGTCCTACGACAAAGCCCTCACCGATGCCGGCCTGCCCACGGTCCCCGTATTCGCCTATATGCCGGGCCTCTCGGGCGATGTGGCGCCGGTCGCGGGCTTCGACTACGACGCGCTGCACTTCCTGCGCCGCGCGTATCTGCTGCAGCTGTGCGGTCTCGCGGTGACGCCGGTGGACGAACTGGGCGGTGACTACGAGCAATTGCTGGAGATGTTCGAGTCGACGGCCCAGCAGTCGCATCTGGTCTGGCACTACGACCATGCGGGCGCGTACGTCCCCGTGGACTTCGGCTCCCCGCTGTCCAACGACGAACTGCTGGCGGGCGGCGGCCCGCTGGGCTCCACGCAGGGTCTGCTGCGGGAACTGGAGTATGTCGCGCCGTCGATCGGCATCGACCCGGCGAACCCGCCGGACGCGCCGCAGCCGCCGGACCGTCCCACCTCGCTGGAGGAGCCGGCGGGACCGATTCCGTACGACGAGAGTCCGTTCGCCCGGGAACGGCATGTGTGGCTGGGACTGCACGCGGCGGCTACGCGGAGCCTCGGCCAGGGCTCAATGATCATTTTCAGCTGACGCCATCCGTTGAACGCGCGGCCTTAAGCTCCGGGTCATCTCGGCCCGGTAGGACCGGGGCATGTCACAGACGAGTACTCCGGCACAGTCCCCCGCGGTGGCGACCGCGGGGGAGCGCGTGGACGAGACCGCGGACCGGACTGCGGACCCGACCGCGGACCCGACCGTGAAGGAAACTGTGGAAGAACTTCCCAGGCCGAGGCGTTTCGCGGACGTCAAGGGCTGGTTCTGGCCGGCCGACCAACTGCTCTTCGACTGGTTCCTGACCCATCAGCGGGACACGGATCCGCAGGGCCGTGGGGATCTGCTCGAGCTCGGCGCGTATCTGGGCAAGAGCGCGATCTTCGTGGGTGGGTATCTGCGGGACGGGGAGGAGTTCACGGTCTGCGACCTCTGGGACTCCCCGGCGCCGGACGACCCCAACAGCGCGGAGATGGGCCGGTCGTACTCGACGCTCACGCGCCGTGCCTTCGAGGCGAACTACCTGTCGTTCCACGACACGCTGCCCACGCTGGTGCAGGCGCCGACCTCGGTGATCACCTCCAGGGTCGGCCCCGGCAGCTGCCGCTTCGTACACGTCGACGCCTCGCATCTTTACGAGCATGTCCACGGCGACATCGAGGCGGCGCGGGAGCTGCTGCAGCCCGAGGGCATCGTGGCCTTCGACGACTTCCGCGCCGAGCACTGTCCGGGCGTCTCGGCGGCGGTGTGGGGCGCGGTGCCCACGACGGGCCTGAAACCGATCTGCATCACGGGCACAAAGCTGTACGGCACATGGGGCGACCCCGCGCCGGTGCGGGAGGCGCTGCTGGCGTGGCTGGGTACGCGTGAGGACCTCTGGCACGGGGTGGAGGAGGTTGCGGGCCGCCCGCTGGTCCGGATCAAGGGCAAGAAGGCGAAGGTGCCTGCGCAGCCGCGGTCCCGCCATGAGCCGGAGCCGGATTCGGCGCCCGAGCCGGCCCCTGAGCCGCGCGTGGGCGCCTCCGCGCCGCGTGTGCCCGCGGCGGCCACACCTCCGCGCCCGCCCCGCTCCCGCATCCGCCGCCTGGTCAGGGACCTGCTCCCGCCGATCCTGACCCGGGCGATCGTGCGCCGACGGAAAGCCTGACTGTCCGAACCTGACTGTCCGAACCTGACTGTCCGAAAACCAGCCCGGCCGCGATTTCGGCCCGACCGGCGACGGAGGACACACCCGCACCGCAGGGGCCCCGCACCCGGGGCCCCACCCCACCTCAGCGCGGCGTCTCCGGCGGGCGCTGGCGCGGCATGTTCGGCCGCGTACCCGGCGGCAACGGCACCCGTCCCGGTGCCGGCCCCGTGTCCGGCCGTCCCGCGCCCGGGCTCATCGACTGCATCACCAGCGGCGCGGGCCCGCCCGGACGGAACTCCGCCATCCAGTCGGCGGTCTCCGAACGCACCAGCTCCGTGACGTCCTCCGAGAACCTGCGCAGTACCCCGAGGCACCGCTCCGACGCCTCGCTCGCCGTGCCCTCCGTCGGGCCCAGCACCTCGCGTACGCACTCCGACGCCCAGTCGAACTGCAGCGCCTGCAGTCTGCGCTGCACCCTCTGCGCCGTCGCGACATTCCTTATCCAGCCCGAAGTCAGCCCGAAATACCGGTCGCAGGCCAGGCACGCCGCACCCAGCAGCAGGGACAGGTACCCCCAGCCCGAAGCGCCGTCCAGCGCGGCCGTCAGATCGAGAAGGAGGAGCGCCGTCCCGGCGATCACCCCCAGAGCCGTACCGATCCGCAGCACACGCGCCGTACGCCGCTTCCACACGCGGTCCGCCAGGTACCACTCCGCCGTGCGCAGCCCCGCCGCCTCGACCCATCTGTAGAGCTCGTCGAGGCGCTCCGCCGGCTCTCCCCAGTCGCCGAGCGGAAACGGCATTCCAGTCAGATCACCGCGCGGCGCTTCGCCACGCTCCTCCCGGGCCGGCCCCCCGGGCTGCATCTCCGGCTGGCTCACCCTTGCACTCCTCTACGACTGACAACAGACGCGACAACAGACGCGACGACTGAAGTAACACTGCGTGACGTACGGTGCGCGCGCGCATCCTGATGTGTATGCCCTTCCTACCGCCGAATGGTGGGCTGTGGTCCGGAAAGCCCCGTATTTCCGCCCGCAAGAGGGTCTCGATCGGTAGGGGCGATCCGCCCCCCCGGCTCGAAGATCACTCGAAAGAGTTGGTCATTGCAGGGTGGGGCGGGCTGCCCGGTGACCACGTAGGCTCGGCTTACCGAACAATCGTCGTCGAAATGCCAGGAGTGACCGTGATTCCCGGTGGTGGCCAGCCCAATATGCAGCAGCTCCTCCAGCAGGCCCAGAAAATGCAGCAGGATCTCGCACAGGCCCAGGAGGAGCTGGCACAGACCGAGGTAGACGGTCAGGCGGGCGGCGGCCTGGTGAAGGCCACCGTCACCGGCTCCGGCGAGCTGCGCAGCCTCGTCATCGACCCCAAGGCCGTCGACCCCGAGGACACCGAGACCCTCGCTGACCTCGTCGTCGCCGCCGTCCAGGCCGCGAACGAGAACGCACAGCAGCTGCAGCAGCAGAAACTCGGCCCGCTCGCCCAGGGTCTGGGCGGCATGCCGGGCCTGCCCTTCTAACAGCGCGGCCCACCAACTACCGTAAGCGTCAAAGCAGTCCAGGAGAGGCGTTCCGTTGTACGAAGGCGTGGTTCAGGACCTCATCGACGAACTGGGCAGGCTGCCCGGCGTCGGTCCCAAGAGCGCGCAGCGGATCGCCTTCCACATCCTGCAGGCCGAGCCGACCGACGTCCGACGCCTCGCACACGCCCTCCTCGAGGTGAAGGACAAGGTCCGCTTCTGCTCGGTGTGCGGCAATGTCGCGCAGCAGGAGCAGTGCAACATCTGCCGCGACCCGCGCCGCGACCAGTCGGTCATCTGCGTGGTGGAGGAGCCGAAGGATGTCGTCGCGGTCGAGCGGACCCGCGAGTTCCGGGGCCGCTACCACGTGCTCGGCGGGGCCATCAGCCCCATTGAGGGCGTGGGCCCCGACGACCTGCGGATTCGCGAGTTGCTTGCCCGTCTCGCCGACGGAACGATCACCGAACTGATCCTGGCCACGGACCCCAATCTGGAGGGCGAGGCCACCGCCACCTACCTGGCACGCATGGTCAAGCCGATGGGACTGAGGGTCACGCGGCTGGCCAGCGGTCTCCCTGTGGGGGGAGACTTGGAATACGCCGACGAGGTCACGCTCGGGCGTGCCTTCGAGGGGAGACGACTTCTCGATGTCTGACGCCATGCTGCACGCCACTAGCCAGGACCCGGACTCCTTCGCGGTCCAGATCGCCGACTCGATCGAATCCTTCATCGTCGCGACCACGGAAGTCGCGAAGGGTGACGAGCCCGACAGCGCGGTGCCGTTCATGCTGCTGGAGATCTCGCAACTCCTGCTGACGGGCGGCCGGCTGGGCGCGCACGAGGACATCGTCCCGGACGAGCGGTACGAACCGGACACCGGCCCGGACCTGGACGTCACCGACCTGCGCGAGCGGTTCGCGGTGCTGCTGGACCCGGTGGACATCTTCTCCGAGGTCTTCGACCCGTACGAGCCGCGCAAGGCCCCGGTCGCCTGCCGGATCTCCGACAACCTCGCGGACATCGTCACCGACCTGCGCCACGGCCTGGCCCATTACCGCGCGGGCCGTGTCAGCGAGGCGCTGTGGTGGTGGCAGTTCTCGTACTTCTCCAACTGGGGCCCGACCGCATCCGCGACGCTGCGCGCCCTGCAGTCGCTGGTCGCCCATGTCCGCCTCGACCAGCCGCTGGACGAGCTGGACGGCCTGGACACGGACGAGGACCTGGCCGAGGAGGCGCTGGCCGAGGAGGCCGGCAAGGTCATGGCGGAGGAGCTGGCGGGCCCGCTCGGCCTGCGCACGGTCACCTGATCGCAGAGCTGCCAAAACGCTCGCAAGGACGGGAGTTGGCGTCGCCGCCGCCCGGCCGGACCCTGCGATGACATCGGCAGCGTCACGACAGGCGAAGGTGCGCACGTGTCCGATCGGTATGTGACCCGTTCGCGATCGGCATGTGAGCCGCCCCACACTCCGCGTACTGCGCCTGACCCCGGGCAGGAGTCGGTCCGAGCGGCCGTGGCCTCCGTCCCATGATCACAGAGTGAGCGGGACATCTCACGATGTGATACCACCGGGGCGGAGGGCGGCCGCTCGTTAGACTGAGCCGACCGCAGTAGTGACTGCAGCAACGACTGCAGTACTGAACCGAGCGAGGAGCGCACGTGGGCCTTGTCGTGCAGAAGTACGGAGGTTCCTCCGTTGCCGATGCCGAGGGCATCAAGCGCGTCGCCAAGCGAATCGTCGATGCCAAGAAGAACGGCCACCAGGTGGTCGTCGTGGTATCCGCGATGGGCGACACGACGGACGAGCTGATCGATCTCGCCGAGCAGGTATCCCCGATCCCTGCCGGGCGCGAATTCGACATGCTGCTGACCGCGGGAGAGCGGATCTCCATGGCCCTGCTGGCCATGGCGATCAAAAACCTGGGCCACGAGGCCCAGTCGTTCACCGGCAGTCAGGCAGGCGTCATCACGGACTCGGTCCACAACAAAGCGCGCATCATCGATGTGACGCCGGGCCGGATCCGTACGGCGCTCGACGAGGGCAATATCGCCATTGTCGCCGGCTTCCAGGGTGTGTCCCAGGACAAGAAGGACATCACCACCCTCGGCCGGGGCGGCTCCGACACCACCGCCGTCGCCCTCGCCGCCGCGCTGGACGCCGAGGTCTGTGAGATCTACACCGACGTCGACGGCGTCTTCACCGCCGACCCGCGGGTCGTGAAGAAGGCGCAGAAGATCGACTGGATCTCCTTCGAGGACATGCTGGAGCTCGCCGCCTCCGGCTCCAAGGTGCTACTGCACCGCTGCGTCGAGTACGCACGCCGATACAACATCCCGATCCACGTCCGCTCGTCCTTCTCCGGGCTGCGCGGAACCTGGGTCAGCAACGAGCCGCAAGGGGACCAGCAGGTGGAGCACGCCATCATCTCCGGAGTCGCCCACGACGTCTCCGAGGCCAAGGTCACGGTCGTCGGAGTGCCGGACAAGCCGGGCGAGGCCGCGGCCATCTTCCGTACGATCGCGAACGCCGAGATCAACATCGACATGGTCGTCCAGAACGTCTCGGCGGCCGCCACCGCGCTGACCGACATCTCCTTCACCCTCCCCAAGACCGAGGGCCGCAAGGCCATCGACGCCCTGGAGAAGGCGAAGGCCGGGATCGGCTTCGAATCGCTGCGCTACGACGACCAGATCGGCAAGATCTCGCTCGTGGGCGCCGGTATGAAGACCAACCCCGGCGTCACCGCCTCCTTCTTCGAGGCGCTGTCCGACGCGGGCGTGAACATCGAGCTGATCTCCACCTCGGAGATCCGTATCTCGGTGGTCACCCGCGCCGACGACGTCAACGAGGCCGTGCGCGCCGTGCACTCCGCCTTCGGTCTCGACAGCGACTCCGACGAGGCGGTCGTCTACGGAGGCACCGGGCGATGACCCGCAAGCCGACGCTCGCGGTCCTCGGAGCGACCGGAGCCGTCGGCGCTGTGATGCTCCAGATCCTGTCGCAGCACGCCGATATCTGGGGCGATATACGACTCCTCGCCTCGCCGCGCTCCGCCGGCCGCAAGCTGGCCGTGCGCGGCGAGGAGACCGAGGTCGTCGCGCTGAGCGAAGACGCCCTCGAGGGCGTCGACGTCGCGCTCTTCCTCGTACCGGCAGAGGTGTCCGAGCGGTGGGCGCCGGTCGCCGCTGCCAAGGGCGCGGTGGTCGTGGACAACTCGGCGGCCTTCCGGATGGACCCGGATGTGCCGCTGGTCGTCCCCGAGGTCAATCCGCATGCCGTACGGACCCGGCCGCGTGGCATTGTCGCGAGCCCGCACGACACCACGCTCGCCATGCTTCCTGCGGTGGGCGCGCTGCACGCGGAGTTCGGGCTCCGCGAACTGGTGGTCTCCTCGTACCAGGCCGTCAGCGGCGCGGGACGGGACGCCGTCGGTGCGCTGCGGTCGCAGCTGTCGATGGTCGCCGGTACGGAGCTGGGCACCGGTCCCGGAGACGTACGCCGTGCCGTGGGCGACGAACTCGAACCCTTCGCGGCACCGATCGCGCTCAATGTGGTGCCCTGGTCCGGCACGCTCGAGGACGGCGGCTGGTCCTCGGAGGAGCTGGGGCTGCGGGCCGAGACGCGCAAGATCCTTGATCTTCCGGGGCTGCGGGTGGCGGCGACGTTCGTACGCGTACCGGTCATCACCACGCACTCCCTCGCGGTGCACGCGCGCTTCGAGAGCGAGGTCACGGTGGAGCGGGCGCACGAGATTCTGGCGACCTCGCCCGGTGTGGTGCTCTACGACGATCCGGCGGCGGGCGACTTCCCCACGCCTGCGGATGTGGTGGGAACGGATCCGACCTGGGTGGGCCGGGTGCGGCGGGCGCCGGACGACGTCTGTGCGCTGGAACTCTTCGTCTGCGGCGACAACCTCCGCAAGGGGGCGGCGCTGAATTCCGCGCAGATCGCTGAGGCGGTCGCCGCCGAAATCGGGCCGCGGCTCGCAGCCGGCTCCGACACCGGCTCCGGCTCCCGCTCTGATGCCGGCTCCGGCGACGGCACCGGCTCTGGATCCCGCTCTGCCTAATGGGGGGCGATGGAACCGGAGGCCTTTGTAAGATCTGTGTACGCCCTGTGAGCAAGTCGAAGGTCTGTACCACTTGAACTGGGGTGCAAGGATGTTCGACGATTCGCTTCCCCCCTTGCTGCAACCGGCAGTTGGGCGGGAAGCGTCTTTGCGGTTGCCCCTCACGGTGCCGCGAAATATGGGGCATTGGGGAAGAGCGGGTACGCATGAGTGCATTTGGAGCACCGCCAAAAACGGTGGCGTACGCGTACAACCCTGACGGGGGGAAGTGTGTCCAACAGGCGTGGCAGAGGTTCTCGACATCACAAGGGTGGTCCCGGTCCGCGGCGCTGCAGTGCGCCCGCTCCGCAGACCCCGCCCGTCCGGCGGCATGCCGGTGATCGCTCCTATGCCCGCACCCCGTACCACCCGCATGCCGTCCCAGCGCGAGGGCGCTGAAGGAACCATGGCTGAAGACACCATGGCTGCGGGCACCACTGTCGATCACCTCACCGAGACCTACCGCGCCCACTACCGGTCGCTGCTCGGCCTCGCGGCTCTCCTGCTGGACGACACGGCCTCCTGCGAGGACGTCGTCCAGGAGGCCTTCATCCGCGTCCACTCGGCGCGCAACCGGGTGCGGGAGCCGGAGAAGACTCTGGCGTATCTGCGCCAGACCGTGGTGAACCTCTCCCGCTCCGCACTGCGCCGCCGGATCCTCGGGCTGAAGCTGCTCTCCAAGCCGATGCCGGACATGGCGAGCGCCGAGGAGGGGGCCTACGACCAGCTGGAGCGGGACGCGCTGATCAAGGCGATGCGCGGACTGCAACGACGCCAGCGCGAAGTGCTGGTGCTGCGGTACTTCGCCGACATGACCGAGGCTCAGGTCGCCGAAACGCTGGGTATATCGCTCGGCTCCGTGAAGGCGTACGGCTCGCGGGGCATCGCGGCGCTGCGCGTCGCCATGGAGGCCACGGCATGAGCGGGCACAGGCACAGGTTTGAGCGGTACGGGCCGGACGGGCCGTTTGACGACCGGACTGGAAACGAAATTGTGAACAACGGGCCGGAAAATGAGCTGGGCGGCCTCGGTCAAGGACCCGCTGAGGGTCTTGGCGGGGACGAAATGGCCCTGCGCCGGATGCTGCAGGGAGCGGTACAGGACCTCGAGCCCTCGGACGGCGCCCTCGACCATCTGCGCAGTGCGGTTCCCGCGCGGCGCGCCCGGAAGAGGCAGGCGCTCGTCGGTGTGGCGGCCGCGGCGCTGCTGATCGGCACCGCCGTCCCCGCCTTCGTCCATGTGGCGAACTCCAGTGACAGCGACGGCGCCCGCTCCGTCAACGCCGGACACGGCGAACAGGCGCAGGGCGGCACCGGGTCCGAGGCGGGCGACGGCAGCGGCGAGAACGGCAGGGACAATCCTTCCGCCGACGGCCGGGGCACCGAGCAGAACGAAGGCGGTGCCAGCCGGACTCCGGGGGAGAAGCCCGGCAACGGCAACTCGAACGGCACCATCGGCGGTAGCGCCAACCCGTCGGGCACCGTGGCCGCGACCTCGCCGCCCTGCGACGCGAGCCAGCTCGGCGTCAGTGCGGCCCAGGCGGCCAAGCCCGACGCCGACGGCAAGGTGTACGGCACCTTCCGTATCGCCAACGTCTCCAAGGCCGACTGCGCGGTCAGCGGGGCCGGCACGGTCGCCTTCCAGGCGATGGGTGCCGCGGACCCCGCGAAGATCACGGTGGTCGGGCACACCACGGGCGACCCGGCGAGCGGACTGCCCGACCCCTCGCAGGAGGCCGGAGCGCTGCTGCTGAAGCCGGACACGGCGTACGAGGTGAAGTTCGCCTGGGTGCCGACGGACAGCTGCCCGACCTCCGGCGGCTCACCCGAGCCCTCGCCCTCGACGGGCGGCCCTTCGGGCGCGAGCAACGGGCCGGGCATGACATCGGACAACACCCAGCCCCAGTTCGTCAGCGAGGACGGCGGGACGTCGGACGGCAGTGTCGCGGTGACCCACATTCCGGAGCCGGGCGCGCCGAGCGCGGAGACGACCATCCCCAACGCATGCTCGGGCACGATCTACCGCACGGGCGTCCTGAACCCGCAGTGACGGGCGGCAGTAACGGCCGACAGTAACGATAAGACGTGCGGCAATGAGTACGGCGAGTACCGCGGTACGGCGAGTACCGCGGTACGGCGAGTACCGCGATTACCGCGAGTGCGGCCAGGAACGCGAGTGCGGTCATGAGGGAGGGGCGGGAACGCTGCGGCGTTCCCGCCCCTCCCTCATGCGTCCTGTCACGGTCCTCGCATGCGTCACACCGGCTCGGGCTCCAGGCCCAGTTCCCGGTCCCTGGCCGTTTCTGCCTCGCGCCGCAGCAGCCGGAACCACATGAAGAGCACAAAACCGGCGAAGACGAACCACTCGCCGGTGTAGCCGAGGTTCTGGAACGCCTTGAGATCGAGCCCACTGCCCTCCGGGGCGACAGCGGGCACGGCCTTCAGTCCGCTGTCCGCCTCGGCGAGCGTGACCCATGCGTCGTACACATCGTCGGGCACCAGGTTCACCAGCGAGGCCGCGCTGATCATGCCGAGCTGACCGCTGGGCAGCCCGCCAGCCGCGTGCACCCCGTCGGTGCTCGGGGACTCGGAGGCCTGCAGCGCGCCGGTCACGGTGACCTCGCCGGCCGGTGCCGGGGGGATCCGCCCGCCCTCGGCCAGCCAGCCGCGGACCACGGGCAGCATCCGGCCGCCGTCGGTCTTCAGCATCGTCAGCACATACGAGCCGCGCCTGCCGTCCAACTCCCGCTCCGGCACGATGAATTGCTTCCCGTACCGCCCGGTGGCCGTCGCCTGCCGCCCCGACGTCGCTTGGTCGACGGGCAGCAGCTCGTCGAGGGGCGCGGCCTTCTGCTCACCGGGGCCGGGCTTCTGCTGGGCCTCCTGGTGCGTGTTGACGCGGTCCTCGAACTTGCCGAGCTGCCAGGAGCCCATGAAGACGCAGAAGGGGATCGCCAGCACGACGAAGAGATTGATCCCCCACCAGCGGGGCGTCAGCAGGAACCGGTACACCCCTCCACGGTACGGAACGGGCCCGCGATCTCTCGGCCCGCCCCCCTGCCGGACACGATCTCTATCCCAGGATCGCCGCCTGCCCCAGGTGACCGGTGGCGAAGGCGATCTCCAGCCGCACCTGCTTGATCCGCTCCTCCACCACCAGCGAGCCGTGCCCCGCGTCGTACCGATACACCTCGTGGACCGCGCCGCGCGCCGCCAGCCGGTCCACATAGTTCTCGACCTGGCGGATCGGGCAGCGTGGGTCGTTCACGCCCGCCGAGATGTAGACGGGAGCCTTGACGGCGTCGACGTACGTCAGCGGGGACGAGGCCTCGAACCGCTCCGGGACCTCCTCCGGCGTCCCGCCGAGCAGCGTGCGGTCCATCGCCTTCAGGGCCTCCATCTCGTCGTGGTACGCCGTGACGTAGTCCGCGACCGGCACCGCCGCCAGCCCCAGCGTCCACGCCTCGGGCTGGGTGCCGAGGCCGAGCAGGGTCAGATACCCGCCCCACGAGCCGCCCGCGAGGACCAGCTTCGCCGGGTCCGCGAGCCCCGACGTCACCGCCCACTCCCGTACCGCCGCGATGTCCTCGAGCTCGATCAGCCCGACCCGGTGCTTGAGTGCGTCCGTCCACTCCCTGCCGTAACCCGTCGAACCCCGGTAGTTGACCCGCACGACCGCGTAGCCATGGTCGATCCAGGCCGCCGGGCCCGCCGCGAAGGCGTCGCTGTCGTGCCAGGTCGGGCCGCCGTGGATCTCGAAGACGGTCGGCAGCGGTCCTGTTGCCCCCGCTGGCTTCTGCACCAGCGCATGGATACGGCCCCCGGGTCCCTCCACCCAGGCGTCCTCAACCGGCACCGACTCCGGCGCCTTCATCCCCGGCGGATCGAGCACGACTCCGCCCGCCGTCGAGCGCACCTGCGGCGGCAGCGCCGCGGACGACCACAGATACTCCACCTGTCCGTCGGGCCGGGCCGTCGCGCCCGAGACCGAACCGGTCGGAGTCTCGATCCGCACCAGCTCCCGCGCCGCCAGGTCGTAGCGGAACAGTTCGCCGCGCGCCTCGAAGCTGTGCGCCACCAGCAGCCCGGAGCCGTCCGGATACCACTCGGCGTTCACATCACCCGGCAGGTCGATCGCGAGATCGGTCTCCGTGCCCGACGCGACGTCCCAGATCATCGGCTCCCAGCGGCCGCGCCGCTGATGCCCGATGAGCAGCCGGGTGTCCCCGTCCACCGGAGCGAAACCGAGGACCTCGAGCCCCAGTTCCTCCGTGCCCCCCTTCGTGTCGTCCAGCTCGGCGACCGTGGTGGCTCCCCCACAGCCTTCGGCGTGGGAGGTGCCCCCAATGCGCACCACCCGCAGCGCCGAGTGCATCGCGTCCCCGTGTTCGGTGTGCTCGATGGCGATCAGCGTCCCGTCGTGCGACAGATCGCCGACCCCGGCCGACTCCCGGTGCCGGTAGATCTCGGTCGGCTCCGCACCCGCCCGTACGACATGGATCGTGGTGCCGTCCTCGTCGGTCGACCGGCCCACCACCGCGGTACCGTCCCGGCCGATCGCCAGCCCCGCCGGGTACGAAGGCCCGAGTCCGGGTGCCGCGGGCTCGTCGTCGCCGCCGCCGAAGGGCTGCCGCATCCAGATCCCGAACTCGTCCCCGTCGCTGTCCGAGAACCACCAGATCGACGCGCCGTCGGGCGACAGCACACCGTCTGTCGTTCCGTTCGGCCGGTCCGTCGCCTGCCGCTGCTCGCCGGTCGACCGGTCCCAGGCGTACAGCTCGTACGTCCCCGTGGCGTTCGACACGAAGAGCGAGCGGTCCGGCGCGTCCTCCGCCCAGTCGGGCAGCGAGACGCGCGGGGCCCGGAAGCGCTTCTCCCAGGCGGGCATCGACGGCAGGTCCGGGATGCTGGGCTGGTCCGGCGTGCCGGGCCGGTCCGGCGTGGAGTCGGTGATCTCAGTCATGACCCCATTCTGCGCCGGACCCCCGACAATCCGTTCGCGTCATCCGCAGCCTGTGGATAACCCCTCGCCGGAGGCTGCCCGCGGATGATTGTCAGTGGCGGGGTGCACACTCGCCGTATGACGGCACCGACCGAGCTGAGCAAGGCAGTTGAGACGTACTGGGCCTCGGCCGAGGCCCGCGACTGGACCGGCTTCGCGGCCGTCCTGGCCGACGGCGTGGTCTACGACCTGCCGCAGACCTGTGAGCGGGTCCGGGGCAAGGAGGCGTATGTCAGGTTCAACCGCGAGTATCCGGGCGACTGGCACCTGCGCATACAGCGGATAGTGGCCGGATCCGGCCAGGTGGTGACGTGGATCCACTGCACCGTCGGCCTCGAGGAGATGTACGCGGTGACCTTCTTCACCGGTGATGAGGAGGGCCGGATAGCAACCGTCACCGACTTCTGGCCCGAAGCGTACGAACCCCCGCCCGGCCGTGAGCACCTGGTCGAACGTTACTGAGACCGCCTGGCCGTACGTAACGCGTGCGGTCGGAACGGGTGGTTCGACGTTCGCGTTCGGGCCGACGCCGTACGCCCGCCGGGTCCGCCTTCCGACCGGCCCACGGCGAAGGTCAGCGGGCCTTCACCGCCACGCTGGTGGCATGCGGCGGCCGAGCGCCGGGCCCGGTGAGATGTACGGCGATCGCGGCCGCGAACCCGGGGTCCGTGGGCAGGTCGGCGAGCAACCAGTCGGCGCTTGTGGCCGGTTGGGCCCCGGCTCCCACATAGGTGAGGGACAGTTCCTCGTTCAGGCCGACGCCGGTTGCCTTCAGCAGGGCTTCCTTGCGGGTCCAGCAGCCGGCGAAGGCGGCGGGGCGCTGCTCGGCGGGCAGCGCTGCCAGTTCCTTGCGCTCTGCCGGGTGCAGCTGGGCCGCGACCTCGGTGACCGTGTCGAGGGCCGGGACGCCCTCGACGTCGACCCCGACGGGCAGTACGGCCAGGGCGATCATCACCAGGCCGCCGCTGTGCGAGAGCGAGAAGTGCACGTCATTGCCGGGGACGACGGGCCGGCCGTGCGGTCCGCCGCAGTGGGTGCACGGTTCGCGCGAGAGCGTGATCGCTTCCGGGGGCCGGCCGAGCCGTTCGCCGAGCAGCCGGCGCAGGGCCACATGCGCGACCGTGTACGCGTCACGGTCCACCGATCGGCGGAAGGCCGCGACGCGCGCCGACTCGTCGGCATCGAGGAGGTGCCGGTGGGCCGCGGCGTCCTCGGCATGGGAGGAAACCCGGCCGGACCACAGCAGCTCCAGGCCCGTCAGCGGCGGCGTCGCCGGGCGGTCGGTACCGGCGGCGGATACGTCGATCGGCGTGTCTTCCTGCATCTTCCTGGTCACCTCTGCCTCCACATGTACCTGCCCCGATCCGACCATATGTACCGGTCGGCATTATGTACCGGTCCGCATTTAACGGATCTGTGGTTCCGTTAATATAGGGGTCCGTAGGCGCCGACGATGGAAGGAATCCGGAGTCCCCGTGATGAATTCTCGGGCCGCATCCGCGCATGCGGCAGACCCGGGCACCGTCCGGCCCGGCGGACGGACCGCCCGCGTCCGGGCGTCCGTACTGCGCGCGGCGGGCGACGCCCTGGTCGAGCACGGTTTCCACAGCCTCGACCTCGCCGATGTGGCCCGCCGCGCCGAGGTGGGCAAGACGACCGTCTACCGCCGCTGGGGCACGACCACCGGTGTGATCGCCGATCTGCTGGCCGACATGTCCGAGCAGTCCGTACCGCGTACCGACTCCGGCTCCCTCGGCGAAGACCTCGGGGCCCATGCCCGCCTCGTCGTGGCCACCCTGACCGACCCCCGCCAGGGCCCGCTCCTCAAGGCCATGATCGCCGCCGCCACCTGCGACGAACGCACCGCGCAGGCGCTGCACCGCTTCTATGCCACCCGGATCGGGGAATGGGCGCCGTGTGTCGAGGGAGCCGTCGCCCGCGGTGAGCTGCCCGCGGGTACCGACGCCCGGGAAGTGATCAGGGCGGTCTCCGCCCCGCTCTACTGGCGGGCCCTGACCGGCGGCGACCCGCTCGACGAGGCGGCCGCGGACCGTGCGGCCGCGGCCGCCGAGTCCGCGGCGCGGGCAGGCGCGTACACCGTCTGAAGCGCGGCAGGCCGGCAGGGGACGAGGGCGGCAGGGGAGACAAGGGAGACAAGGGCCTGACCCGCAGAGGATCAGGCCCTTGAACAGGCTTACACGGCTCAGATGTTGACGCCGAAGTCCTGCGCGATACCGCGCAGCCCGGAGGCGTACCCCTGGCCGACCGCGCGGAACTTCCACTCCGCGGCATTGCGGTACAGCTCACCGAAGACCATCGCGGTCTCGGTCGAGGCGTCCTCGCTCAGGTCGTAACGCGCGAGCTCGGCGCCGCCGGCCTGGTTGACGACGCGGATGAACGCGTTGCGCACCTGGCCGAAGGACTGCTGACGGCTCTCGCCCTCGTGGATCGAGACCGGGAACACGATCTTGTCGACCTCGGCGGGAACGCCCGCCAGGTTCACCTTGATCTGCTCGTCGTCGCCCTCGCCCTCACCCGTGAGGTTGTCACCGGTGTGCTCGACGGAGCCTTCCGGGCTCTTGAGGTTGTTGAAGAACACGAAGTGCTGGTCGGACACGACCTTGCCGTTCGCATCCACCAGCAGGGCGCTGGCGTCGAGGTCGAAGTCGGTCCCGGTGGTGCTGCGTACATCCCAGCCCAGGCCCACGACGACCGCGGTCAGGCCCGGGGCCTCCTTGCTGAGCGAGACATTGCCGCCCTTGGAAAGGCTGACACCCATGGAAATCCCCTGCGCAATCCGGCGCGGGCCGCGCCTCTTGACGATTCCTTTGCCCACGGGGGCAACGAGCGGTCACCGCCCGTGGTTCCCCTGACATCCAAATGTCGTCACCACGCTTCGCCGCTCCCGGCGCCCCCCACAGCCCCCGGGGCAGTCGCGGCGGCTCGTCACCGCGGTTCGTTGTGCCCCAGCCGATCACCGACTTGGGTGCGCAGCCGACGTGTCACCGCGGTCGCGGCGGCAGTCAGGAAGACGAAGCTGTAGAGGATTTGGACCATGGTCACCAGTCGGGCGGTCTGGCTCTGCGGTACGACGTCCCCGTAGCCGACGGTCGCCAGCGTGACCACGGTGAAGTACAGGGCGTCGAGTCTCGTCTGCAGCCCGACGAACGCGCCCTGATGCCGGGCGAGGGCGTAGTACGTGGCCGAGAAGATCAGTAGCGACAGGAACATCAGCAGCAGAATGGTGACGACGGGGTGGGTGCCCGGCTTGTCGATGAGAATGTTCCTGATCTGCAGCAGAAGCAGGCACGCGAGGACGGCGAGCACCGCGATGAAGACCGTCCAGCTGACCTCCGGCCGGCGCGCTCCGAAGCCGTCGAGCGGAAGCACGAAGTACGCGACGGTCATGGCGACTACAAGACAGAGGGCTGTACCCCAGAGCCGTAGCGGCACAGCATTTGTTGTGCGGTGCACCACGTGAGCCTCCCGCCCAGGGCCGCGCCCGGTGCCGCGTCCCGTCGAAGCCGCTG
This sequence comes from Streptomyces sp. NBC_01750, assembly GCF_035918095.1. Lineage (NCBI taxonomy): Bacteria > Bacillati > Actinomycetota > Actinomycetes > Kitasatosporales > Streptomycetaceae > Streptomyces > Streptomyces sp. NBC_01750. The sequence goes on from NZ_CP109137.1 coordinate 4,924,589, forward strand.
TCGCACCCACGATCGTCCGCCCCGGCGATCCGTCGCCACCCGGCACGGCCGAACGGCGCACTCATCGCGGAGGAAGTGCGCACGAATGCCACGGCCCGATGGGCACCGCCTCCGCCGGTGCGCGTCCGCGTCACTCGTACGGGTGTACCCGTATGGCGGTGGGCTGTGGCCCGGCCGACGCTCGAAGCCAGGTACGCGACCGGCGTGCGGGACGAGAGAGGGACCACTCATGAGCCAGGACCGGCCGGTGGGAACACCGATGAACACGGAACCCCCGATGGACATGGGAACACCCATGTACAAGGGGCCGCCGCCCGATGAACCGAACAGCGGCTGGGTGACCGGCGGCGTCGTCTTCGCCGCCGTACTGATGCTGTGCAGCGGTGTGCTCGCCGCGCTCCAGGGCATAGCCGCGATAGCCGAGGACGATGTGTACGGCCGACTCGGCAACTACGTGTACCGCATCAGCCTCAGCGGCTGGGGCTGGATCCACCTGATCCTCGGCATCTGTGTCGCCATCACCGGCGCAGGTCTGTTCAAGGCCGCCACCTGGGCACGGTTCACCGGTATCTTCCTGGCCTCGATCAGCCTTGTCGCCCAGTTCCTCTTCCTTCCGTACGCGCCGGTCTGGTCGGTGATCATGATCGCGATCGACCTGTTCATCATCTGGACCCTGGCGGTGTACCGCAGTACCGAACCAAGGCCGGCCTCCGCCTGAAGGAAAGGCGCCGGAGCGCCGCCTGCCCCGACAGCGCGGCCGGCGGCCTCCTCCGGCGTACACCCTTGCCGACGCTCCTGCCGGTACCGCCGCGAATCGCGTCCGGACGGAGGCTCGGCCGATGACTCCCACGGGCCGTCGCCGACCTTAGGCTGCCAGGACGCCACCAACTCAGTTGTCCACGGGAGCCCTTGCGTGAGCGAGCGGCCGAAGAAGCCGTTCCTGTACATCATCGTCTGCGCGGCCGGAATAGCCGGCGATGTCGGCGAACTGATCACCGCCGCACAGGAGCAGCACTGGGACGTCGGCGTCATCGCGACCCCGCACGGCCTCGGCTTCATCGACGCCGAGGCCGTGGCGGAACAGACCGGCAATCCGATCCGCTCTGCCTGGCGCGGCCCCGGCGACCCGCGTCCCTTCCCCCCGCCGGACGCCATCGCGGTGGCCCCGGCCACCTTCAACACCATCAACAAATGGGCCGTCGGCATTGCCGACACCCTGGCCCTGGCCACGCTGTGCGAGGCCTACGGTGCCGGCGTCCCCACCGCCGTGCTGCCCAGCGTGAACGCGGACCTGGCCGCTCATCCCGCGTACCGGCAGAGCCTGGGCCGGCTGCGTGAGATGGGCGTGGTGATCAGCGGATCCGAACCTCAGCCCGAGGCGGGCGGCTCCGGCTGCTTCCGCTGGGAGGAAGCCCTGGATCTGCTCAGGCTCACGCCGAAGGTGTCCGTCTGAGGGCGATCGGACAGCGAGCCGTCACGGCATGATCTCCAGGTGGCGGTACTCGTGCGGCCGGTCAGCGATCCACTCCACCCACGTCGGGTCGTCGAGGAGCTCCTCCGTATCGGGCAGCCCCGCAAGGCGCAGGAACTCCAGCACGTCCCGGTCGGAGTCTGCGAGGCCCATGATCCGATGCCGCACCGTGACCCGCCGCCCGCCCGACGCTGCGATCCGGTGCACGACGATCGGCGGATGTCGGGACATACATCCAGGCTGCGACGACCAGCGGCTCACAGCACCCCGAGACTGCCGCAGGGCCGGTACACGAACTGCGCCCGGCCGCCGGTCGCGCAGCGGGGGCGGTATCGACCCGGCCGTGTGATCGTGGGAGGAGGACCAACGCGCCGAAGGCAGAAGGAAACATGGCCAGCAACAAGCAGCTCACGGCCCGCGACATCATGTCCAGCGGGGTGCAATGCGTCGGTGCACACCAGTCGCTGTTCGACGCGGCGAAGATGATGCGCGACTTGAACGTCGGATGCCTGCCCATCTGCGGTGACGACAACAGACTCACGGGCTTGATCACCGACCGGGACATCGTGGTGAAGTGCTGTGCCGAAGGCGTCGACCCCGCCGAGGTGCAGGCGGGATCCCTGGCTGGGACCCTGCACTGGATCGATGCCGATGCGGGCGCCACCGAAGCGCTGGAAATCATGGAGACGCACCAGATCAAGCGGCTGCCGGTGATCGATGTCAGGAAGGGCCACAGCCTGGTCGGAATGATCACTGAGGCCAACCTCGCCAAGAACCTGAACGACGAACAGATCGCGGAGTTCGCCGCCCGCGTATACGCGGGCACGCGCTAGCCGTAGTGACCCCGCGGCGTTGTTCACACGGCTGATCGGGCCACGCGACGACCCCTCGTGCGGCCGCGTCACCGCTGATGCGGACACCGGGGGCCGAATCTAGACTGACGAAGGCATGTGAAGTCCTGAATCAGGGAGATATGCGCCATGGCCAAACGAGGCAACAAGCGACGCGCCCGTAAGAAGAAGAAGGCCAACCACGGCAAGCGTCCCAACGCCTGAGCCGACCCTGCACGCGGCCGGGGGCGGTGTCTTCGCCGCCGGGGCTTGTGCCCAGCGCCGTCCGGTCGGTATCCGCAGGCCGCGGGCCCAACCGGGCAGCCTGGATACGTGCCGCCGGGCGGGTGCCACGAGCATGGCGGCATCCCTCGTACCCGGCGTACTCCCTCCAGCTTGGCCCCGAATATTCTCGCCGCTCTCGCCGCTCATGCCTCTGCTGTGCATCTACCTGTACCGGCACGGCAGTTGACGTAAGAGCCGCACCGCAGGCCCGATGAAACCGTGACCCGTGTGCCCCCAACCGCCTGGTCGGGGGCATTCGGTTTGTCTTCGTCAGGACAGCAGCAACTGCGGCCGGCGCCGTTGCCCCACCCGCAGTTGGCCACCCGCACCGGTCCCCCGGCCGGGCCGGGCCATCTACCGCGGTTCAACAGAGGCACCCCGAGGATAGGCCGCTGATTCCGCCGGGTCTAAGGTCGAATTCAGGACCAGAACGATGGAGGGCGGCGGACAGTGTCACAGGACGAGGCCGTGATCGGCTGTTCCGGAGAGCTGCTCATCGGCACACGTGGATCCGCCGGTCCCGGTGAGATCCTGGTGCGGGTCCGAGGCGGATCCGAGACCTTCCTCGCCTGGTCCGAAGACCCCCTGCCGAGGGGGGCGACCGTGCTCGTGATCGGATCCCGCGGCACTCGCCAAGTGGACGTCATCGAGTGGGCCGATCCGTTGGATGCGCTGGGCGGCAGTGCCGCCGGCGCCGGTTAAGGAGACGAAGCATGTTCGGTTACCGGGTTCCCGCTCCCGACGAGGCGATGTTGATCTCGGGCGGCAGGCGTGGACTGGGCGGTGCGCCGTTCCGAGTGGTCACGGGCCACGGCAAGTTCGTGCTCCCGATCTTCCGCAAGACCCGCTTCCTCACCCTGTCGATGTGCGAGTCCGAGGTCACCGAGACCTGTGTCACCAGGCAGGGCATCGCACTTCACGTTCGCGCCGTTATCGCCTTCAAGGTCGGCAATGACACCGAGAGCATCGTCAACGCCGGTCAGCGATTCCTCTCCGACCAGGACCAGATGTCGGTGCTGACCGGCCGGATCTTCGCCGGCCACCTGCGCTCCATCATCGGCTCGATGACGGTCGAGGAGATCGTCACCGAGCGGCAGAAGCTCGCCGCCGAGGTGCTGGAGACCTCGAAGACCGAGATGGCCAAGATCGGGCTGATCGTGGACTCGCTGCAGATCCAGTCGATCGACGACGGTGATGTCGGCTATATCGACGCGATGTCGGCCCCGCACAAGGCGGCCATCCAGCGACAGGCCCTGATCGCACAGGCTCAGGCCACCCAGGCGTCGGTCGAGGCGGAGCAGGTGGCCGCGCGGAACCAGGCGGAATACGCGCGGCAGACCGCGGTGGTGAAGGCGGAGTACTCGGCGGAGGTGGACCGGGCACAGGCCCACGCGGCGCAGGCCGGGCCGCTGGCCCAGGCGCACGCCCAGCAGGAGGTGCTTGCCGCGCAGACCGAGCTGGCCCAGCGCGCGGCCCAGCTCCGCCAGCAGCAGCTGGTCGCCGAGATCGTGAAGCCGGCGGAGGCCGAGGCCGAACGGATCAGGGTGCTGGCCGTTGCCGAGGCGGAGCGGATGAAGATCCAGGCCGCGGCCGCCGCCTCGCACGACCGGGTGGCGCTGGACAGGATGCTGATCGACCAGCTCCCGCAGATCGTGAAGGAGGCCGCGGGCGGCCTCGCCGGCGCCAATGTCAATGTGCTGAACGGCGCCGACGGCCTCGGCGAGATCGCGGCGGGCCTGGTCGGCCAGGGACTGACGATCCTTGACTCGGTCAGGCAGAACCTGAGCGGAGCCGACCACCGGCACGAGAAGGACAACGGTCCGCTGGGCCTTCCGGGCCGCCCGGCTGCTCCTGAGAAGGGCACGGAGAAGAAGGACGGCAAGCCGACCGACGGGCCGGTGACCATCGACTAGGGCGTGTTGGAAAGTGCTGGTCACAGCCATTCGTTGATGGCTGCGATCAGCACGGGCGCTTCGTAGCGGACGGCGGGTTTGTCGTACCTGATGGCGACGGCCCGGTGTCGTTTGAGTCGGTTGATCCCGCACCCGACAGCGTGCCGCTGCTTGTAGTCGTCTCTGTCGAACTTCGGCGGCCGTCCGCCGCGCGAGCCGCGCCCCAGCCGGTTGCGGACACGGTCCGCGGGGACCGGAATCGTGGCCTTGATCCCGCGCCTGCGCAGGTAGGAACGGTTGCTGCGGGAGTGGGATCGTCGCGCGGCCCGGCAGCTGAGTGTTGCCGGATCCGCGTGGGAACGGCGCCGAGCGCACGCGGGCCCGCGCGCAACCACTGGCCCCGGCCCGGCTGGGTTTCCCTCCCCCCTCGACGCTGGATCAGCCCCCGCCCCCCGCACCCGCTACGCCTTCCGCGCGGACGTCCAGCCCTGGCGGCGGAGGCTTTCGAAGCCGTCCAGGAGGAGGTCCAGGGCGAATTCGAACTCGAACTGGTCGTCGCAGCCGCCACCGACCGTGGAGCCCCCGTCGTGTGCGGCCGTCGCGGCCAGTTCCGCGATGTGCGGGTAGCGCGCCGCCAGCCCGGGGTCCGGCGGGCCGGAGGGGCCCGAGGTGTCGAACAGTTCCTGGCTGAAGCCGAGCAGGCGGCTGCCCATCGCGTGCATGACGTGGTGCGTGAGGTCGGCGGAGAGGCCGCCGTCCCGGAAGCTCCCGGCCATCGAGTCCAGGTACGCCAGCACGGCCGGGGTGGGGCCGGTCCGCGACTCGATGACCCGGTCCGCCCAGGGGTGGCGCAGCAGGACCCGCCGGGCCGAGAGGATCCGCCCGCGGACCACGCGCTGCCAGTCGGGGCCCGCGGCCGGCGGGTCGATCTCGCCGACGACGGCGTCGGCCATGCCGTCGAGCAGCTCCTCCTTGTTGGCCACGTGCTTGTAGAGGGCCATCGGTACGACGTCCAGCTCCTGCGCGAGCCTGCGCATGCTGAGCGCGTCGATGCCGGTGGCGTCGGCGAGCGCGACGGCGGCGCGCAGGACGCGGTCCCTGTTCAGGGGGATCCGTTGCGTGTGCGTGGCTTCCTGCCGGGTCATTCCGGTTCGGTCCCTTCCCTCCTCGACGGCGCCCTCTCCTTGACGAGTGTACGCCGTACACCTATGGTGCTGTCAGGTGTACGGCGTACACCACCACCGAGCGAGGGGTACCGAGAAGATGAGTCCGGACCGGAGAACCGCGGTGGCCGCCGGGTCGCTGTTCCTGCTGACCGAGGCCGCCGCGATAGCCGGGGCGGTTCTGTACAGCCCCCTGCTGGGCGCGGCGGACGGTCGGCTCGCGCAGGGCGCCGACACGCGGGCGCTGCTCGGGGTGCTCTGCGAGGTGGTGCTGGTGGTGGCGGTGGCCGGTACCGGGGCGGCGCTGTTCCCCGTCCTGCGGCGCCACGGCGAGGGGCTCGCGCTCGGGTACGCCTTCGGGCGGCTGCTGGAGGCGGCCGTCATCGCCCTCGGGATCGTCGCCGTCCTGGCGCTCGTCACCCTGCGGCGGGACGCGGGGGCGGCGGCCGGCGCCGACGTCGCGCTGGCGGCCGTGCACGACTGGACGTTCCTGCTCGGGCCCAACATCGCCCTCGGCCTGAACACCGTCCTGCTTGCGTACCTGGTGTACCGCGCACGCCTCGTGCCGCGTTTCATCGCCGTGCTCGGGCTGGTCGGCGGGCCGCTGATCTGCGCCTCGGCCGTCGCCGTGATGTTCGGGGCCTACGCGCAGCTCTCCGTGGCGGGGTCGGCCGCCGCGCTCCCGGTGTTCGCCTGGGAGCTTGGGCTGGCCGGGTGGCTGATCGTCAGGGGGTTCGGGCCCGGCTCAGGTGCCGTGTCCCGGGCAGACGGAGAAGTGGCTGATCCGGCAGGTGTCCGTCGGTGAGGCCGACCCGAGCTTGACGGCGGTGCCGTCCGGGGCGACGCGCCGGCGCTGCCCGGCCGGGACCGTGTGGCCTTCCGAAGATGATCAAGAGGTCACTGCGGGGCCGACCCTAGGAGGGCCGCGAGCGGCGAATCGATCCGCCGCGGGCCGTCGGCACGGCGCGTCCTCTCATCACCGCACTGCCCTGTGCCGACTGGCCCGGACGTGACATTTCTTGATCGGTTTGCGCTTGGTTCAGCGGGACCGCGACGCGGTCCACGGAATCAAGGAAGGAGCGCAAATGCGCTTCACACACGCCGCGTTCACCGTCGGGCTCGTTGTTGTGACGAGCCTGCCACTGGCAGGGACCGCCACGGCGGGCGGAACGGTGGAAGCCGGCCGGATCACCGCCACGGACTACTCGGCGGCATCCCCCGCGAGCGTTGCGCTGGACCCGGCGACCGGATCCGTCACCGCCACGTTCGCCCAGGCGGCGGAGGACGGTGTCCTGTCGCCCAAGGGCTCCCAGGTGGCGTACATCCAGCGGCGGGACACATGCGTACCGCAGGACGAGGGCTGTATGTATGCCCGCGACCTGGTGATTGCCGAGGCCGACGGCAGCGACCGGCGCGTCCTGGCCGACGGGGTCCAGCCCGAGGACGCCACTGCGCCGTACGTCGGACGCCCTGACTGGTCCCCGAGCGGCAAGCGGATCGTCTACGACAGCCCACGCGGGCTGGAGTGGATCGCCACGGACGGCACCGGTGCCGAGGTGCTCACCTCCGGCAGCCGCGGCACGTTCTCCCCGGACGGCCGCAGCGTCTCCTTCCTGAAGGCCACCTCGTACGAGACGCCGACCGGCTGGGAGTACGGCTCGGACGTCTACATCCTGGACCTGGCCACCCGCGGGGTCCGCGCCGTCTCAACCGACCACCAGGCCTGGTCGACGCCCGCCGATTGGTCCCCCGACGGGCAGCGTGTCGTCCACTCCACCGGACGCGGTCTGCGCATCACGGACGTAGCGACCGGCGCCTCCACCGAGCCGCAGTGGCCGATGCCTCTCTCCGGCATCCAGAACCCGGTCTTCTCCCCCGACGGAACCCGGATCGCCTTCACCGCCGTCGACGACTCCACCGGCACAGGCGGCGTCTACGTCGTCGACGCCGCCGACGGAGGGAACCTCCGCGTGCTCACCGACCGTCCCGTGACCCTCACGGACTGGCCGGCCAAGTAGGTCCGGCAGGGCTCCGGCCCCGGCAGGCCGCCCGGCGGCCGTCCGCCCAGGAGGGCGTACGGCCGCCACCAGGCCCGTCGGCGCCCTTCCGCCGGGCTCGTCCAGCCCGCCTGCACCGTCCTGCTGCCACTCAAATCCACGTGCTGACAGATCGCCGCGGCCTCTCCACTCTGCGTCCCAAGCAGTGGGCCGAGCCCACCCGAGGCGGCACGATCGCGCTCGCCCCGCCCGGCCAGGGCATGTGTGAGGTCGTGATCAGACGCGCCGGCATGGACGCGTTGTCCACCCCTTGTGGCATCACGTGGCATCACGTGGCATCACATGGCACCGAGTGGCGCCATTCCGTGCCGTCCGGTGCCACTCGGTGCCTTTCCGCGCTCCAAAAAGCGCATGAGCACGCATGGTGCCACAATGGCTCAGGTTGCCGTCTTCGCGTTTCCCCAGGTCAGAGTAGTCGCCCCCAAGCCTGCTCCTCGCAAGGTGCCACTCGGACTTGCGTGTGGCGCCATAGTGGTGCCATGATGACGTCATGGACCTCACGCCGTATGTCGACACCCTCCGCCGCGAACTCGCGGTGGCCGCCGAAGCCGGCGGGGAAGATGCCCGCGAACTGGCCGAGCGACTCACTGCTCCGCTGGAGTCGGCGACCCGTCTGACCATGCTCAACGTGCTCTCCGCAGCGATGGACGAGATCACCCGCGAGCTCGCCCCCGGCTCGGTCGACGTACGGCTGCGCGGGCTCGACCCCGACTTCGTGGTGACGCTGCCGCCCGCCGACGGCGGCCCCACGGAGCCGGCCGCGCCCGTCGAACCGCTCAAGGCGCAGGCGCCCGCAGAGGGCGACGAGGGCGGCACCGCCCGCGTCAATCTGCGTCTGCCGGCCCACCTCAAGGCGCGCGCCGAGGAGGCCGCGAGCCGCGAGGGCCTGTCGGTCAACGCGTGGCTGGTGCGGGCCGTTTCGGCCGCGGTCGACGGCGGTGGCACGCCGCGTACGACGGAGAGGACCCGCACCATCGGACAGAGCTTCACGGGCTGGGTGCGCTAGCCGCGCCCGCGCAAGCCCCACTTCACCCACACCACGTCCCACCAGCGGGGACGACCCAAGGACTCATAAGGACGGTACAGCCATGCCTTCTTTCGACACTCCCGAACCGATTTCCGCCACCGCCCACGTGTACGCCGGTTCCATCCGGTTCACCGCGGGCGACCGCCTCGACACCGTCGTCGAGGTACGGCCCCGCGACCCGAAGCGGGACCAGGACGTGCGGTCGGCCAACCAGACCGAGGTCACGTACGCGAGCGGTGTCCTGACCGTCAGGACACCCAAGCGCAGCAATCTCGTCGGGCGCACCGGCACCGTCGACGTGACGGTCGAACTGCCCACGGGCTCGCGCGTCGACATGACCGGCGCCTGGGCCCAGGTGCTCGGCGAGGGCCGGCTCGGCGAGGTCCGGGTGAAGACCTCGTCCGGTGACGTCCGCCTCGACACGACCGGACCCCTCCAGCTGACCGCCTCCCACGGCTCGATCACGGTCGACCGGATCGAGGGCATGGCCGAGATCACCACCAGCTCCGGCAGCCTGCGCGTCGGCACCGTCGACGGCCCTGCCGTCCTGAAGAACTCGCACGGCACCACGACCGTCGGCGCCGCGACCGGCGACCTGCGGGTGAACGGCGCCAACGGCGACATCGACATCGCGCGCGCCGAGGGCTCGGTCGCCGCCACCACCGCCCACGGCACCCTGCGCGTCGCCGAAGTCGCCCGCGGCACCGTCCAGTTGGAGACCTCCTACGGCGCCATCGAGATCGGCATCCGCGAGGGCACCGCCGCCTGGCTCGACGTCAGCTCCGGCCGCGGGCAGGTGAGCAACACGCTCACCGCCTCCGAGACCCCGGAGAAGAGCGAGGACACTGTCGAGGTCCGCGCCCGGACCCGCTACGGCAACATCGACGTGCGCCGCGCCCGGGCCTGAGCACCGGCCCCGCCAACTCGCCCACTTCCCCCAGTTCCTTCAGCCTTCGAACGGGAGGGCTCCATGCCTTCATCTGTCATGCCCACGTCCAGGCGGGGCGGCGGTCCGCAGTCGCCCGCCGCCGTCTCCACCCACGGTCTGCGCAAGTCGTACGGCGACAAGACCGTCCTCAACGGCATCGATCTGCACATCCCGGCCGGGTCCGTGTTCGCACTGCTCGGGCCCAACGGCGCCGGCAAGACCACCACCGTGCAGATCCTTTCCACGCTCATCGCCGCCGACGGCGGGCAGGCCCAGGTAGCGGGCCACGACGTCGCCACGTCACCGGACGGGGTGCGCACAGCGATCGGCGTCACCGGGCAGTTCTCCGCCGTCGACGGCCTGATCACCGGCGAGGAGAACATGCTCCTCATGGCGGACCTGCACCACCTGTCCAAGCGCGAGGGCCGCCGCACCGCCGCCGAGCTGCTGGAGCGCTTCGACCTCACCGAGGCCGCGAAGAAGCCCGCCTCCACCTACTCCGGCGGAATGAAGCGCCGCCTCGACATCGCCATGACCCTGGTCGGCAACCCGCGGATCATCTTCCTCGACGAGCCCACCACCGGCCTCGACCCGCGCAGCCGCCACAACATGTGGCAGATCATCCGCGAGCTGGTCTCCGACGGCGTCACCGTCTTCCTCACCACCCAGTACCTGGAGGAGGCCGACCAGCTCGCCGACCGTATCGCCGTGCTCAACGACGGCAAGATCGCAGCCGAGGGCACCGCAGAAGAGCTGAAGCGGCTGATCCCCGGCGGGCATGTCCGGCTCCGCTTCTCCGACCCGACCGCCTATCAGGGCGCCGCCCTCGTGCTGCGCGAGGTCACCCGGGACGACGACTCCCTCACGCTGCAGATCCCCAGCGACGGCACCCAGCGCGAGCTCCGCTCCATCCTCGACTGGCTGGACTCCACCGGCATCGAGGCCGACGAGCTGACCGTGCACACCCCTGACCTCGACGACGTGTTCTTCGCCCTGACCGGCGACACCGACCAGCGCAAGGAGGCTCTCCGATGAGCTCCCTCTCCCTCGCCGTGCGTGACTCGACCACGATGCTGCGCCGCAACCTGCTGCACGCGCGGCGCTACCCGTCCCTCACCCTGAACCTCCTGCTCACGCCGATCGTCCTCCTGCTGCTCTTCGTCTACGTCTTCGGCGACGTGATGAGCGCGGGCATTGGCGGCGGCGGCGCCGATCGCTCCGAGTACATCGCCTACGTCGTGCCGGGCATCCTGCTGATGACCATCGGCGGCACCGTGGTCGGAACCGCGGTGTCCGTCTCCAACGACATGACCGAGGGCATCATCGCCCGGTTCCGCACGATGGCGATCCACCGCCAGTCCGTGCTCATCGGGCACGTCGTCGGCAGCGTGCTGCAGTCGGTCATGAGCGTGGTCCTCGTGGGCGCCGTCGCCGTGGCCATCGGCTTCCGGTCCACGGACGCCACGGCCCCGGAGTGGCTGGCGGCATTCGGGCTGCTCGCGCTCGTCGCCCTGGCGCTCACCTGGATCGCCGTCGGGATGGGCATGGTCAGCCCGAACGCCGAGGCGGCCAGCAACAACGCGATGCCGATGATCCTGCTGCCGCTCCTCTCCAGTGCCTTCGTCCCGGTCGACGCGATGCCGGGCTGGTTCCAGCCGATCGCCGAGTACCAGCCATTCACCCCGGCCATCGAGACCCTGCGTGGGCTGCTGCTCGGCAGCGAGGTCGGCAACAACGGATGGATCGCCATCGCCTGGTGCCTGGCTCTCTCCGCGCTCGGCTACTACTGGTCGAAAGCGGCTTTCAACCGCGATCCGAAGTAGCCGAGACGACCGCGCGGGCCGCCTCCCGCAGCTCGTCCCGCCCGAGGGCGGCATACTCCGACACCGCGTCGGGGTACGCCGCCCTTCCGCGTCCTCGGCCGCCCGCCGGGCCCGGGCAGAGGACATCGTCGGCCGGAACTCACACTGCACGTGCCGCGGAGGAGGTCTCTGTCCCGCACGATTGTGCCGGCGCGCGCCAGCCGTGAAACGGACCCCCGGCGAACCGATCGCGACACTGCGGCGCGCACCGACTCGACGATATGTCCAAGGGCGTACTAGAGCACGATGATCACGAAACCTCCGGGGGTGATGAGGAAGCGTTGGTGGTCGAAGCGGTGATCGGAACGGTGGTCGAAGCGGTGGTCGAAGCAGTTTCCGCCCCAGTTATCGAGGTCGCCGCACCAGTTGGTGGTCACATGAGTGTGCACGGCAGGGGCTGCTTCGGCCGTGCCTGCTGCGCCGATCGCAGCGCCGCCGGCCATCAGAATGCCGGCCGTGGACACCGCGGCGAGACGCCTCGCGCGTTGTGCTCGCATGATGGATGCACCCTTTCCTCCATCGTCTCGCGCAACTCTCAGCGGCACGAGATGCGTAGCCGCAGCCGAAGGGGAGGAGCGGCGTGGTCGCAGGCGTCGCCTCGCACAGACGAGGAGCATGCCTTGCAGCCAAGATCCCCGCTGTACGGGAACCGGCTGAACGGGGCGTTTCCCCGGGTTGCGGCTCTCCATTCACACTACGTTGACAGCGCCCTTTTGGATTGCGGGTAGGCGGGAAGTCCGGCCACTGCCTTATAAGCCTGGTCCCACCCTCCAACCGAACGTCGCAGGTCAGCGGATCTACAGCGACGCTGCGCCTGCTTGCCGGCCGTGCACCTCCACACGCCCCGGCTGACCGTGCGTGACCGCTCGATCCGGCACGGATCCGGCACGTCGGCCGAGCCCTTCCATGCCCGGCGCGAGCCGGGAACCAGCCCTCACCCGCGATGGGTAATTAGGTACGCGCACTCAGTGCTTCAGGGCGACTTTGAGGACCACTATGAGGAGGCCGAGGGCCAGGTTGACCGCCCCGGCGGCCAGTACCAGACGGCCGGTCGCGCCCGCGCGGAGCGCCGCCATCGCCGCCCAGCCGACCTGGCCGGCGATCGCGACGCCGAGGCCTAGCCACACGGTCCCTTCCGGTCCGAGCCCCAGCAGCGGACTGACGGCGACCGCGGCGGCCGGTGGGACCGCTGCCTTGACGATCGGCCACTCGGCTGCACACACCCGCCGGATCTCCTGGCCGCTCATTGGCACGTACGCGATCCTCTCCCCGAAGAGGCGGGCGAAGACATGCGCCGCCCAAAACACCACACCAGTGCAGAGCAGCAACAGAACAAGTTCCAAGCGCGGGAACGAACCGAGCGATCCGGCGCCGACCACCACCGAGGCGGCAAGCAGTGAGCCGTACACGGCTCCCGTGTAGTCGACCCGTTTCGCGGTTGCAGTCCGCGGCGGTGGACCTTCCGATGAAGTCCGGCCTCTCATGCTTCCAGTGTCGTCACGACCGGCGTCACGCTTCCACCTGAGAGTCCGGCTCCGGAATGCGCTCCGACGCAGAGGGGCTCACGCTATGAGCGTGGGTGGCGACACTGACCCACGTGCCTTCCAGCTCACGGCGGCCCTCAGCCGGTTCGAGCGGACCGGAGGGGCGCACGACCTTTAGGTGTGCCGCAAGCGTGTCGCACTGGTCAGGGACGGCCGCGTCCGAGTCGCCGGAAGTGCTTCGGCTCGGCCGAAGGAGGGCTCGTGAACCGCTACCCACCCGCCCATCGCGGCTCACGGCATGGTCGTTGCTGCGGTTGCTGTACTTCCGTGCTGTACCGCGACTTCGCCTGGCTTCGCTTCCGGGAACCGCCCCCTGCTCCCTGGCGTCATTGGGAGACGATCAGGAGGGGTGAGCATGCAAGGTGATCCGCCTTGGTGGGCCATTGTCGTGATCTCAGCGGGGGCGACGGCGATTCTGGGCGCCGTCGTTATATCCGTCATCGCTGTCACGTTCCTGAGCGCGAGTTGGCTTCAGCGGAGGCGGCGGCGTCGTCACGGCTGAGTTCCCAAAGCGTGGCCGAAGCCATGGTGCTCTGCGGGGGTAGTCACGCAGTTGGTCACGCACAACGAAGCAGGGCCGGTTTCCACTGAAGGAAACCGGCCCTGACCTCGTACTGCAGCGTCGGGGTGGCGGGATTTGAACCCACGACCTCTTCGTCCCGAATTAGGCCCTGGAAGATCGCCTATCTGTGCTCTAAGCCAAATGTGCAGGTCAGGGCGTTGGAGAGTATCGGTCTCCGTTGGTGCATCAGGGATCCCGACGCAAGATCATCTCCAGGAATTCTCCAAGGCTTGCTTAGCTCACTGCGCGCGACGCAGGAGCCGGCGTGTGGTCCGCAGATCCGTGGTCCGCTGGCCGTACCGCCCGCCTCGGCGTGAGGCACCGCGAGCCTCGGAGGCTAGACCCTTCTACGCGGGATTGGAACGGCGATATACAGCTGCCGGAGTCCGTGCATGGCGGCATGGAACGCGGCCGCGATTTCGCGTGCCTTCTGCTCACTCTCGATCGCCCATATGGAGATGTAGTCAGGTGCAATGTTGGCCTGCGTCACCGTGCCAGCAGATACCAATACTTCAACCGCAGACCGCAGGACAGCCACTGCCTCGTCCGGGATGGTGGGCCCACTGCTGGAAAAAGCGTCAAGCTCCACCTTCCAGCGCGATCCCTGGCGAGCGATGCACACAAAGATCGCGTCGGCGGTCTTGGCGCTTTTGTAGGCCGCGTGGTGAGCTTCCGGTTTGGTGCAGTCCGGGATGAGTGCAGCGGGGAGAGGGGTTCCAGGCGTCGGCATGCCGACATCGTCGCAGGCGCTCACGCCGTTAATCAGGCGAACACCCGCCATCGCAGCCGACCCACGCCGCCTGTACGGGCCTCGATGACCTGAACTGAGAGCTCCGGGTCGCGACTAGAGGGCCCAGCTCTGCTTCGCCTACGCCTAATCGAGGATGCGATGCCCGTGGCGAACCAAACCGGAATCAGCACCAACTGAGACTGCAACTGAGACCGGAGTGTCCTCTGCGGATACAGCTACGACCATGCGTCGCGCCTAACGCCCTCGTAGGGAAGGACCCCAGTCCGTTGTCAGTGCTCTGATCTACGGTGTCACCCATGGCACCTTCCGAGATCACGCGCGCGGGGATCCTGCGAGCGATTGCTGAGCACGACCGACTTGGGACGGAGGCCTTCCGTGCTGAGTACGGCTTCCGCGCGGCTGCAACCTACCTAATCGTGCACGAGGGGAGGCAGTACGACTCGAAGGCCATAGCTGGCGTTGCCCACCTGTACGACTTCGGCGTAGCGCTCAAGCCCTCGTCCCCCGGGCTCAGTGGTGGTCTCAAGCATGCGGTGGCTTGGTTGAGGCGGGAGGGCTTCACCGTCGTGGAGCCGCCCAAAACCTTTCACCGACGTGTGGGAGACGTGCGGCCAGCACGGCGCGCGGCCGGCCCGGCGTTGCACCGGCCCGTGCTTCTCCTGTGGGCCATCGGCCAGGCTGTGGCCGGCGCCCCACGTATGCGATCGTGGTCGGCTACGCGCGATGCTGTGGCCCCGCTGTTGGAGAAGTACGCCCAGGTCGATGACGGCATGGACGGCGTGCGATACCCGTTTTGGGCACTCGTGCGCGATGACTTGTGGGTGTTGGACCGTGCAGAGGATCTCGTCCTCACCAGCCGCGGGCGGCGCCCTACCCCGGAGTCCTTGAACCAGGTAGACCCCGCCGGCGGGCTCCGTGAGGACGACTACGTTCTGCTGCAATCGCACCCTGAAGCCGCAGCGTCAGCCGCGGCCGGACTCATCCTGCGCTACTTCTTCCCGCTGCCTCCCGACCTACTGAAGGACTTCGGGCTGCACGACCTGCTCGCCGGCAGGTGGGCCGACGCTCTACGCCCCCAGCTCGGTGAAAGCTTCAAGGACCGAGACGCCATCTGGCGCACCTATGGCGGCCAGAAGATGGCAGGCATCGGCTGTACCGCCGACGGCATCCTGAGCGCCTTCTCGGACGACAAGGGGCCGTACGCCGACGGCCGCATGCCGGATACGGACTGGATCGCCTACGTCGGAGACGGGCTCTCGGGCGACCAGAAGATCACAGACGGCAATGAGCTCATGGCCGAGTACCAGTCTGCCGGCCGCCCTCTGCGCTACTGGCACAAGCCCTTCCAGAAGCAGTTCAGCTTCGAAACGTGGACCGTCATCGTGCAACGCCGGTTGCGATGGGGCGTCGGAGAGGACAAGCAGTGGCGCCGGGAGTTTCTATGGGTACTGGCCCCCGTGCCCTCGCCGGAGCGCGAGACGTGGCCGGCGGATGTCCTCGATGCGCTCGATGCTGACACGGGCGCCTTGCACGACGACACAAACGCCTACCGCCCAAGCGACCTAGACCCAGAAGTGCGCGACACCTCGGAGAGTGACGAGGACGCCTACCGGCGATTGACGCAGAACGCGGAAGCCAAAGCCGAGCAGCGAGGGCAGCTGAAGAAGCCTTCACTCGCTGACCGCTTCGTCCGCGACCCCAGCGCAAGAGCGGCAGTCATCCGACGCAGCAAGGACAACTGCGAGAGCCCCGAGTGCGCCGGCCACCCCAAGGAACGCACTACAGCGGGCGAGCCAATCTTGCAGGTCGACCACGTACAAGACCTGGCCAAGGGCGGACCTGACATCCCCTCAAACATGATCGCCCTGTGTCCCAACTGCCACGCCCTCAAGACCTACGGCGTCAACAAGGACAAGCTTCGCCGGCTCCTCGCTGCCACCGCCCGACGCCTGCACACCGAAGCGCTTCGCTAGCACCCAACCGTCTCCCTCCCGTGAGTGCCACGGGAGGGAGACGGCTTTCAAGAGCGTCGTGATGTCACGGCCGCACCGCAGTGTGACCTGCGCCTATGCGCTAGCCGACCATTTCTTCCAGCATGTTGGCCCACACATGGCCCACGCACCCCTGCCTCACCCGGCTGAGATGGACGGGCCCGCTGTCTGGGACACGGTAGGTGCATGCATCAGTGCAGCAAACGCTCTGGCTCGCCCCGAGCGGGCTGGAGCGGCTACCTGGCCGTCAATTGCAGATCTCCCACCAGGGCGGCCGATACTCCGGCCGCACCCGAACCTTGAGCCTTGGCAGGGCACGGTTCTGGTACAGCGAACGCGCTGGGGCGATCACGCGTCCGCTTCTCGGAACCCTCGGCGGGGCCGACTCGCACAGAGTCGATAACCGCACCGACCAATGAGTCCATCGAGTTCCTGAAAGTTGCATACCAAGAATTGGACGACAAGGTAGCCTATCCGATGCCACAGGAGTCGCATCAAACGTGGATATCTCGGCATCGACTTAAGCGGGGGGACTAATTGAAACTCCATGATTGGCAACTAGCCGTAGGGAGTTTTGCACTTACCTGGATTGTGATCCCCGTACTCACGTACGCTTTTTTCGCGTACTTGAGATTCCTTGGGTCTTATCTAAGGCCATGGAAGAGTCCCAGCCTATTCCCCTTGATTCCCGTACCGATACCTCAGAGGAAACGCCACGGTAGAATTCTAGTGCGTCACGCAGTGACGGCTCTTCGCGCTGTCGGCAACGCCCCAACGAAAAGCATGAAGTCATACTCCGAGAAATATGCGAAGGCGGACTCCGCCTTTACCTGGTTCCGGAGAAACATACTTCTACTCTTCGTCTCTGTGGCGGCGTTCCTTGCATTCTCCGACAGAATCATCGGCGGCGGAAAATCTCCGGGCCTAACGGATCGAACCTACTCGTGGGGCGACCTGAATGAGTTCGTCTCCTTCTGCGGAGGAATAGTAATTTCCGTTGTGGCGCTCATCGCCTTTCATCGCATGATGCTCCACCTTTCCTACTTGGCGGCAGACCTTGGCGCTGTGCGAAGATGCTTCCTCGTACTGGAGGAGGTTTACTGGATCATCAAAGGGTCGGGGAGTATTCTGACCCTCGATGATCTGGCGAAGAAATTTAGCGATGAATTGTCAAGCTTTGCCAAGGTGAGATGGAGTTCGGCCACCCCGGAGCAATATGAGCGAGTCTCCCTGCACATCACCGCAGTACAAAACGAACTCAGGATAGCTACACAGGGGGTTCTCAGACACGGCACGGACAAATTGCCGGAATTCGCTCGCCTCCATAGGGATGTGCTAGAGCGGCTAATTGATGAGAGATGGATGTCTCTACTGGACATTCCCGACGCCACCGAAGCAAACTCCGCCTTCATTAATTCGACGAATACACAGCGCGACCGTCGCGACGCTTGGATTGTCATTCTGGGTGCTGCGGTTGCGGCTCTTGTTATTGGTTTGGCCACTGCTGTGGGTGTGCCACCTGCCGCCTCCGTGCCTGCGGCATTGATATTTCTCTTGGGGCCAGCAACCCTCTGGGGTGGTAGGCGTCTGGGTATGGGGCCCAGAGACTTTATGGGCTCGCTTAGAGGCTCTTTCGGACCCCCTCCCCAAGATGCATCGACATTGTCCCAGCCATCATCCAACGGGCCAGCCGGCAGCGGTTCTACTTAGGGGCAATCGAGCGGTCGGACCGGTCTTGGAGAGGGTCAAGAACACAGGGTTAAACGCCCTGGCCAGACGGTGTTTCAATCCCTAGAGAAGCACCGCTGACCCACACATCGGGGCAAGTGCCTCCATCCGGCAGCCGCGGTGTCCTCGCCGACGTCACTCCGGCGCGCCTGCACCACCGAAGATGTCACCGAAGGTGCCGTGCTTTATATGCTCCGTCAATTCCACAAGAAGGGTTGAGGGTACGTGCCGGACCCGAGTCTGGCGAGATCCCTGCTCGGAGCCGTCCGCGACTTTGGGCCGCGCCTCCGATGTTTTCCACCTCGCCTACCGCTGCCCTACGGGCCCGAGACTTGCTCCTGCTCGACTTCATCCATGGCATCCGGGCTGAGGCACACCGCCCGATGGGCAGGGCGTACGAGGTCGCTGGGAAGCGGTTCGATTCCGCGGACCCGCACGGCCACAACATCCATGGGGACGCTGGAGTAACGAGCCCGGATGGACACAAGCCGCCAGCGATAGCGAGGAGGCACGTCCTTCGCCGGGTAGTCCCTGGTAGCGAGATGGACCCACCGGTCATAGTTGGTGGGGTAGGGCCTAACCTCAGCCTTGCACTGAGGGCAGCACGGTGGCTCGTACGGAGACACGTCATCAGGATCGGGGTCGGGCCTGGGCGTGTCTGTGGCGCCCTCGTGGATGGCAATCTCGTTGGCGTGCGCGTTCCAACAGCGTCCGCAGAGCAGGGCCATGAGACTGATGCGGCCGCGTTCACCTACCGTCGGGCCGTCGTCATGACAGCGTTGGCAAACGATCCCGTGGTTGCCCCCAGTCGCCCCCATGGTTTCGAGAGTGAGCACGGATGTTTAGGGTCGAAAGGGCGCGTTCGGGTCGCATCGGCGCGCGACCGTTGTAGAGCCTGAGCCAGACGGCTACGAGCTGCGCCCCCGCAACGGCACTGGCAGACAAGACAGTCGCCGCCCAGCTTCGGAGAACGTCCTCGGCGGCCGGCGCTCCAGGTCACTGCTGGGCGCGGCCAATTCACATCAATGCTTGTCAACCCCTGACCAAGCAACCCAAGAGCGGCCATGCTGTGCTGCATGGGAACGCCACGAGACCATCCCAGCCCGTACCTGACGCAGACGACTCGGCCGCGGATGTTCAGCCGGCCATGGCACCGGTACGCCTGGGCCGTCGTCCCCCTCCTCAGCATGTCGGTCCTCGCTTGCCTCCCGTTCATCGTCGCCTCGTACCGGCGCGTTGTCGGGTGGCGGATCACGGCCGTGTACACCGTCCTGAGCGCGACCGTCCTCGGCTTCGCCATCGTGCAACCCCAGGTGAACGGATGGTTCGCAGTCGTTGTCTGGGCCTTCATCATCACGACAGTCGTGCACGTGCTGCTGCTTGACCCGAGGAAGCCGCAAGGGAAGTAGACCGCACTCGCGCCCGCCCCCAGTCAC
This sequence comes from Streptomyces sp. NBC_01750, assembly GCF_035918095.1. NCBI lineage: Bacteria > Bacillati > Actinomycetota > Actinomycetes > Kitasatosporales > Streptomycetaceae > Streptomyces > Streptomyces sp. NBC_01750. Next base: position 4,944,116 of record NZ_CP109137.1, read on the forward strand.
CAAGATGCGAGCTCACGCACAACCTGGAGTCGAGGCGCTCAGTACCGTCAGAGAATTCCGGACAGGGATGGACGAGAGCGTCACCCCTTCCTTACTCTATGCAGTCAGGGAACTACGAACGTCAGGACCGCCCATGGCAACCTACGGGTATCGGCTCTTCGGCTTCCAGGTGTTTCGAGGGAGCAAGCGAACTCCCGTGAACCTCAAGGACTGTGGCGGTGATCCCTACGCGGAGATAGCCGAGCGTCTCCTCAAGTCACTTTCAATAGGCACGGCTATCGGGGACCCAACGGAGCCGGGACAGGCGAAACTTGAGGAGTCAGGTTCCGTCGGTCAGCCCGCGATACGAGTTGAAGAAGTACGTGTCGTCGACAACACCATTCGTGCCACGGTGTGGGCTGGAAAGATTGGAAGCCACGGGAAAGCAATCGGAGATGACGCAGAGAGTGACTCTGACATCTCAGACAAAGCGGCGAGTAATCTGCATCGCGTAGTTCTCGCTTTCCCTGACGATGGCGACACAGGCATCATGGCCGTCGAGACAATCGGGCGCGCATGTCCCGTTTCTTCACTCACGGGTTGGATGAAGAAGAAGTCGCGGGATGAAGCCACGGAGGGGGCTCGCGAAGGTGCCTGGTGGCGGATCACCGTAGATGCGCTAGCGGATGAAGATCGACTCGCTGAGATGATCCGCGAGGGACAAGCTCAGAAGCTGGTTCTCGTCAAGCATTCCGTGACCGCTGGTAGAACCCGTGACGTCAGGGATGTTGAGATTACGGCATCCCTCGCCGTAACCGGACGAATGGACCAAACTCTTCAAGTAGTCAGGGATTGGTATCGGCGCAACAAGAAGGCCAACGGCGAGCACGGAAATGCCGTGACCACGGCCCAGGGCGTCCAGCAGCTGGCGGCCATCGTGGGACCTCAGATCGAAAACATGGACCTTGACGATGGATGGGTCGAGATCGAAGATCCCGACGGCCAGATCAAGCGAGTCAAGCCTGATCAGATGGCAGAGGTCTTCACCTACCGCCTGTCGGAGCATCAGCCCGTTGTCACACCCAGCTTCTATGCTGCAGTAAGAGAGACGGCGCTCACGCTGCAGCCTGCTGCAAAGGTAGCCATCGAGTGGCCCGTCTCCTGACTCTGGGGGAGGCGTGTCGTGTCCGAAAGGTTCAACGTCCTGCCGGTGCTTCGTGGGCACTGGAAGGGACTCACGGATGGCCGGGACACGACGCGGCCGCGTGCAGATATTGTCGCCCGGCTATCACTGCTCCTTCCCGTAGCTGTATTCGCTCTGATGCTGGGCAGGGGCGGTCGTCTCGCAGCCCCCGCCGCTCTACTCACAGGAGTCGCATTGATGGCGGGAGGCATGCTCAGCGCGTTTACGCATCTATCGACGCTGCGATTGAAGATCACCGAATGGGATAGTTCCGGTGGCGCAAGCAGATTTGAAGTCGAGAGGGGGATGCTGGACGAAACAGCCGCGCATCTCCTAACGGGATCGCTTGTGTGCGCGTTTGATGCTGCTGCGCTCGTCATCGGGATGAACGTGGGAGCTACCAAGGCCGGTCAATTGCAGGGATTCTGGGCGGCCTTGGCGGCAGGGCTCAGTTCCTATGTGTTGATCGTTTTCATCTTCGTGATCCCGCGCCTATATTCTGCCTACGTCGAGATAAATAACGTTAGCAGCGAGTTGAACGGATTCGACCGCAGTAAGAGGCGTAAGGGCTGATGATCTCGCCGGGCGGAGTAATGCGGTAGAGGTCGGTGGAGCGGCTTTGGGCGGGAGCTGCCATGGGGCGAGAGATCGGGGCCCGTAAGCTTCCCGCGACTCGGGCAGTCTCTGGATCTGCCCGCAATAGCCCGATGTGGGCCCCGATCTTCGAGGCTCGCCCCATGGTGGCTGCCTAAAGCCCAAGACCGGGAAGTTTGGGTCTGGCGGGGCCAGTCAAGAGGGTGACGGTGATGGTCACGTTTGTCTTGTGTCCGACGCTGCCGCTGGTCTTGTTGTAGGCGTAGGGCGACAGGGTCCGTTTCACACAGCGGGGGCTGGTGCGCTGCCGGCGTCGTGGGGTGGTGAGGTTGCGTGCGTCGAGCAGGACGGCTGCCAGTCGGGCCGGGCCGGAGGTGTCCGCGGTGATCACTGTGTGCCGTGCGGTGCGCAATGCGATGGTGAACGACAGCCGGTCGGGGTCGATGCCGGTGGCGGTGGCGGCCTGGGCCATGGCGATGCGGGAGATCTGGAAGACGGCCAGCAGTGCGTACAGCTCCTGCTCGACGCCGTCGACGGTGCGGGAACGCAGGACACGGTCCGCGCCGCGCAGGGTGACTTTCAGCCCGTAGTAGGCGGTCTCGATCTCCCAGCGCTGGTGGTAGAGGGCGGCTGGCTCAGCCGCCGGGTGCCGGTCGGGGTCCAGCAGGGTGGTGACCAGGCGGACGGTGCTGCAGCGCGAGGTGCCGTCGGCGGCGGTGACGCTGATCTGGTAGCTGATCACGCGCATGGTCATGGCGGTCAGCTGTGGCAGTGGGGCGCTGCGCCCGCGGTGTAGCCAGTTGGCCAGCCGGTCCCCGGAGCGGCGGTCGGCGATCAGGGTCAGATGAGTGCCGTCCGGCAGCGGCTGCATGACCGGCAGCAGACGCCCGGCCTGCACCCGCCACAACAGGTCGGCACCGGTGGCGTGTGGGCCATGAGCAAGATTCAATCATGTGTTCGATTTCTAACGCACGCCCAGACCTGTCACGAACGCCGCTCGGTACCGTGATGGATGCGTGCCCCTACGAAGCAACGGGAGGCAACACCCCATGCGTGGTCTCGGAGATCACCTCAGCATCGGCGAACGAATCGCGTTCTACCGGAAGCGGCGCGGATACACGCAGGAGGTGCTGGCCGGACTGGTCGGCAGGAGCACAGACTGGCTGGCGAAGGCCGAGACTGGACGTCGCAAGCCGCCCCGCATCGACATGCTCGCGGAGCTCGCGCGCATCCTCCGGGTTCCCCTCGGGGATCTGGTGGGCCAGACCATGCTGGTTGAGGACGAGAAGCAGCAGGATGACGTGCCGGCCGTGCGCGACGCGCTCATGAGCCCGCGGCGGCTTTCACGCCTCCTCTTCGGACCGGAGGTGGACGCGCAACTCCCGACCCCCGCCCCAGCAGCCGTACGCGTCGAGAAGGCATGGAACGACTACCAGGGCGGTCGTGTGGGCAGCGTGATTGCTGCCCTACCGGCGCTACTCGAGACCGCTCAAGAGCTGGAGGATCGCGCGGCACGTCGCGAAGAGGACCAGCACGACTGCTGGGCAGTATCGGCCCGGACGCACCACCTCGCGGCCACGACTCTCGCGAAGATCGGGGAGTCGGACATCTCCTGGCTGGCGGCTGAACGCGCAATGCAAGCGGCGGATGCGTCCGATGACCCCTTGGTACTGGCCTCAGCTGCGCGGTCAGGCACGCATGCACTGCTCGCGAACGGTAGGTACGAAGCTGCGATGCAGCTGGGCGACGCTACGGCAACCTGGTTGGCTCCTCGGGTAGCGGAGGGCGATCCGAACGCCTTGAGCCTGCTCGGCATGATTCACCTGCGAGCCGCAGTCGCGGCTGCGCGGCACCAGGACCGGCCGACTGCAACACGCCTCCTGGACAGCGCTGAAGAACTCGCGGACGATCTCGGCTCCGATGAGAACTACTGGCAGACGGGATTCGGCCCCACGAATGTCCAGCTGCATCGGTTGTCTATTGAGCTGGACCTGGACAACGTCGGGTACGTAGTCGAGAACGGCGACATCAACGTCGACCACATGCCGCAGGAGCGGAGTGTGTCCCACCGGATCGACTTCGCCCGTGCGCTGTCGTTGGCCGGGAACGGCGACCAGGCCTTTGCGGAGCTACGCAAGGCGGAACGCACATCCCCTCAGCTCGTACGCAACAATCCTCGCGTGCGCGAGACGCTCCGGGATCTGACCAAGCAATCGCCTGTAACTGCGGGCTCGCGCTCATCCGAGGTGTTCGTGATGGCTCAACGATGCAGGGCGGTGCAGTGAGCACGGGGAAGCGTGGGGTTCTGGGTGTCGTAGGTTCGGCGGCCGGCGGGGTGGAAGTGCTCCGTACCGGGCTGGTTGAGCCCGCAATGGACCGCGGTTGGCGGGTTGCCGTGACGTTGACCCCTACGGCTGGGGACTGGCTGCGGACGAGTGGCGAACTGGACCGACTGGAAGAGCTGACTGGTCTACCGGTGAGGGATGTGCCGCGGCTTCCCGCAGACACACGACCCCATCCGGCTGTCGACTGTTACGTAGTGGCACCGACCAGCGCCAACATGGTGGCCAAGCTTGCAACAGGGATTGCCGACAATCAGGCGCTGACGCAGGTAGGAGAAGCCATAGGGACGCTCGGGCTTCCCGTTGTCGTCTTCCCTCGGGTGAATGCGGCGCACGCCCGACATCCTGCGTGGCAACGACACATCGACACCCTCCGGGATGGGGGCGTGCGGCTCGTGTACGGGCCAGACGTGTGGCCGCTCTATGAGCCTCGCGAGGCGTCGGCGGGACGCGTTCTGCCCTGGGATGCTGTCCTGGACGCTGTGGATGAAGCCATGAAATGACGCATCCTCAACCCCATTGACCTGCAAGGAAATAGGACCCGGACAAACTGTCCGGGTCCTCAGTCGTTCGCAGCTGCATGCTCATTGGCATGTCAGCGATCAATGAGAAAAGGCCAAACGGGAAGCTCTGCATCTCACTGAGCTCAACGCGAGGTTGGGGAGTCGCCACCAACTGCCTGCTCAAGGCGGTCCAGGCGCTCACCGACCTGACGGAGGGCCTCATGAATCGAGCTGAGCTCTTGCGCCAGGGCGGCGAAGGCCGGGCTACTGCCTGGTTCGGAGCCAAGGGGGACCGATGGGTCTCGAATGAAGGTCCCTCGCCCCTGCTGCGTGAGAACCAAGCCTTCATCGCGAAGTTGGCCGTAGGCGTTCTGCACGGTCATGAGCTGAACGCTCAGCTTCTTGGCCAGATCACGCGCTGGGGGCAATTGGGAGCCAGGAGCACGCTTCCCATCTGCGATCTCCTTGCGGTAGTGCGCGGCGATCTCCTTGGCAGTCGCCTTGATGGCGGGGCTCGAATCCATAGCCCCGAGCGTAACCGGACCTAGGTCAATCTCAGCTCTGACGACCGAACCGCTTGACCTTCAGATTGACACGGGTCAATCTGAAGACCGCTCGGAGAACCCCGTGAGAAGGGTCCGAAGACAGCGGCTGCTTTTTGAAAACTCAACAGCGTGATGAGGCCACCGTCTCCTCAGAAAAGGCGGTCTAAGCGCGACCCAAGGGTGCGCGCTCTGCACGTTCTCAACTCTTCCACCGCGCTCCGCGCGCTGTGGCCGGTTGCCTCCTCCGTCCGTCTCGTACGGGCGGGGTTGAGGGGAGCCGGAATTTCCCCGGTTCACAACGGCGTGCGGCCCCGGTGCTCGAACACCGGGGCCGCTGTTCGGGCCGTTCCACTGTGAGAGGAGTACGACCCATGAAGTACATCGTTGCTGGTCATGTGGCTGTTACGGCGGCTGAGTTCGTAGAACTTGCTCTGGGTACCCCGCTGGATTTGTGGCTGGGCGTCGAGGGTGAGAGCGAGGTGGAGCGGGCGGCTCGCGAAGATGCGGCTCGGGACATCCTCGCGGACAGTCCGGAGCTTGCGGACCGAGTGAGCGCGGTTGCCGCGGAGGCGATCGAGGCGTTTGCCCCGGAGCTGTTCAACGTCGTCCCGCTGACGCGTCCCGTGGGCCGTCGTCCGCGTGCGGGCAAGAGGGCTGCGGCATGAACGACCTGACCCTGAACTACCTGACCGCCCCGCTGCGCGTGCTGCGCATGCTGGCGGTCGACTTCCCGGATCTGCCGGCCGTGCACGTGCATGTGTCGCCGATCTACCCGGACCGGCTGGAACTCGCGCTCCACCACGACATTGCCGGGTTCGAGGCTTGGCGTGCGGCGCTTGCGATCAGCCCGGACGCAGTGACTGGTCACGTGCAGGGCGACGGTACGACCTTGTGCCTGGAAGCGGCGATCGAGTACGCGGGCGCCATGGTCTATCTCGTGGGCTACGCACCGGTGACGCTGCCCTCGTCCGCGACGGAACGTCCGGGCGTCGCGGAAGCGGTGCCGGTCGGGGTGTCGCCATGAAGCGGCCAACCTCGCCCCGCCAGCAGATCGCGGCGTTGCAGTCGCTCCAGTCGGGGCTTACCAAGGTGCTGGTGGCGGTCGCGGTGGTGGCGCTCGCGTTCACCGCGACGAATGTGACGCTGTTCGGGATCGAGCATCACATCTCCCCGTGGATCGCGTGGCTGCTCGATCCCATGGTTGCCGTCGCGCTCGGGGCGGTGCTGATCGTGGATGGCAGGTTGTCGGAGCACGGGGTCAACCCGTCCGGGTGGGCGTCGGGGCTGCGCTGGTTCGCCGGTCTGGGCACGTGGTTGATGAACTGCTGGGCCTCTCTGTGGCCGGACGGCTCCCCGTTCGGGGTGCCGCGGGAGGTGGACCCGGCGGGGCTGGTTTTGCACTCGATTCCCCCGGTGCTGTTGATCGTTCTGGCCGAGGCGATCACCCATTACCGGCGGGCGATCCTCGCGAGGATCGCGGAACTGCGTCCCCTGGTGAATGAGGGGGACGGCGTCCCCGTTCACTCCGCGGCCACCCCGGCATTCACCCCGGTCCCAGACGCGCAGCCGGTCGCGCCGCAGGAGTCGGATCCGGCGGTAAAGCGGCTGGTCATCTGTGGTGGACAGCAGGTGTATCCCCTCGCTGTCCCCCCGTCGTCCACCCGGGACGAGGAAGGGGCCACTGCGGGGGAGAAGCTGCCCGCAGACGAGGCGCTGAATGTCATCCGGACGTGCTGGGTCATGGGCGACACGATCGCTCAGGCCGCGGTGAAGTCCACCCGGTCCACCACCTACGTCCACAAGGTCTACAAGCGACTTGAGGGCGAGCAGGACACGGGCCGTCCGCACCTGACGGCCGTGGGCGGTGAGGGCTGATGTCCGCTGCTTTCGGCAAGTGCTACGACCCCACCGGCAACACGTATGGGGTCCCTACGTTTCCGTGGCGGTTCGCGCCGGACGGATACGCGACGCGCCGGCAGTTACGGGCCCTCGGGCTGCGGCCCGGCGGGCAGCCCGTTGCCGCGCAGGTGATGCGCCGGGCCCGCCGCCGTTGCGGCGGGGTTCAGGTCGCCTACCTCTACGAGATCTGCCGGGCCAAGCCGGTACGGCCGATGACGTCACGCAAGTGGGGCGCGCTCGCCCTGGCGATGCTTGCCCGCCGCACCTGCCCCAACTGCCGCATCGATGCGGGCTACTGCATCCCCACCTCGCTGGGAATGTGCGTGACCTGCGCCTATCTCGCCGGGCAGCAAGCCGTCTGAACTCGACTACTCGCAAGGAGATCTGCTGTGAGTACGGCCGCCACGAGCACGACCTTCCACTACGTCATGACCGTCCATGCGAGCGAAGGCCGCTTCGCCACCTTTAGCGGCACGGCCGACCTACCCACCGGCCCGCAGGGCAGCACCCGGGCCAAGGCGTTCGAGGAGATCCGTGCCGTCGTCGCGCGGGACATGGGCCTGAGCATCGACCAGCTCGCGGTGCAGTTCTTCGAGATCGCACCCAACCAGCTCTGACCTCGCACGACTCCCGAAGGCCAGCGCGCCCGTTTGCTGCCCCTGTCGGCAGGGTCCGGCCCTCACCTTCCACAGATCCGGCCGGACCCCTACTCCACCGAGGAGTGATCGCAGCATGACCGAAGTCAGTACCGAGCCGGTAGCGGTAGAACCGGCCACCCCGCCACCCACACCCCGCTCCCAGGCCCCCGAGGCTGCCGAGTTGGACCACACGCCGGGCGGTTGGCCCGTCGTGCCGCTGGCAACGACCGGAGCCAACAGCACCATCGGCATGGTCGCCACCGTAGCCCTGGCCGGTGGGCCGGTCGCCGCGGCGATCGCCATGACCGGTGCGGTCGTCCTCGGCACCGCAGCCGCAGCCCGCACGAAGCGCCGTGGCGACAGGCGCTCAGCGCGCAAGGCCGCGGCACGGACAGGGGCGCGCTCTGCGTCGACCGCGGGCGGAACGCGATCACGCCGCGGCGGGGTGCCGTCGCAGTCCCGCAACCGGAACGCCGGCACAAGTACGGGCCGCGGCCGGAGCAAGCCCCGCACCGCAACGGGCGTGCATGCCGGTGCCGCTACCAGCGGCAGTAAACACCGGCAGGCCACACACGGTGCCCGCCCTGGGAGGCGGCACGGGACTGCCCGCCCCGGGGGCACGGGCAGGGTGGGGCAGGTGCGTGCACTGCGCACCGACAAACAGAATGCGGCCCCGACGCGGGCCGCGAACCGGGCACAGACCACCGCGGCACGCCGCGGTTTCGCCGATGCCCGCCGCGCAGCGAAAGCCACGGCCCGCAGCGCCCACGCACCCGCCAAGGGCCGTGTGGGCCGGGCCCTTGCTCGAGGTGTGGGCAAGGTGGCGTCGGGCCGCAATGCGCTGGTCAACAAGGCGCGTGCGGCCAAGGATGAGCGCACGGGGCAGGAGATCGCGGGTAAGCGGTCCGCGGTGCGCAAGGCACCCGCGCGTAAGCGGGCCCGCCGGGCGCTGTGGCGCTCGGCAGCACGGATGCAGGGCCGACGGCTGGTTGCCGCGCTGCTGGGCGGGGCGCTGGGCATCGTCGGAATGTTCACCACGCCGTTGGGGCGCAAGCTCGGCATTCGCTGGCTCCAGTACCCCGGGCGTCGCCTGTACCGCAGGTTGCTCGGTCAGGCCCGGCTGGAGCGAGCCGAGCGTGACGCGGCGATCCGGCAGACCCAGGACGTCGAAGAGGCTGCCGCGGATGCGGAAGCCGAGCAGGACCCCAACGAGATCAAGGACCAGGTGGAGCGGCCCGCTCAACTGGTACCCACCGCACCATCCCCGACGTTCGCTGAGGAGGCGACGCACGTGTCTGGGTTCAACTTCGAAGAGACCGCAGCCGAGATGGAGTCCGCGGCCCACTCCTACGAGCCGGACGGCTGCATGGAGATCCTGGCCATGGTCGAAGGCCTGCCCGCAGCCCTGCTGAGCGTCGCCCGCACGATGCAGATCCTCGCGGAGCGTTCCGACTCCGAATTCCCGATGGAGAAGGAAGTCGCGGGCGGTCTGACCGACATCTACAACGCCCTGATGTACGCCGTGTCCGCCGCGGAGGACCTGGGCCCGCTGTTTAGGCAGGTGCACGAGCAGGACATCGCACGCCACGAAGACCCCCGCAACGGTCCCGAGGCAGAGAAGGGCTGGAACGTCTGATCATGGCCACCAACACCAAGGCCGCCACCAGCGGTCCGGTGTGGGACTGGAGCGCCGGTCACGGACCCGTGACCGGCGCCCTGTCCGCCACCACCGGAGCATTCGCCCTGGCCACCACCGGAGCAGCCACCTCCATGCCCCCCGGCTGGGCCCTCGCCGCAGGAACCGCCGGCGCCGTGGGCCATGCCATCGCAGGCCTGCGCGCCCGCAACGCCGGCCGCACCATCGCCACCCGCGCCGCCTCTTGGCTCGTGGGCGCGAGCTGGACCACCTGGGCCATGGCCACAGGGCCGCTGACCTGGGCCGCCCTCGGCTCGCTCGCCACCATCGGCATCGGCATCGGCGCCGCCGCACACTCCATGAGCCTGTATGAGGAGGCGCGCGAGGAGGAGGCAATCGCCGCAGCCGAACGCCAGGTCGCCGCCGAACTCTCCGCGGAGCGGCGGGCGATCGCTGCGGAGTGGGTGGACCGTATCCAGCGGGTGTGCGGCATCACGCTGCGCGTGCTGGCTGTCGAGATGTGGCCCACCGGCACCGGCTTCAGCATCGATGCCGAACTCCCGGCAGGCGGAGCTACCTACGACAGGATCGCGAAAGAGTCCGGACGGCTCTCGTCGGACGCGCGGCTGCCGCACGGCTGCACCGCCGCGGCCGGGCCCGGCATCGACCAGGGCCGGGTGCTGATCGACGTGACCACCGTCAACGTCCTGGTCACCGAGACGCCCTATCCGAGCGACTACGGGCCGCTGTCCATCCACACCGGGCTCCCGTGGGGGTATCGCACCAACGCGGAAGAGATCCTGACCTACCTGCGCGAACAGTGCGCGCTGGTGGTCGGCCCGACCGGCTCGGGCAAGACCAACATGGTGCACGTCATCCTCGCCGGGTTGGCCCGCGCTACTGACGTGCTCACCTGGGTGATCGACCTGAACGCCGGATCGGCCGGACTCCCGTGGGTCCTGCCCGCCCTCAACCACCAGCCGGAAGCAGGACAGGCCCCGTTGCGGCCCGGGGTGGACTGGCTGGCCGCCTCCTACGAGGAGGCACTCCTGATGCTCGACACGGCGGTCAGGGTCGCGAAGCACCGGAAGATGGCCTACCAGGACCTGATGTCCCGCGCGAACACTGACCTGTTGCCGGTGAGCGCGAAGATTCCGCAGATCATGCTGGTCATCGACGAGGGCGCGGAGATCCTGACCAGCAACGACAAGAACATGCGGGAGCTGGCAAAGAAGATCCTGGAAGTCATCCGCATCGCCCGCGCCATGGGTGTACGCACCGTGCTGACCGCGCTCGGGGCGACAGGATCGGTGCTCGGGAACCTGATGATCCGGCGCGAGGCCAAGGTACGGGTGGCACTGACCGGCGGTGAGACCGAGGGCATGGACCTGGGCAAGATGTTCCCCAGCAGCCGCGGACTCAAGACCGACCAAGCCCCCTACAAAGGCGCCGGGTTCATGGGCACCCCCGAGTCACCGGTGGCGCTGTTCAAGAACTGGCGCATCCTGCCCAACCAGATCCGCGACATCGTCGCCGCCACCTCCGAGCGCCACCCCGCACTCGACCAGCCGTCCGCGAGTGCGGCCGGACCCGGCTACGCCCACCGCTGGTACAGCGACCGCGTCGCTTGGATGCACGACACCCCCAGCACCGACACCGGGGCTGACATTACGACGACGCCCGTGAAGGCTGGCGGGCTGAACCTGTCGGCCCTCCGCAGCGAAGGCGACCAGCCGGACGCGGACACTCTGGCAGCACAGTTCATGGCAGAGATCGACGAACAGTTCGGCACCATCGCCGAACCCACCGCGCCAGCTGCCGCGGACGAGACGCCCACGGCACCCACGCAGGGCCTGAACCTGTCCGCACTGCGCGGAGACAAGGACAGCGACGCGGGCCCGGCATGGCTCGCGGAAGCGATCGACGCCATCAAGTCCGCGGGCCCCATGGGCATGAAGCCCTCCGCCATCGCGGAGCTCGTGGGCCGTGATCGCAAGACCGTGCGCGATGCCCTCAAAGCGGCTGCGGAGCGCGGTGAGTTGAACTACCGGGACAACGGACCCCACTCCGTCTACGTCCACCCCGACCACTTCTGAGAGCTCACGCACAGCTACTGGCTAGTGGGTAGTGGAGACCACCCCACTACCCACTAGAACACCCCAGTAGACCCCACTAGACGCGCCAGCAGCGGTTTTCTCTATTGGGCCCCACTACCCACTAGACGCACCCCACTACGGTCACGCCCCGTGACCCTAGTGGCTCTACTCCGGGCCGGTTTCCACACCTGTGGAGACCGGCCTGCCCGTTCCCGCACCACCACACCGCGAGATGAACGGAGGCACCACCAGTGACCCATCACCCGCCCGGACCCGAGCCCGGAACCATCGCCCCGCACATACCCGCCCACATCTACCGGCAGGCCGAACGCGAAGGCAGGCCGATCGTCATCGTCGTCCACGCGGCCCCGGCTGCCCGGCACGCGCACACCTACCTGGTGCCGCTCGGCCTCGGACTCGCGACCGCCATCGGGGTTGCGGGCACGGTCGCCGCGATCCTCGCGCTCTTCGAGTTCGCCATCCACACCGCGACCCTCATCGCCAGCGCCGCAGGCCCCATCGGCGTCGGTGGCTTGACGTTCAAGCTCACCCGCCCCAAGAAATGACGCCCGGGGTGACCGCTCCATCTCGCCAAAGAAGCGCGGTCACCCCGGCATCCAGCACCAATCACAGAACTGGAGACATCCAGCATGACCCAACCCACCGACATCCGGCGAGCGGGCGGCCCGCGGCCGTTACTGCTCGATGTCTACTCGTGCTCCGGTGGCGCCGGCATGGGCTACCACCGGGCCGGATTCGACGTCGACGGCATCGACATCGCCCACCGGCCCAACTACCCCTTCCCTTATCACCAGGGCGACGCCCTCGAGCGCCTCGCATCCGGTGAGATCCAGCGGTATGCGTTCGTGCACGCGTCCCCGCCCTGCCAGGCCAAGTGCTCGCTGACTATCGGCACCAACCAGTCCAAGGGTTGGGGTGGCGCACACGAAGACCTCCTGGCCCCCACCCGCGAACTGCTCGACAAGACCGGTCTGCCGTACGTCATCGAGCAGCCCAACGGGCGTGCTGAGATCCGCAAGGACCTCTGGCTGTGCGGCGAGATGTGGGGCCTGGGCGTCATTCGGCATCGCAACTTTAAGTTGGGCGGCTGCACGGCCAATCAGCCTGACCACCTCCGCCACCGGGGGCGGGTGCGCGGCTACCGCCACGGCGAGTTCCACGAGGGCCCCTACGTCGCCCCGTACGGCAACGGCGGCGGCAAACCGACCGTCCCAGAGCTGCAAGAGGCGATGGGCATCACGTGGACGAACGTGCGCGAGGAACTGACCGAGGCCATCCCGCCCGCCTACAGCGAGTACATCGGCCGGGCCTTCCGCGTCTCCCGTGCCGCATCGCGGGTGGCGGCATGAGTGAGCACCTCCGCACCGCGCTGAGGCTCGCAGCCTCTGGCATCCCGGTCCTGCCCCTGCGGGCAGGGAAGGTGCCGTTCGGCAACTGCCGCCGCTGCGCCGACAACGTCTGTGGCGGCCGACCCAACATGAAGACCCCGGGGCCGTGCGCCTGCCCCGGGCCCTGCCACGCGTGGGCCGCCGCGACCACCGACCCCGAAGTCATCAACTCCGCCCCCTGGCGCCGCGCATGGCCGGCCGCGAGCGCGGTCGCCTACTACCCGGGCGGAGCCGGGCTGACGGTCGTGGACCTCGACAACGCCGACGCGATCACGTGGGCCCGCGAGAACCTGCCCGCCACCCAGACCGTGCCCACCACCCGGGGCGAACACTGGCTCTACCTCGGGGCCATGTCGTCCGCCAACGCCGTCCGCCCCGGCGTCGACATCAAGTCCACCATGGCCTACGCCCGCTGGCTCGGATCCGGCGCCGGTCGCATGGTCGACCTGCCGTCGGCCGTGCGCGCCCTCGCGGTGAAGGAAGACACCACCCCCGCCCGCGGGGAGGTGGCCTCTTCTGCCCCCGAGCGGGCCACCTGGGACCGGACGGTTGCGACCGGCTGCCGCCACAACGAGCGCTACGTCCTCACCGGCCTTGAACGCGGCCTCGCCCTCGTGCAGGCACGGACCGAATCCGGCGCCAGTTCGCAGGCGTTCGGGGTCGCCCGGTTCCTGGCTGCACAGCACACGGGATGCCCTGGGCCGTGCGGACTGGCGAACCTGGGGGAGCGGATCGTGGCCGCCGCCGTCTCCGTCGGTGTCCCGGAGGCCTACGCCCGACGTGCGGTCGCCAACGGCTTTGAGACGGCTGTGGAGCGCACGGCATGAACAAAGCATCCCGAACCATCCTGAAATTCCCTCAGGGCGCCGCAAAGGGCCCGCTACGGCCGGCCGTGGGCGAGCGGAAGGGCGTCGCCGAAGGCGTCCCCATTGCTGTTGGCCCTGACCCGCACAGGGACGACGGGCGTCGCCCCGTGGCTTGGCTCCACATCGTCGCGCCGGCGTCCTGGGGCGTCACCCCGTCTGCCCGCTCTTGGTGCACCTGCGGCTACGAGCGACAGGCCATCGGCCGTGCCGCTGTCCTGCAACTGGTCGCCGCTCATGGCGAACACCGCACCGCATGCCCGCTGTTGAACACCACGTCGGAAGGCAGGGCCGCTGCATGACGAGCAACGACACGAACGCGGATCTGTGGGAAGGGTTCGAGCACATCGAACCCGAGCAGATCACCGGCCCCGCCTGGGATGAACCTGTACCCCTCCGGAGCCGCCCGCCGCTCCCGGACTTCCCCGTGAACGTCTTGCCCGCCTGGTTGGGCAGCATGGTGCGTGGTGTCGCCGAGGAGACCCAGACCCCGGCGGACCTCGCCGGTTGCCTGGCCCTGGCGGTCCTCGCCACGGCATCCGGCGGACGGGTCAAGGTGTGCGTACGCGGTCACTGGCGTGAGCCCGTGAACATCTACACCGCCGTCGCCCTGCCCCCTGGCAACCGTAAGTCGGCCGTGTTCGATCTCATGGTGAAGCCGCTGCTCGATGCGGAGAAGGCCCTGATTGAACTCTCTGGGCCGGTGAGGGCGGAGGCGGAGACCTTGGCGAGGCTGGCCAAGTCGGCAGCCGAGAAGGCCGCTGCGAAGGCGTCAAACGCGGAGCCCGAGCACCGCGACTCCCTGACCGCTGAAGCCGTCCAACTGGCCCAGGACGCGGACAAGTTGACGGTTCCCGCCGAACCGCAGCTCGTTGCGGACGACGTGACGCCGGAGAACGTCGGCACGCTTCTGGACGAGCAGGGCGGGCGCATCTCCTGCCTGAGCGCCGAGGGCGAGCTGTTCGACATCATCGCCGGCCGCTACACCGGCAAGCCCAACATGGGCATGTTCCTCAAGGGCCACGCGGGGGACATGCTCAGGGTCAACCGGCAGGGCCGTAGTGCTCAGCACGTCGACTCGCCGGCGGTCACGATCGGTATGGCGGTGCAGCCGGAAGTTCTGGACGCTCTCAGCCGCATCGACGGGGCTGACGGGCGCGGGCTTCTCGCCCGGTTCCTCTACTCCAAGCCCCTGTCCCTGGTCGGCTCCCGCAGCCTGACGCCCGCCCTGCTGGACGAGCCTGTGGCCGCCACCTACGCCAAGCACCTGGCGGGCCTGACGCTCGCCCTGGCGGACTGGACCGACCCGGCCCTCATTCAGCTCACCCCGGAAGCTGACGCGGTCCTTCTGGCCTTTCAGAAGGTCACCGAGTCGCGGCTGGGTCCGGACGGGAGTTTCGCGCCGATCGTGAAATGGGCGTCCAAGCGGGACGGCGCCGTGGCCCGCATCGCCGGACTCCTGCACCTCGCGGCTCACCCAGAGGACGGGTGGCACAAGCCCATCGACGCGTCCACCATGGCCGCGGCTACCGAACTGGGCGTCTACTTCACCGCGCACGCGCTGGACGTGTTCAGCGTCATGAGCGCCGACCCCGCCCACGAATCCGCGGTGACCGTCCTCGCACAGCTCGTCTCCAGCAACCCCGCACAGTTCACCAAGCGCGCGCTGTTCCGGATGCTGCGCCGGGCCGACTTCCCCGCCATCGGCGACCTGGACCCCGCCCTTGCCCTGCTCGAAGAGCACGGCTGGATCCGCCAGCAGCCGCCGCCCCCGCGCACCGGTCGCGGCGGCCGGCCGCCGTCGCCCCGCTACGAGACCCACCCGCGCATCGCGCGCGGAGCCTGACAGAACCCCCAGACCGCTGACAGAACTGACACAACCCCCGCGCAAGCCGTTGACCTGCACGAACGACCGTGATCGCGGTTTTGACAGAACTCAATTAAAACTCGACAGAACCTCCGGCAGCACCGCCGGGCGTCCTGTGACAGAACCTCCCCTGACGAGGTTCTGTCAGCAATTAATTCAGTTCTGTCAAAGATCCAGAAAGCATAAAAACCGCAGGTCAACGGCTTGCAGGCGAGGTTCTGTCAATTCTGTCACGGGATCCCGCTTCCTCGTGAGGAGTCACCGCTACATGAGCACCGCTCCGCGACTGGAACCCCCGGCACTCCCCCCTGTCTACCTCCCGAGCGACATCGCCAAGGCCCTCCACTGCTCGGAGTGGTGGGTGAAGGAACAAGCTCGCCGGGGACGCATCCCCTTCACCAAGCCCGCAGGGAGCTACCGGTTCACGGCCGAGCACTTCGCCGAGATCATGCGCATCTTCGAGAGCCGCCCCGCTGAAAGCCATGTCGCTCCTGCGCCGGCAAAACAAGCTCCACGGCGCAGGGCGACCACAACGGCGGCGTCCGTCACCTCCCTGAAGGCACGCACCCCACGCAGGGCGCGAGGCGGCCAACCGCAGTCCAGCGCAGCCTGATTCCGTGTGCCGCCCGGCCCTTCGGCCGGGCGGCACGTCCGTTCATAGGAGAACAAGGTGGGTTACGCCGAGAACCTCGGCAGTTACTGGCGCGGGCGGTACAAGCTCGCACCCGGCAAGTACGCCACTGTCCGCGATGCCGACGGCGAGGCCATCCGCTTCCGGACCAAGGCAGCGGCGAAGAAGGCGGCAGACGCCGAGGAAGCAAAGCTGCTGGCAGGAACGAAGAAGGCGCCGCCTGAGCGGATCACGTTCGGTGCCTACGTCAACCGTTGGTACGCCGCACAGGACTTGGCGGCGTCCACCATGCAGAACTACCGCCGGCACATCGAAGAGCACTTGCTCCCCGCGTTCGAGGGTTTCGCCGTCGCCGACATCCTGAGCACCGACATCGCTGCTTGGGAGAAGCACGAACGCGCTGTCCCTTACGCGGCAACCAGCGTCAAGACATGGCGGGCGACATTGCACCTGATCCTCGCCGACGCCGTTGACGAGGGGTTGCGCGACTCCAATCCGGCAACCAAGCGCCGTGGGCGAGGCAAGCGCGCTGGTCGCTCACGCAACCGTGGCCCGGAAAAGGCGGTCACGACAGCACTCGGCATCCTGCTGCTGGTCGAGCGGATGGCGCTGTTGTCGGGCCGCGACGACGAGTTCGTTGCTGGCATCATCAAGGGCTACACCGGCATGCGCTGGGGCGAAATCGTGGGCCTTGAGCCCGAGTTCGTCCGGCCGAAGAGCATCCGCGTGGAGTGGCAGCTCTACGAACTGGACACCGGCGAACTGCACCGCTGCCCGCCCAAGGACGACTCCTACCGCGACATCGACACTCCGGATTTCCTCGCCTCGCTGCTTGCCAGGCACATCGCCCGGACGAGACCGAAGTTTTGCGAGTGCCACGGACTGGCATACGTCTTCCGGGGCCATGGAACGGCCAACGGGTCCGTGAGCCGGCCCGGGGCGAAGCTGGTCGACGTGGCCCGCCGCTGCGGCGTATCGACCGGGACCGTCTCCAATGTCCTCAACCGCCCGGACGCTGTGGCGGAGCCGACTCGCCTGAAGGTGCTGGAGGCCATCGCCGATCTCGGGTACATCCGCAACGCCGCATCGGGGGAGTTGGCTGCTCACTGGCGGCGCTCCGGTTTCGCCACATGGCTCTTTCGGCCGGCCGCGACGGGGCGATACCCCGGGCGGGGCAGTCAGGAGGAGCGGCCGGTGCCTGTCGTTGCTGAGCCGTGGCCTGGCATCCCGGCACGCGGGCGAGGAGCCTCCAAGCGGGCTGAGGTGTGCTGGGTGCCGATCGCCCCGGGGCTGACCCCGCATGGGTTGCGCCACACGCACAAGACTCTGATGAGGGAAGTGGGGACCCCGCCAAAGCTCATGGACGAACGCATGGGCCATGAGGACGGCTCCGTCCAGTCGCGCTATGACCACATCACGCCGGGGATGCGGCAGGCGCTGATGACCGCGCTCACCGGGATGTGGGAAGAGGCGTTGGACGCGCGCCGGGCGATGAGTCTCGGCTCGCCCGTGGCTGCTCTGGATGCGTTGCTGAAAGCTCCCTAGCAGCACGCTGATCTGGAGACAGATTCCAAGATCTTCTCCAAGATTTCTCCAGAGAGCCCTTGGAGAACGAGGCAGGCCCAGTGCTGATGTATAAGCACTGGGCCTGACCTGGTGTTTCTCTGTCGGGGTGGCGGGATTTGAACCCACGACCTCTTCGTCCCGAACGAAGCGCGCTGCCAAGCTGCGCTACACCCCGATGTCACCGCTGTCGCGGCGACATCGATTACTTTAGCCCACCCGCGCCTGGAGGCGAAATCCGGTTTTCACGCCCCTGCCGACGTCCCGCCGAGGCTCTGCGGCCGTCTCCGGCGGTGCCCCTGCCGGCGCCCCCGAACCGCGCACCCGAACCGCGCACCCGAACCGCGCACCCTCAGTCCCGCGCCGTCAGCGTCAGCAACGTCGCTTCCGGTGGGCACGCGAACCGCACCGGCGTGTAGCGACTGGTGCCGCAGCCCGCCGAGACATGCAGGTACGAGACCTTTCCGTCGGCCCGGTGCGTGGAGAGGCCCTTCACCCGGTCCGTGTCGAGGTCGCAGTTGGTGACCAGCGCCCCGTAGAAGGGGATGCACAGCTGCCCGCCGTGCGTGTGGCCCGCCAGGATCAGGGGGTAGCCGTCGGCTGCGAAAGCGTCGAGCGTGCGCAGATACGGGGCGTGGACCACGGCCAGCGACAGATCGGCGCCGGTCTCGGGGCCGCCCGCGACCTCTTCGTAGCGGTCGCGCTTGATGTGCGGGTCGTCGAGGCCGGTGAAAGCCAGCTCGTAGCCGTCCAGCTTCAGCCGGCCGCGGGTGTTGCTCAGGCCCACCCAGCCCGCCGCGTCGAACGCGTCGCGTAGGTCCTCCCACGGATTGTGGACCACGCCGACCGCCGGGGCGTTGCCGTTCAGGCCGTGGCGGCCCTGGGCCTTCTCCAAAAGGTAACGGGCGGGATTGCGGAGCGTGGGGCCGTAGTAGTCGTTGGAGCCGAAGACATAGATGCCCGGGAATTCCATCAGCGGGCCGAGCGCGTCCACGACCTCGGGCACACCGTCAGGGTCGGAGAGGTTGTCGCCGGTGTTGACGACGAAGTCCGGGCGCAGGCCCGCGAGGGACTGCAGCCAGGCACGTTTCTTGCGCTGACCGCTCACCATGTGGATGTCCGAGAGCTGGAGTACGCGCAGCGGCCGCATTCCCGGCGGCAGCACCGGCACCGTCAGCCGTCGGAGCCGGAAGGAGCGGGCCTCGAAGCCGGCGGCGTAGGCGAGGCCGGCCGCGCCGACTGCCGTGATTCCCAGGGGTACTCCGAAGCGTGCGCGCATGCGCCCATCGTCGCAGACCCTTCAAGGAGAAGCGGTTGGCGGGCGGCCGCTTCCGTCGCAGCTTCCCGTACGGGGAGGGCGAGCAGCAGGCCGAGCGAGATCCAGGTGTACGTGTTGCTGCCCAGGAAGCCGTCGACACCCGTGGCGTCCCAGCTCCACAGCCAAACGACGCTGCTGCACAGCACGACGTAGATCGCGACGGCCCATGTCAGCAGCCGGCGGCGTCTCGGATCGCCCGGCTCCGCGCGGAGTCCGGAGTCGATCAGCACGGCGAGGGCCGGGAGCAGCCAGACCAGATGGTGGACCCAGGTGACCGGGCTGATGAGACAGGCTACGAGGCCGGTCAGCGCGAAGCCCGCCCGCTCGTCGCCGGCCGCGACAGCCTGGCGCGCCCGCCATGCCCAGACGCACAGGAGCACGATCACGCCGAGCGCCCACACCGTACGGCTGGGGGCCGCGGGTTCCGAGAGCCGCGCCAGGACTCCCTGCCACGACTGGTTGGAGACATAGGCCAGCGAACCGACACGGTCCGTGTCCCACATCGCCTCGGTCCAGTACACCCGCGACGCGCCGGGCGCCGCCCACACGGCGAGCAGTGTGGCGCCGGTCGCGACAGCTGCCGCGGTGCCGGCGGCCCGCCAGCGCCGGGTGACCAGCAGATAGCCGATGAAGACCGCCGGAGTGAGCTTGATCGCGGCGGCGAGCCCGATACCGACGCCCGCGAGCCTGCCAACGCCCGTGAATCGCCCGCTTCTGCCGTAGCCCGTGAGTCGCCCGCCGTCACCGTGTTCCGTGAACCGCTCTCCGGCCACCGACAGCAGCCAGGCGTCCGAGAGCACCAGCGCCAGCAGCAGAAGATTGACCTGCCCGAAGCTGAACGTGTCGCGGACCGGTTCCAGCAGCGCGAACAGACAGCCCGCGACGGCGAAGGCGAACCAGCGGCTCCAGCCCTGCCGGCGGACGACGGCCACGGCCGACCAGCACAGGATGACGGCCGCCGCGGCGAGATTGAGCAGCACGCTGATCGCCACCGCGCTCGGCCAGTCGACCAGCGTCATCGGCAGCATGCACACCGCCGCGAACGGCGGATAGGTGAAGCCGTAGTGCGTCCCCGGCACCAGATAGTCGTAGATCCGCCCGCCATGGCGCCAGCTGTCGACGGCTCCGTAGTAGACGCCGAGATCGAACCAGTCCCGGTGCAGCGGGACCGTCGCGAGGAAGAGTCCGGCCGCGGCCGCCAGCGCCACCACCAGCAGCAGCCGTCCGCGTGTGCTCGTCGGCCACGTCATGCCGTACTCCCCACAGGTCCCGCCCCCGTCATGCCGTACTCCCCACTGGTCCGGTCCCGGCCCCCGTGCGTTCCGTGATCCGGTACGCGCACCACAGCATCAGCACCGCCAGCACCCCGCCGCCGGCCGCCAGCGCGAGCTGCGCCCGGTCCGGCGCGAATCCACTGGGCAGTACGGCGAGGGCCAATACCGCGCTGGCAACGGCGACCGCCCGGCGCATCGGCCGGTCGGGCCCGGCGGCTATCAGGAACAGCCCCCACAGCACGTACCAGGGCCGGATCGCCGGCCCGAGAACGGCCACCGCCGTCAGGCTCAGCCCGAGTGCGTAAACCGGGCGCGGCAGATGGCGCCGCCAGGCGATCAGTACGGCGGTTGCGGTCGCGGCGAGGCCGAGCAAGTGCCACGCCGGAGTGGCGAATTGGGCCAGTCCGCTACCGGCGTTCTCCAGCACGGCGCCGGTCATCCGGCCCAGTGACGAGGTGAGTGACCAGTTCTGCGGCGATACCGGGGTGTGCAGGGCGGCTATCCACCCATAACCCGTGCCGGCCAGCGCCGTCGCCGCGGCTGTGGTGACCGCTGCCACGCCGAGCACCCCGAGCGCCGCTTTCAGCCTCCGCGCCCGGCCGCCGAGATGCCGGCCCCAGAGCAGGGCCACGGCCAGCAGCCCCAGCGCGGCGGGCGCCTTTACCAGGGCCGCGAGGGTGACCAGTACGACGGCGAGTACCGGCCAGCGGCCCAGCGCGGCCACCAGACCGGCGCCCAGCAGGCCGAGCATGATCGCGTCGTTGTGGGCGCCACCGACGAGATGCAGCAGCACCAGCGGGTTGAGCGCCCCGAGCCAGAGCGCGGCGGCCGGCTCCGCCCCGCAGTGCCGGGCCAGCGCGGGCAGGCAGACGACCATCGCGGCGACCCCGAGCAGCGCTACCAGCCGCATGCCGAACACGCCGGTGGACACCTCCGTACGGGAGAAGTCGGCTATCGCCTTGGCGCAGGCGAGAAAGACCGGGCCGTACGGGGTCGGGGTGTGCCGCCACACCGGCGCCACCTCGTCGGTCAGCGGTCCGCCGAGCCGGGAGGGACCGTACGCGTACACATCGATCCGCGCGTCGACCATCGCGCCCTGGGCGAGATAGCTGTAGACATCCCTGCTGAACAGCGGTGGCGCCACGACCAGGGGTGCCGCCCACAGTCCGAGTGTGAGCAGCAGCGTGCGGCGGTCCGGTGGTTCAGGACCGCGGACCGCACGCCCCAGCAGGGCCCAGGCCGCGATCAGCAGTACGAGCCCGAAGTACGCGCCGGCCAGGCCGACCGCCGCCCGGCCGGACTCCGGCGCGAGAGCCTCCCGTACGGGCAGCGCTCCGGCGGTCGCACCGCCCGCGGCAAGGGCTGCCGAGCCCACCAGCCCCAGCAATTGGCAGCGGCGGGTGTCGACGACGGGGACGCGGATGGACGGCACGTGGGCAGACTGTCAACGGGCGATGGCCGGGAGGCGACGCCGTCATCGCCATCGAGCGGCAGCCGTATGTCGGCCGCATGACGGATGCGGGGTCCGGCGGCCCACCGCCGTGAAATGCGCGGGCGTGTACTTCGCCGCACCTGCGGGTGGCGGGTCACAGCATGCCGAGGTCTCGGTCGGGGCGGCAGATCGTGCAGGGTTCGACGTGCGCGGCGAGGGCCGCGAGTGCCTGCTCGCGGCTGATCGGCCTGGCTCGTGATGCGCAGCCGATGCGCGCAGTCCGGTGACGGCCACCCATGGGGAACGCTGTTCTCTGTCAAGTCCCGAAAAGTAGTGACGTGTCGCGACGGCAGGGCCCGGGGCTTACTCGAGAGGCGGGCTCTGACAAAGCCGGTGCATGATCAGCGCCTCCCGGACATGGAGCGACAGTGCCTTAGGGAGGCGAATGAGAATTCTATTTCCGCGACATCTATGCAGTTGAGGAGAGTGCCGTGAGTTCCCTGCCTCCTTCGTCCGAGCGCCCCACCGGCCCTCCCTCGGGTCCGCTGTCCGGCCTGCCCTCAGGTGAGCAGACGCCGGTACCTCCGCCCCCACCCGGGCCATCGCCCCCACCCGGGCCACCGCCCCCACCGGGGTCCACGGGTCCGCCCGGCGGACCGGATGAGCCAGGTCGGCGCCGTGGAGGACTGTCGGCCCGGTGGCAGACGCGGAGAACCTTGATGGGTGTCGGCACCATGGTGGTGGGTGCCGCGATGGCGGTGATCCTCACGGTCGCCATCCCCGGCGGGAAAAGGGGCGGTGGGGAGGTCTTCCTCCAGACCCCCTCCGCGGCCGGCCCTGATCCGTTCACCCCGTCGACCGTCACCCAGGACAAGGACACCGCAGCCTCGTCCGCAAGCCCTGGTACGTCATCGGCCGGCGCGGACGGCGGCACAGGCGCCCTCGTCGTCGATGGTTCCCACCCGGGGCTGTACGGCGGTACGCAGAACCTCGCGAGCTGTGACGTCGAGAAGCAGGTCAAGTTCCTCACGGAGAACGGCGACGAAGGGCAGGCCTTCGCCGGAGCCCTCAACCTCCGGCAGTCCGAAATCCCCCAGTACCTGCGGTCCCTGACGCCGACTCGGCTGGTCTGGGACACACGCGTCACGAACCACGGGTACAAGAGCGGCGCGGCGACCAGCTATCAGGCCATCCTGCAGGCCGGCACGGCCGTCCTCGTCGACGACCGCGGCGTTCCGCGCGTCCGCTGCGCCTGCGGCAACCCCCTGACTCCGCCCGTTGCCGGCGAGAGCAACCAGAAGTACACCGGCAGGCAGTGGTCGTCGTTCCAGCCCTCCAACCTCGTTGCGGTCACACCCGCCGAAAAGCCCATGAAGGCCGTGACGATGTTCGACGAGGAGCGCAAGGGCTGGTTCCAGCGTCCGAGCGGCGACCTCCTGGGCAAGAGCGACGCAAGGGTTCCCGCCCCGAAGGGCCAGCCTGCCGGAACGCCGTTCCCTGTCCTGCCTCCTCCTGAATCGACAGAGGAGCACCAGGACAAGAAGGAAGAGGAGTACCCGGAGAAGGGCAAGAAGAAGGACGAGGACAGCAAGAAGGACCAGCCGAAGGATCACCCGAAGGACGAGCCGAAGGACGAGCCCAAGGGCCAGCCGAAGGACCAATCGAAGAGCGAGCCCAAGGAGCAGCCGAAGGACGAGCCCAAGGACCACCCGAAGGAGCAGCCCAAGGACGAGCCGAAGAACGAACCCAAGAACGAGCCCAAGGAGCAGCCGAAGGACGAGCCCAAGGGCCAGCCGAAGGACCAATCGAAGAGCGAGCCCAAGGAGCAGCCGAAGGACGAGCCCAAGGACCAGCCGAAGGACCAATCGAAGAGCGAGCCCAAGGAGCAGCCGAAGGACGAGCCCAAGGACCACCCGAAGGACCACCCGCAGAACGAACCCAAGGACGAACCCAAGGACGAGCCGAAGGAGCAGCCGAAGAACGAGCCCAAGGACCAGCCCAAGAACGAACCCAAGAACGAGCCCAAGGACCACACGAAGAACGAGCCCAAGGACCAGCCCAACCAGAACTAACCACCGGCGCCGGTTGAGCCGCCGGCCCCGGAGTCGCCGCAAAGCTGATGAGCGTCTTCGACGCGGGTCGCGAAGCAGCTGACGGCTTCAGCGTCGACGGTTTGAGCGCCCGCGTCGGCGCCCCAGCAGCCTCGCCTGCTCGCTCTTCAGCTGGGTGAACCGGTCGCGGGTGTACTCCCTTAGCGCCCGGCCGGGGAACGGTATGAGCTGACCCGCGTCAGTCGGGCCTGCCTCTGCGCCAGTCGCAGTCCGTTGAGACAGGTCGCCAGGTAGCCGATGAACGCCAGCCCGACGGTCAAGATCACTGTGGCCATGAGAGGTGATGGTAGGCCGCTCCGATCGGATCATCTGATCGCTGATCCGGTTCCCCCGTTTGCCCCCGGACTCAAGGTCGGCGGAACGACTTTTGCCGGGAGCTGCTCTGGCGCGAGTGATCATTCGTCGTCGTTGATGTGCGAAATCCGGCAGTAGATCGCCGCCCGTTTCCCTGTCCAGTCGGTACGACTGCGCTTGTCTCGCTGTGAACCGGCTGTCCGGGCCAGCCCGCGGAGCCGTTCCGAGTCATTGTTGACCTGCGAATCTTCGTTGACCGCCTCCATGAGAAAAGGCTATGAAGAAGCTATGACTACGCTCAAGTCCAAGCTGCACGAAGACCTCACCGCGGCGATCAGGGCGCGCGACGAACTGCGCTCCTCCACTCTCCGGCTGACCCTCGCCGCGATCACCAAGGAGGAGGTCGCGGGCAAGACGGCGCGCGAGCTCTCCGACGACGAGGTGCAGAAGGTGATCGCCAAGGAGGCGAAGAAGCGCCGTGAGGCCGCCGAGGCCTTCGCCCAGGGCGGGCGGACCGAGTCGGCCGAGCGGGAGCAGGCGGAGGGCGTGCTGCTCGACGCGTACCTGCCGAAGCAGCTAACCGACGACGAGCTGGGCGCGATCGTCGCCCAAGCCGTAGAGGAGGCGAAGGGCGCGGGCGCCGAGGGGCCGCGTGCCATGGGTGCCGTCATGAAGATTGTGAACCCGAAGGTGGCGGGCCGAGCCGAGGGCGGCCGGGTGGCCGCAGCGGTGAAGCAGCGCCTCGCGGGCTGAGCGCGCTCACGCACGTACTGATTGCGTGCGTAGGGAGTTCATGATCGCGTAAGTGATCGAGTGCCTGATCGAGTGCCTGATCGCGCACCTACGCGAAGGAGGGGCCCCGGTCGCATCCGACCAGGGCCCCTCTTCACATTCGCCGGCTACCCGGGATTCGGCCAGCCGCCGTTCGCGCCGCCGTTCCCCTTGCCGCGGTCGTTCCCGCCGAGCAGGTCCGGCGGGATCGAGATCCCGGGCCACGGCTGCTGCCCGCCGTTGCCCTGGCCGCGGTTGTCACCGGGCTTGTTGCCGGGCTTGCCGCCGGGCTTGCCGTTCTCCTTCGGCTGGTCCGGGATCGGCACGCTGATGAACGACGGAGCGGACTGCCCGTCCAGAGCCCCTCGCATCGCGTCCCGCCAGATCGGTCCGGGGACCTGACCGCCGAAGACCTTCTGCTGCCACACGCCGCCGATGGTGATGTTCTCCATCTTCACCTGCTGCGTGGGGCTGCCGACCCAGACCGCACCGGAGAGGTTCGGGGTGTAGCCGACGAACCAGGCGTTCCTCCGTGCGTCCGTGGTGCCGGTCTTGCCCGCGTTGTCGCGGCTCTGCAGACCGGCCTGCTGACCCGTACCGGAGTCGATCACTCCGCGCAGCAACGTGTTTATCGTGTCGGCCGTCCGCTCGGACATGACCTTGTTGCAGCTGCTCTTCGGCACCTGCAGGCTCTGTCCGTCGGCCGTCGCGATGGACTCGATGGCGGTCGGGGTGCAGTACGTGCCGCGGTTGGCGAACGTCGCGTACGCGTTGGCCATGGTCAGCGGCGACACGCCCTTGGATCCCAGGGAGATCGCGGGCACCTCGGGCAGCTTCTCGCCGTTGCCCTGCACGACGCCCATCTTGCTCGTCATCTCCATGACCGGGCACATGCCGATGTCGGCGATCATCTGCACGAAGTAGGTGTTGACCGACTTCGCCATCGCCTCCTTGAGCGCGTACGGGCCGACCTCGGACTTGTTCTCGTTCGGCACTTCGGCGTTCTCCGTGTTGACCCACGGCTTTCCGCTGCAGGTCTGCACCCCCGGATAGGGCATCTTGTACGGCGCCGGGTAGACCTGTGTCGGCGGCCTGCCCTGCTCTATGGCGGCCGCGGCCACGAACGGCTTGAATGTCGAACCCGTCGGGAAGCCGTAGTTCGAGCCGCCCAGCTGCTTGTTGACCGAGTAGTTGATCTGGGTCTCGGTCTTGCCGAAGCCGTACGGCCGGGACTGGCCCATGGCCATGATCTTGCCGCTGCCCGGCTGGACCATCGTTACGGCGGTGGCGACGCTGTCCGTCTGGTAGACGTGATTCTTGATCGACTCCTGTGCCGACTTCTGCGCCTGCGGGTCGAGCGTCGTCTTGATCGTCAGACCGCCCTGGTTCCAGACCTTGGCCCGGTCCTCCTTGTTCTTGCCGAAGACCGGGTTGGAGAGGAACACCTCGCGTACGTAGTCGCAGAAGAAGCCCGCGCCGTTGACGGCCGTGATGCAGCCGTTCTTGGGCTTGCTGACCTTCAGGGTGATCGGGGTGGCTTTCGCCCGGTCCGCCTCCGCCTGCGAGATATCGCGGACCTCGGCCATGCGCTGCAGCACGGTGTTGCGACGCTTGGTCGCCTCCTGCTTGTCATTGACCGGGTCGTAGCGGCTCGGGGACTGGACGATGCCGGCGAGCATCGCCGCCTCCTCCACCTTCAGGTTCTTGGCGGACTTGGAGAAGTAGCGCTGGGACGCCGCCTCGACGCCGTACGCCTGCTCGCCGAAGAAGGTGATGTTGAGGTAGTTCTCGAGGATCTTCTTCTTCCCGAGCTCTTCCTCGACCTGGATCGCGTACTTGAGTTCCTGGATCTTCCGGCCGAGCGTCTGCTGGGTGGCCTGGGCGACCTTGTCGGGGTCGTCGCCGGCCTCCTCGACGAAGACGTTCTTCACGTACTGCTGGGTGAGGGTGGACGCGCCCTGCGATACGCCACCCGACTGGGCGTTGCGGTTGAGCGCGCGCAGCACACCCTTGAGGTCGATCGCCCCGTGCTCGTAGAAGCGCGAGTCCTCGATCGCGACGATCGCCTTCTGCATGTAGGGCGAGATGTCCTTGAGCGGGACGACCGTGCGGTCGCGCGAGTAGACCGTGGCGATCTGGCCGCCCTTGGAGTCAAGGATGCTGGTGCGCTGACTCAGCGGCGGAGTCTTGAGGTTGGCCGGGATTTCGTCGAATCCCTGGACCGTTCCCTTGGCCGCGAGTCCCAGCGCTCCGGCGGCGGGCAGGGCGATGCCTGCCAGCACCGCTCCGGAGAGGACGCTGACACCGAGGAACTTGGCGGCCTGCTGGGTCCCGGTCAGACCTCCGCCCGAGCGGTTCTTTGGCATGGGGGCAGCCTACGTTCTCATTCGCCGGACACGCGTATAGGCCTTGGCCTAAGCTGCTCTCAACTGTCACAGCAGTGCGGTTTCGTATCAAGGCCTCCCCGAACTTCGGCTGTATCCGAACGCGGCAGAGCCCTGTCCGAATCCGCCTCATGCGTCATCCGAAGTCCGTTGTGACTCAACTGAACTGTCCCGGATTGCCGGAATAGTCACGTATGCCCTCGGCTCACTCCCCTGGGTGATCTGCCGCGTACGCATAGTCCGTTCGGGCCATTCAAGATTGGGCCCGAAGGGGGTGTTGCGCTGTGCCCACCTTCCGTAACGTCCTCAACTGGTAGCGGTGAATATGCCGCTACCGCCGTGGGGGAGCCTCGATTCGGGAGAGGACGGCGCCGGCATGGGCTGGGTAACCGACTGGAGTGCGCAGGCAGCCTGCCGCACTACCGATCCGGATGAACTGTTCGTACAAGGGGCAGCGCAGAACAGGGCCAAGGCGGTGTGCACCGGATGCCCGGTGCGGACCGAATGCCTGGCCGACGCGCTCGACAACCACGTCGAGTTCGGCGTGTGGGGCGGAATGACCGAGCGGGAACGACGTGCACTGTTGCGCAGGCGTCCCACGGTCACCTCCTGGCGCAGACTGCTGGAGACCGCGCGTACGGAATACGAGCGCAGCGCGGGCATTCTGCCCGTGGGCCTCGATGACGACGAGACATACGAGACATATGCGGCGGCTGGGTAGCCACCCGCGCTAGCTCGTAGGAGAGCTCGTACAAGCGTTAAGCAGCTCCGGCCGGGGTACGACCGTCGGTCGCGAGTCGGTCGCCGATGGCCCGAAGCCCCGCGAGATCATGTACGTCGCCGGGCAGAGCGGGCACTTGGGCCACCGCCACCTCGGGGTGGAGCGCGGTGAAGCGGTCGCGCGTTCGCTGTTCACGCGCGAGCACCTGCATCCGTTCGGCGTGCAGGCGCAGCAGCCCTGCGGTCAGCAGCTCTGTGGTGTGGTCCCCTTGACCGTCATGGTCAAGGGCAGCTTCATGGTCCTCGGGACTGTGCTCCACGGTGGTTTTCTGCACGGTGGTTTTCTGCACGGTGGTTTTCTGCACGGTGGTTTTCTGCATGGGGGTGTGCTGCACGGTGATTTTCGGCACGGGCGGGGATTCGGGAGAGGCGCCCGGGGCGTCACGAACACCAGTCTTCCCGGGCTCCTGATCCACAATGCGGCCCTCGTCAAGATTTTCTGCGGCGGCAAGTGCCCGCTCGGCCGACAGCCGGGCGGCGCCGCTGCCGTGGACCCGGTTCAGCACCAGACCGGCGAGCGGCATCTCCTCCGCCGCCAGCCGCTCCACGAAGTACGCCGCCTCGCGCAGCGCGTCCCGCTCGGGCGCCGCGACCACCAAGAACGCCGTGCCGGGAGCCTGCAGCAGCCGGTAGGTCGCGTCCGCGCGGGTGCGGAAGCCGCCGAACATGCTGTCCATCGCGGCCACGAAGGTCTGCACGTCACGCAGGAGTTGCCCGCCCAGCAGCTTGCCGAGCGTCCCCGTCATCATCGACATGCCGACATTCAGGAACTTCATTCCGGCCCGGCCGCCCATCTTCGCCGGAGCCATCAGCAGCTTGATGAACTTCCCGTCCAGGAACGACCCGAGGCGCTTGGGCGCGTCCAGGAAGTCCAGCGCCGAGCGCGACGGAGGGGTGTCGACGACGATCAGGTCCCATTCGTCGCGGGCGCGCAGCTGCCCCAGTTTCTCCATCGCCATGTACTCCTGCGTGCCCGCGAAACCGGCCGACAGGGACTGGTAGAAGGGGTTCTCCAGGATCGCGCGGGACCGCTCGCCGTCCGCGTGCGCCTCGACGATCTCGTCGAAGGTCCGCTTCATGTCCAGCATCATGGCGTGCAGTTCACCCTCGCCCTCGATGCCCTTCACCCGGCGCGGGATGTTGTCGAGGGAGTCGATGCCCATGGACTGGGCGAGCCTGCGGGCCGGGTCGATGGTCAGGACGACCACCTTGCGGCCGCGCTCGGCCGCCCGTACGCCGAGAGCCGCAGCGGTCGTCGTCTTGCCGACACCGCCGGCGCCGCAGCACACGATGATGCGGGTGGCCGGGTTGTCGATGAGAGGGTCGATCTCGAGCGGGGCCGACACGTCCAGGGTCATGAGGCAGCCTCTTGATTCCGGAGTTCCTTCGCCAGTTGGTAGAGCCCGGCCAGGTGGACTCCCTCGCTCAGCAGGGGGAGTTCGTACGACGGCAGCCCCAGGCCGTCCAGCGCGGCGCGCTGCTCGCGCTCCAGCTCGACGCGCTGGGCGTGGTCCCTGGCCTGCTCCAGGAGCGGCGTGACGAGCTTCGCGGAGCCGCTGACGCCGGCCGCCGTGAGCGCCTTGGCGATCTCCGCACGGCGGTCCCCGGCGGCGCTGCGCACCGCCTCCTCGTCGAGGATGTGCGGCCGGACCATGTTCACGATCACCTTGCCGACCGGGAGGCCCGCGGCGCGGAGTTCGGCGACGCCGTCCGCGGTCTCCTGGACCGGCATCTCCTCCAGCAGCGTCACCAGATGGACGGCCGTCTCCGGTGACTTGAGGACACGCATCACGGCCTGGGCCTGATTGTGTATCGGGCCGAACCTGGCCAGCCCCGCCACTTCGTCGTTGACGTTCAGGAAGCGGGTGATGCGGCCGGTGGGCGGCGCGTCCATCACCACGTAGTCGTACGTGTAGGTGCCCTGCTTCGTCTTGCGGCGTACGGCTTCGCATGCCTTGCCGGTCAGCAGTACGTCCCGTACGCCCGGCGCGACGGTCGTCGCGAAGTCGATCGCGCCGAGCTTCTGCAGCGCGCGGCCCGCCGAGCCCAGTTTGTAGAACATGTGGAGGTAGTCGAGGAGCGCCCGCTCGGCGTCGATGGCCAGCGCGAACACCTCGCCACCGCCGGAGGAGACGGCGATTTTCCGCTCCTCGTACGGCAGCGCCTCTGTCTCGAAGAGCTGTGCGATGCCCTGTCTCCCCTCCACTTCGACGAGGAGAGTCCGCTTTCCCTCGGTGGCGAGGGCGAGCGCGAGGGCGGCGGCGACCGTCGTCTTACCGGTACCACCCTTGCCGCTGACGACCTGGAGCCTGCTCACGTATTCGAGCCTAACCAGTCGGGCGGCGGGCTACGCACGAGGCTGCCCGTCGGTGCGACTACAGTCGGCTCCATGACCAAGTGGGAATACGCGACCGTGCCCCTTCTCGTGCACGCGACCAAGCAGATTCTGGACACCTGGGGCGAGGACGGCTGGGAGCTCGTCCAGGTCGTTCCCGGGCCGAACAACCCCGAGCAGCTGGTGGCCTATCTGAAGCGGGAGAAGGCATGAGCGGCGTTGTCGACGCGAAGCTCGCCGAGCTCGGGCTGACGCTGCCGGAGGTCGTACCGCCGCTGGCCGCGTATCAGCCGGCTGTGGTGTCCGGTGTGTACGTCTACACCGCGGGACAGCTCCCGATGGTGGAGGGCAAGCTTCCGGTTACCGGCAAGGTGGGTGGCGAAGTCACCGCCGAGGAGGCCAAGGAGCTGGCGCGAACCTGTGCGCTGAACGCCCTGGCCGCCGTGAAGTCGGTTGTCGGTGATCTGGACCGGGTCGCGCGAGTGGTGAAGGTTGTCGGCTTTGTCGCGTCGGCATCGGACTTCACCGGCCAGCCCGGTGTGCTGAACGGCGCGAGCGAGCTGCTGGGCGCGGTGTTCGGCGACAAGGGTGTGCACGCGCGCAGCGCGGTGGGTGTCGCGGTGCTGCCGCTGGACGCTCCGGTCGAGGTCGAGATCCAGGTGGAGCTCGTTCAGGGCTGACTTTCCCGCCCGGGACTGACTGCTCGTTCAGGACGCTCCCGGTCAGGCGCTGACTGCTCGTTCAGGTCTCGATGGTGCCGGGTCAGGCCTTCGGTGGAGCTTGTCCACGGCTGAAGTGCCTGCTCGAGTGATGTGTGGGGCCCCGTGCCCGCCGGTTTCCGGTGGGCACGGGGCCCCACTTGTCTTCGGCAATCCCTTGCAACTCTCTTGACGTGGACGCGTCGACGGGTGTGGTCTGTCCATGGTTAGGAATGTTTCCTAACCATCTGAACGTCACCTACACGCACCGCGCATCGTGCACCTCCTCCATCCCGTCGTCCCCAACGAAAGTGGGAGGGATCCGTGGCACCAACCCCCCGCCGGTCGCGCAGAGCGATCGGCGCTCTCGTGGCCGCAGCCACAGCAGCGTTAACCGTGGCCCTGCCGACCGTGAGCAATGCCCGGCCAACCGCCGCCGGGGCAGCGGTCGTCAAGGCCGCGCCGGTCCGGTACGAAGCCGAAACGGCGACGATCTCGCAGGGCGTTGTCGAGTCCAACCACGCCGGCTTCTCCGGCACCGGTTTCGTCAACTACACCAATGTCGCCGGTGGCTATGCGGAGTTCACCGTGGACGCCCCGGCGGCGGGCAGCGCCACCCTGGCGCTCGGCTTCGCCAACGGCACCAACGGCAACCGTCCGCTGGACATCTCCGTGAACGGAGCCGTCACCGCCGCCGATCAGGCCTTCCAGCCCACCGGCGCCTGGACCACCTGGTCCACGGTGACCACCACCGTCGCACTCAAGGCCGGCGCGAACACCATCCGTGCCACCGCCGCAGCCGCCGAGGGCGGCCCCAACCTGGACTTCATCGACGTCACCCCCACCGACGGACAGGCCGGCACGGACTACGAGGCGGAAGCCGGGACGATCTCGCAGGGCGTTGTCGAGTCCAACCACGCCGGCCACTCCGGCACCGGCTTCGTCAACTACAACGCCGTGACAGGCGCGTACGTGGAGTTCACCGTCGACTCCGCGCAGGCAGCCAACGCCGAACTGGACTTCAGCTACGCCAACGGCACCGTGGCAAGCCGTCCGCTGGACATCACCGTGAACGGCACCAACGTCGCCGACGACCTCGCCTTCCCCGGCACCGGCGCCTGGACCACCTGGAAGACCGCCACCGTCAACGCGGCGCTCAAGGCGGGCAGCAACAGGATCCGCGCCACCACGGTCGCGGGCGACGGCCCCAACCTGGACAAGCTCACCGTCGCCGCGAGCGGCCCGGCCGACACCGAGAAGCCCACACCGCCCGCGAACCTGCGCAAGGACGAGGAGCCGACGGCGAGCACAGTCTCGCTGGCCTGGGACGTGTCCACCGACAACGTCAAGGTCGTCGGCTACGACATCTATCAGCACGGCCAGCTGATGAAGCAGGTCGACGGCGGCACCCTGGCCGCCACGGTGGAGAACCTCAACCCCGAGACCTCGTACGACTGGACCGTCTTCGCCCGTGACGCCGCCGCCAATGTCTCGGCCGCGAGCAACGCCGTCACCATCGCCACGCTGCCCGCGCCACCGGACAACGAGGCGCCGAGCATTCCGGGCAGTCTGCGCTCCACCGGCAGGACCGCGACCAGTGTCGACCTCGCCTGGAACGCCTCCACGGACAACGTGAAGGTCACCGGGTACGAGATCCAGCGCGACGGCGCGCCCGCCGCAACCTCCGACTCCGCCTCGACGACCGTCGCGGGCCTGAAGGCCGACACCGCCTACAGGTTCAAGGTCAGGGCTTTCGATCTCAAGGGCAACAAGTCGGAGTTCAGCCCGGAGATCACCGTCACCACCGGCGGCAGCCGGCCCGGCGGGGTCCCCGACCCGGGCACCGTCTCCACCCTCGCCGGCGGTGTGGATGTCGCCTGGGGCCTGGGCTTCCTGCCCGACGGCTCCGGCGTCTACACCGAGCGGAACACCTTCAACGTCTACAGGCTGACGAAGTCCGGCCAGAAGACGCTGATCGGCAAGGTCCCCAACGCCGTGACCACGGGCGGCGAGGGCGGTCTGCTGGGAATCGAGATCAGCCCCAGTTTCAACACCGACCACTACCTCTACTTCACCCACACCGCCTCCGAGGGCAACCGCATCGGGCGGATGAAGTACGAGAACAACGCGCTGAGCGACTACAAGATCCTGCTCCAGGGCATGGAGAAGAGCCGCTTCCACAACGGCGGCCGGCTGCGCTTCGGCCCCGACGGCAAGCTGTACGCCTCCATGGGCGACGCGCAGAGCGGCAGCCGGGCGCAGGACAAGAACTCGCTCAACGGCAAGATCCTGCGCATCAACGCGGACGGCACCATTCCGTCGGACAACCCCTTCGGCAACGCCGTCTGGAGCCTCGGCCACCGCAACCCGCAGGGCCTCGACTTCGACTCCCAGGGCCGGCTCTGGCAGGCGGAGTTCGGCAACAGCAATATGGACGAGGTCAATCTCATCCAGAAGGGCGGCAACTACGGCTGGCCCAACTGCGAGGGCACAAGCGGAAGTTGTTCCGGCTACATTGCGCCCAAGAAGACCTGGCCGACCAGCCAGGCCTCACCCAGTGGCCTGACGATCATCAACGATTACGTCTTTGTCGCCACCACCGTCGGCCAGCGCGTCTACCGGCTGCGCATCGACGCGAGCAGCAACCTGGTCGAGCAGAAGGCGTACTTCCAGGGGACGTACGACCGGCTTCGTACGGTCGAGGTCGACCATGACGGCGACATCTGGCTCACCACA
This sequence comes from Streptomyces sp. NBC_01750, assembly GCF_035918095.1. Classification (NCBI taxonomy): domain Bacteria; kingdom Bacillati; phylum Actinomycetota; class Actinomycetes; order Kitasatosporales; family Streptomycetaceae; genus Streptomyces; species Streptomyces sp. NBC_01750. The sequence goes on from NZ_CP109137.1 coordinate 4,977,997, forward strand.
TCGACGGACAAGGACGGCACCAACGGCAACGACCGGGTACTGCTGATCGACATCGTCTACTCGGGCGGCAATCCGCAGCCCGGCGATTTCAAACTCACCAGCGGCGCTTTCAGCGACAACGCCGGCATCCCGGCGAAGTACACCTGCGCCGGGGACGGCACCGCGGGCCGGGATCCGTCGCCGCCGCTGGCGTGGGGCGCTGGAGATTCCGCGGCGAAGAGCTACGCGATCGTCTTCGCGGATATCGCCAACAACGGCAACAAGCTGCACTGGGCGATCTGGGACGTACCGGCGTCGAAGCTCTCGCTTCCGGAGGCGCTGGGGTCCGGTTTCAATGTCCCTGGCCAGGACGGCGCGAAGCAGAAGGCGATGGGCAGCGGGGCGAACGCGCAGCAGTTCTTCGGCCCGTGTCCGGGCGGCTCCACGCACCCGTACACCTTCACGCTGTACGCGGTGAACGCGGCGACCGTGCCGGGGCTGACCTCCGGCTCGACGATGGCCCAGATCGAGACGGCGATCAAGAACGCGAGCACCGCGAATGTGAAGCTGCGCGGTAGCTCCAACGCCGGTACGTAAGTGTCGAACGCCGGTATGTGAGTGATCGGGGGGCGGCTCGTTTCACCGGCCGCCCCTCGAACATCACGTCGGATGCGCATAGCATCCGCCCATGTCCAATGGTCAGTGGTACCCGCCGGAGTGGCCGGACCGTATTCGCGCGCTCGCGAGCGGTGAGATCACCGCGGTGACGCCGAAGCGGGCGGCAACCGTGATGCTGCTGCGCGACACGGCGGACGGCCCCGCCGTGCACATGCTGCGCCGACGCGCCTCCATGGCCTTCGCCTCGGGCGCGTATGTGTATCCGGGCGGCGGCGTGGACGAACGCGACGACGATCACCTGGTCCGGTGGGCGGGCCCGTCGCTGACCGCCTGGTCGACCCGTCTGGGCACCGGCCCTGCCGAGGCCCAGGCCATCGTGTGCGCGGCGGTGCGGGAGACGTACGAGGAGGCGGGCGTCCTGCTCGCGGGCCCGACGCCCGACACCGTCGTCGGCGACACGACGGGCGACGACTGGGAGGCGGACCGCCAGGCGCTGGTCGACCGCGACCTGTCCTTCGCGGACTTCCTGGACCGCCGGGGTCTGGTGCTGCGCTCGGACCTGCTGGGCGCGTGGGCGCGGTGGATCACTCCGGAGTTCGAGCCGCGCCGGTACGACACATGGTTCTTCGTGGCGGCACTCCCCGAGGGCCAGCGGACACGGAACGCCTCGACGGAGGCGGACCGCGCGGTCTGGATCCGCCCCCAGGAGGCGACGGCGGGCTACGACAAGGGCGACCTGCTGATGATGCCGCCGACGGTCTCCACCTTGCGGGCGTTGCAGCAGTACGCCACGGCGGCGTCGGCGCTGGCAGCGGCGGGGGAGCAGGAGCTGACCCCGGTCCTGGCCCAGGCGCGGCTGGAGGAGGGCGAACTGGTGCTGAGCTGGCCGGGCCACGACGAATTCACGAAGCACATCCCGACGGGGGGCGGCGCGCAGTGACACGGCGCGATACGGCACGGCTGACGGTGCGCGAGAGGCAGGCGGCTCGCGCCGGGTGCGCGGCGGGCGTCCGGCCGGTTCCGCGGCCGCCCGTGGTGGCCTGCGGCCGTGCCGGGTGCGCGTCGGGGGCGCGGCGTGGCGCTGTGCCGCCGCTGACACCGACCTCTGCCCTGGCGGGAATCCAGCCGCCGACCGGGCCCGGGGCTGCTGTTCGCCGCACCGCGTGTGCGGCGGTGTCGCTGATCCCGCGGCGCGGTGGCGCGCGTCCGCGTGCGTCGGCCGCGGGCCGCGCCGGGCGGGCGTGGCAGTCGCTCCTGTCGCAGCGCCACGCGGCGAAGCCGCTCACCGTAATCGTCGGCCACCCCGGAGGTGCGCGATGACCGACGCCGCCGCGCTGCCCGGGCAGCCCCGTGGTGGTGCGCTCTCCGGGCCCGCCACCGCCCGTGCCGTCAATGTCCTCGCGCCCAATGCGTCCGCGATGACCCTCGACGGCACCAACACCTGGATCGTCTCCGAGCCCGACTCCGAGCTCGCCCTCGTCATCGACCCCGGACCTCTGGACGACATACATCTCCAGGCCGTCATCGCCACCGCCGAGAAGGCGGGCAAGCGGGTCGCCCTGACCCTGCTCACCCACGGCCATCCCGACCACGCCGAGGGTGCCGCGCGCTTCGCCGAGCTGACGCGTACGAAGGTGCGCGCCCTCGACCCCGCGCTGCGGCTCGGTGACGAGGGGCTTGCCGCCGGGGACGTGATCACCACCGGCGGGCTCGAGATGCGCGTCGTCCCCACACCCGGGCACACCTCCGACTCGCTCTGCTTCTACCTCCCCGCGGACCGGGCCGTACTGACCGGTGACACGGTCCTCGGGCGCGGCACGACTCTTGTCGCGCACCCGGACGGGAGGCTCGGCGACTACCTCGACTCCCTCCGCCGGCTGCGTTCACTCACGGTGGACGACGGGGTGCATACGGTGCTGCCGGGTCACGGTCCCGTGCTCGACGACGCCCAGGGCGCGGTGGAGTTCTATCTGGCACACCGCGCGCATCGCCTCGCCCAGGTGGAGACGGCCGTCGAGAGTGGTCACCTCACCGCGGCCGAGGTGGTCGCGGACGTCTACGCGGACGTGGACAGGTCGCTCTGGCCGGCGGCAGAGCTGTCGGTGCGGGCGCAGCTGGAGTACCTCCGCGAGCACGGCCTGATCGAACAGGGCTAGGAGCGGCGCGCCCCGCGCAGGGACGGGCGAGGGGGCTTCGGCCGTGGACGGGCCGCGTACCCCGGCTCCGGCCCACGGACGCCCCGGCGCGCAGCCGCCCCGGCCCACGGCCGCCCATGCCGTGTCGGCTCAGTCCGTGTCGGCTCGTATCCGCGTCAGTCGTGGCCTTGGCGGCCGCGATCCGCTCGCTCGCCGCCGCCACGGCCGGCCGGAACTCCTACGAGAAGGGCTGCCCCGGAGTCGACCGGGGCGGCCCTTGCCGTATGTCTGATGACTGGGCGCCGTCCGGTGACTAGCGCGAGCGCTTCGCGAGGCGCTCCACGTCCAGGAGGATCACCGCACGCGCCTCCAGCCGCAGCCAGCCGCGCTGCGCGAAGTCCGCGAGGGCCTTGTTCACGGTCTCGCGGGAGGCGCCGACCAGCTGGGCCAGCTCTTCCTGCGTCAGGTCGTGCACGACGTGGATGCCCTCTTCCGACTGCACACCGAAGCGGCGCGACAGGTCGAGGAGCGCGCGGGCCACGCGGCCCGGGACATCGGAGAAGACCAGGTCGGACATCTGGTCGTTGGTCTTGCGCAGCCGGCGGGCGACAGCGCGCAGCAGGGCCGTGGCCACCTCGGGCCGGACGTTCAGCCAGGGCTGCAGATCGCCGTGGCCGAGGCCGAGGAGCTTGACCTCGGTCAGCGCGGTGGCGGTCGCGGTACGCGGGCCCGGGTCGAAGAGGGACAGCTCACCGATCAGCTCGCCCGGGCCGAGGACGGCGAGCATGTTCTCGCGGCCGTCGGGGGACGTGCGGTGGAGCTTGACCTTGCCTTCGGTGACCACGTAGAGGCGGTCGCCAGGGTCGCCCTCGTGGAAGAGCGCATCGCTACGGGCGAGCGTCACTTCACTCATCGAGGCGCGGAGCTCCGCGGCCTGCTCATCATCGAGCGCCGCGAAGAGCGGGGCGCGCCGCAGAACGTCGTCCACGAGTTCTCTCCTTGTCGACCTGCTCAGGGACCGTGGCCCCATGATGCCGGACCGCGCAGTGCTAGCCCGGAGGCAACCCCCGGACCCCAGGCAAGTAAATATTCGTGCGATCAATCACAACAAGTTTGACGCACTGGAGTGCCTGTTCGTGCGGCGGGGGCCCGATTGGGTCCTGATTGCCGGTGACCGGGGCGGATGTCAGTGGGGCCCCTTAGGCTGGCCGGGTGTCCAATTCGCCGGTGAGAGCGCAGGCCAAGGGGGCCGGAAGAGTGTCCGGAAAGCAAAATTCCGCTGTGGGCGAACAGTCGTCGTCCAGCCTTAAGAAACCGACAAATATTCCCAAAACGGAATCAAGGCTGGCGATGGTCCGCCGTGCGCGCCGGATCAACCGGGAGCTCGCCGAGCTCTATCCGTACGCCCACCCGGAGCTGGACTTCGTCAATCCCTTCCAGCTGCTCGTCGCCACGGTCCTGTCCGCCCAGACGACCGACCTGAGGGTGAATCAGACCACGCCTGCGCTCTTCGCCAAGTACCCCACGCCCGAGGACATGGCCGCCGCCGCGCCCGAGGAGCTGGAGGAGATCATCCGCCCGACGGGCTTCTTCCGGGCCAAGGCGAAATCCCTCATCGGCCTGTCCGCCGCCCTCAGGGACAACTTCGGCGGCGAGGTTCCGGGCCGGCTGAAGGATCTGGTGACGCTGCCCGGAGTCGGCCGCAAGACGGCGAACGTGGTCCTGGGAAATGCATTCGGCGTCCCGGGGCTGACTGTCGACACGCACTTCGGCCGCCTGGTGCGCCGCTGGAAGTGGACCGAGCAGGAGGACCCGGAGAAGGTCGAGGCGGAGATCGCGGCGATCTTCCCGAAGTCCGAGTGGACCATGCTCTCGCACCGGATCATCTTCCACGGCCGACGTATCTGCCACGCCCGCAAGCCCGCCTGCGGCGCCTGCCCCATCTCGCACCTCTGCCCGTCGTACGGGGAGGGCGAGACGGACCCCGAGAAGGCGAAGAAGCTGCTCAAGTACGAGCTGGGCGGTCAGCCGGGCCAGCGGCTGAGCCCGCCGCCGGACTACCCGGGCGCATCCGCGCCGCCCCTGGGGGCCGCCGGGTGACGCCACGCCCCGAACCGCACGCCGGACGATTCACGGAACGATCCACGCGCCTCGAGGCGTTGTGCACGAGGGGATGCCGATGATGCGCGCTGGAGAAGAGACGTACAACAAGACGCACGACGAGACGTACGAGAAGAGCTACGACGGGCGATACGCCGGCGATGTGGCCGTCACGACCGAGGGCCTGCCCGAGTGGCTCGACCCCGTCGTGCGCGCCGCCCGCACCGTCGAGCCGGAGCAGCTCAGCCGCTTCCTGCCGCCCGAGAGCGGCCGGGGCAGGCAGTCCGCTGTCCTGATCCTCCTCGGCGACGGCGCCAAGGGCCCCGAGCTGCTCCTCATGGAGCGTGCGAGCAGCCTGCGCTCGCACCCGGGGCAGCCCTCCTTCCCGGGCGGCGCCCTCGACCCGGAGGACGGCGACCCGGCCACCACGGGCCCGCTGCGCGCCGCGCTCCGCGAGGCCGAGGAGGAGACCGGCCTCGACCCGGCCGGTGTCCAGATCTTCGGCGTTCTGCCGAGGCTCTACATCCCGGTGAGCAGTTTCGTCGTCACACCCGTATTGGGTTGGTGGCGCATCCCGAGCCCCGTCGGAGCTGTCGATCCCGCGGAGACCGCGAGGGTCTTCACGGTGCCCGTGGCGGATCTCACGGACCCTTCCAACCGGGCGACCGCCGTGCACCCGAGCGGTCACAGCGGGCCCGCATTTATGGTCGAAGGGGCTCTGGTCTGGGGTTTCACCGCCGGTGTCATCGACCGGATCCTGCATTTCGCCGGATGGGAGAGACCATGGGACCGCGCCAAGCAGGTCCCCTTGGACTGGCGCTCATGAAAGTCTGACCCCCAGCCGCTCCAGCCGGACGGAGCATACGGCGACGAACTGCGAGGCTATTGACGGTGAACGTGCTGGACATCCTGCTGCTGGTCGCAGCCGTGTGGTTCGCGATCGTCGGCTATCGCCAGGGCTTCGTCGTGGGCATCCTGTCGGTGATCGGTTTCCTCGGCGGTGGCCTTGTCGCGGTCTATCTGCTCCCCGTCATCTGGGGCCAGCTGACCAACGACTCCGATGTGTCGACGACGGCCGCGGTCGTCGCCGTGGTGATCGTGATCGTCTGTGCCTCGGTGGGCCAGGCCTTCACCACCCACCTCGGCAACAGACTGCGCCGGTTCATCACGTGGTCGCCCGCCCGCGCGCTGGACGCGACCGGTGGCGCGGTGGTCAACGTGGTCGCGATGCTGCTGGTCGCCTGGCTGATCGGCTCCGCGCTGGCCGGCACGTCCCTGCCCACGCTCGGCAAGGAGGTCCGTAACTCCAAGGTGCTGCTCGGCGTCTCCAGGGTGATGCCCAGTCAGGCCAACACCTGGTTCGCGGACTTCTCCTCCGTCCTCGCGCAGAACGGCCTCCCGCAGGTCTTCAGCCCGTTCGCCAACGAGCCCATCACCGAGGTCCAGGCCCCGGACCCGGCGCTGGCGGGCAGCCCGGTCGCCGCCCGCGCCCAGCGGTCCATCGTCAAGGTCGTCGGTACGGCCCCGAGCTGCGGCAAGGTCCTCGAGGGCACCGGGTTCGTCTTCTCCGACCGCCGGGTGATGACCAATGCCCATGTCGTCGGCGGCGTCGACGAGCCGACCGTGCAGATCGGCGGCGAGGGCAGGCTGTACGACGCGAAGGTCGTGCTCTACGACTGGCAGCGCGACATCGCCGTACTGGACGTCCCCGACCTCAAGGCACGGCCGCTCATGTTCAGCGAAGCGGACGCGCGCAGCGGCAACGGCGCGATCGTCGCCGGCTTCCCGGAGAACGGCTCGTACGACGTGCGCTCGGCCCGTGTCCGCGGCCGGATCAACGCCAACGGCCCCGACATCTACCGCCGCAGCACCGTGCGCCGCGATGTCTACTCGCTCTTCACGACGGTCCGGCAGGGCAACTCCGGCGGCCCGCTGCTCACGCCGGACGGCAAGGTGTACGGCGTCATCTTCGCCAGGTCACTGGACGACCCGAACACCGGTTACGCCCTGACGGCCGACGAGATCCGCGACGACATCACACGTGGCCTGAGCGCCAACCAGCAGGTCGACAGCCAGGGATGCGCGCTGTAGCGGCGGTGGAGGAGGAGCCGGGCGTCAGCCGCGGGTATGCCGCAATCGCGCCGAGACCCAGCGGGCCCGGCGCCTCAGGATGCGGGGAATGCCGATTCCCTGCCCCGGATGCTCGTGGCCCTCGGCTTGAGGGCCACCCCTCTCGTGGGTGATCGGCCCAGCGGCCGAGCGGCGGTTGCGTGCTGCGTCACCGTAGTCGTGCGTCCAGCCCATACACCGACGTTTGCCCGTGCCCCATGGTCGGTAACCGCGTCAGGGGCGGCCAATTGGCCTATGCGCCAGGCATTTGGCTGCGTGTAGTACAAGCGTTCCATTGGCTTTATGGAATGTCCCGGTCGGGGTCCCGTCGGCGGGGTCCATCGTTCGAGACCAGCGTTCGAACCCCCCGGCCGGGCCCAGCGTTCGGGCTCGGGTCTACCGGTCCGGCTCCGGGTCCTTCAGCCAGTTGATGAGCTCCGTCGAGAACGCCACCGGATCCTCCTCATGGGGGAAGTGACCCAGGCCGTCGAACAGCCGCCAGCGGTACGGCGCTTCCACGTACTCGCCCGACCCCGCCGCGCTGCGCGTACGGATCGCCGGGTCCAAGGAGCCGTGCAGATGCAGCGTCGGCACCCGGACCGGGCGCTTCATCCGGCGGTTGAACTGGATGCCGTCCGGCCGTGCCATCGACCGCACCATCCACCGGTACGGCTCAATCGAGCAGTGCGCCGTCGACGGGATGCTCATCGCCCGACGGTAGACCTCGACCGCCTTCTCGTCCGGCAGCTGTGGCCCGGACCACTCCTGGATCAGCTTGCCCACCAAGGCCGCGTCGTCCGCGACGAGCTGACGCTCCGGAAGCCACGGTCGCTGGAAGCCCCAGATGTATGAACCCGCGCGGCTCTGCGAGAAGTCGGAGAGCATCGCCGAGCGCCAACGCCGCGGATGCGGCATCGAGGAGACCGCGAGCCGGCGCACCAGCTTCGGCCGCATCACCGCCGCGGTCCACGCCAGATACCCGCCCAGGTCGTGCCCGACCAGCGCCGCGTCCGGCTCGCCCAGCGAGCGCACCACGCCCGTGATGTCGAGCGCCAGGTTCGCGGGGTCGTAGCCCCGCGGCGTACGGTCGCTGCCGCCCATGCCCCGCAGGTCCATCGCCACCGCCCGGAACCCCGCGTCGGCAAGCGCGGTCAGCTGGTGCCGCCACGTCCACCAGAACTGCGGAAAGCCGTGGAGCAGCAGCACCAGCGGTCCGTCGCCCATCTCGGCGATGTGGAAGCGCGCACCATTGGCCGCCACGTCGCGGTGGGTCCAGGGACCGTCGAGGCGTACGGGGCTGCCAAGGCTGCCGAAGCCGCCGGGGTTGGTATCAGGGGCCGTCATGCAGACGAGCGTGCCACAACTGGACACCCGGCGTTTGCCAGGGCGGCCCGGATGCGGACAACAGCCGGCCGCGGCCGCCGGCGCCGCCGGTGCTCACCGGCCTCCCGCGGGCCCGCCGGGCCCGGGCTCAGACGGAGACCCTGTCCTGCGCCGACCGGGGGTGCGGCTTGACGTTCTGCAGTACGGCCGCTGTCTGCTTGGCCGAAGCGATGGACCTCTCCGGCGGCTTGACCTTCTTGAACTTGGTGACGGCGAGCAGCGCCGCCAGCCCGGCCAGCACCAGGAACGCGCCGCCCACGATCAGGAACGACCAGGCGAGGCCGAGACCCAGATTGTGGATCCCGTACGCCGCGGCGAAGCTCAGCACCGGCAGCGAGAAGAGCGCGAACACTCCCGCGATCGTGATGGCCGTTCCGCCGATGGCGCCGCGCTTGACGTCCTGTCGCAGTTCCGCCTTGGCCAGGGCGATCTCGTCGTGCACAAGCGCGGACATCTCGGCGGTCGCCGAGGCGACCAACTGGCCGAGACTGCGGTCGGCGCCGACGGCGTTCACCGTGCTGTTGCCGGGGTCGCTCATCGCTGACTCCCTCTCCATCATCTACGGATCCGATGTCAGATCATGCCGGACTGCCGAGCATTGTGCCCCGTCAGGGGTCTTGTGGGGCTGTCGATTTCTCGTGCGCCGCCGGGAAGTGGACGTCGGCCGTCCTCGCTCAGTCGGTGGACCTGCGACAGCTCGTCCGCCGAACGCGGTGCACGCCGGGACACATTCGGGCGTGGTGCTGGATGAGCCGGTGCTGGTCCGGCTCATGGCCGGATGCTTAGGATCGGGCCGGACTGTCGACTCCGCCGCGCGCCGTCCTCGCCACTTCTGCCTTGCGACGGTGTTCCGCGGCCTTCTCCTCGTGGATCGCCGCCATCCGCAGGTGGTACTCGGGATTGTCCTGCTCGTAGATGTCGGGGATGCCGTCCTGGTCCTCGTCGCGCTCCTCGTCCTCACACAGCGTCCGGTACTTGCGCACCCGCAGCTTGAGCAGAATCCCGGACAGCACGGCGGCGATCAGCGAGCCCATCAGGACCGCGGCCTTGACCTCGTCGGTCAGTGCCGCGTCGCCGGCGAAGGCGAGTTCGCCGATGAGCAGGGAGACGGTGAAGCCGATGCCGGCGAGTGAGGCGACGGCGAGGACGTCCGGCCAGGCGAGGTCGTCATTGAGCTCGGCCCTGGTGAAGCGTGCCGCCAGCCAGGTGCCGCCGAAGACTCCGACGGCCTTGCCCACCACCAGACCGAGGACGACACCCAGGGTCTCCGGCTTGGTGAAGACATCGGTGAGCGCGCTGCCGGAAACCGTGACGCCCGCCGCGAAGAGCGCGAAGAGCGGCACGGCGAGTCCCGCGGAGAGGGGCCGTACGAGGTGCTCGATGTGCTCGCCGGGGGAGTACTCCTCGCCGTCCCGCTTGGTGCAGCGCAGCATCAGGCCCATCGCGACACCGGCGATGGTGGCGTGGACGCCGCTGTTGTACATCAGCCCCCAGATGACCAGGGCCAGCGGCACGTATACGTACCAGCCGCGCACTTCCCTGCGCAGCAGTAGCCAGAACACGGCGAGCCCGATCACGGCCCCGCCGAGCGCGGCGAAGTTCAGTGAGTCGGTGAAGAAGACCGCGATGATCAGGATCGCGAAGAGGTCGTCGACGACGGCGAGCGTCAGCAGGAACGCGCGCAGCGCGGACGGCAGCGAGGTGCCGATGACGGCGAGGACGGCGAGCGCGAAGGCGATGTCGGTGGCGGTCGGGACGGCCCAGCCGGCGGTGGATCCGCCGCCGATGGCGGCGGTGAGGGTGTAGACGAGTGCGGGCAGCGCCATGCCGCAGATCGCGGCGACCACGGGGAGGGCGGCCGCCTTGGGGTCGCGCAGTTCACCGGCGACCAGCTCGCGCTTGAGCTCGATGCCCGCGACGAAGAAGAAGATGGCGAGCAGCCCGTCGGCGGCCCAGTGCTGGACGGAGAGGTCGAGGCCGAGGGAGGCCGGGCCGATGTGGTAGTCGCTTACGGCTTCGTAGCTCTCGCTCAGCGGGCTGTTCACCCACACCAGCGCGGCGATCGCGGCCACCAGGAGGAGTACGCCGCCAACGGTCTCGGCGCGCAGCGCGTCCGCCACATACGTCCGCTCGGGCAGCGAAAGGCGTCCGAGGAACTTGCGGTTGGTGGGGGTGGGCGCGGCCACGTCGTGGGACCTCCGGTCGGGTAGGCAGGGCAGAGCACATGCCGACCAGACTTCCCGGCGCACCTGGTTTCGCTGTCGCGCTATTGACGCGGTTGTCACTTTACCCAAGAGCGCAAGGGCGTATCCGGTGACCTTCACTTTAGGTGCATAAGGGGTGTATGGCGCGATACCGCCCTGCGTATGCCCGCGGCGCGAACCGCCGCATCGGGTCCGCATGTACATGGCCCCGAACCCGCCCAGAGGGAAGGGGCCCGTCCGCGCGGCCGAGCCGGGCCCCTTCCCTCTGCGCCGGGTCTCAGTCCTCGCTGGCCGCGCCCGGCAGCCTCGACTGGATCAGGTCCATCACCGACGAGTCGGTGAGCGTGGTGACATCGCCCAGCTGACGGTTCTCGGCAACGTCACGCAGCAACCGGCGCATGATCTTGCCGGAGCGGGTCTTCGGCAGCTCCGCCACCGGCAGCACCCGCTTCGGCTTCGCGATCGGGCCGAGCGTCGCGCCCACGTGATTGCGCAGGTCGTTCACGAGGTTCTCGTCCTCGCTCGCCGTACCGCGCAGGATCACGAAGGCAACGATCGCCTGACCGGTCGTCTCGTCCGTCGCGCCCACGACCGCCGCCTCGGCGACCTTCGGGTGCGAGACCAGGGCCGACTCCACCTCGGTGGTCGAGATGTTGTGGCCGGACACCAGCATCACGTCGTCGACCCGGCCCAGCAGCCAGATATCGCCGTCGTCGTCCTTCTTGGCGCCGTCGCCCGCAAAGTACTTGCCCTGGAAGCGCGACCAGTACGTGTCGATGAAGCGCTGGTCGTCGCCCCAGATGGTGCGCAGCATCGACGGCCACGGCTCGGTGAGGACGAGATAGCCGCCGCCACCGTTGGGCACCTCGTGCGCCTCGTCGTCCACCACGGTCGCCGAGATGCCGGGCAGCGCGCGCTGCGCGGATCCGGGCTTGGTCTCGGTCACACCGGGCAGCGGCGAGATCATCATCGCGCCGGTCTCGGTCTGCCACCAGGTGTCCACGATCGGCGTCTTGCCGGCGCCGATGTTCTCCCGGTACCAGATCCACGCCTCGGGGTTGATCGGCTCACCGACCGATCCGAGGATGCGCAGACTGCTCAGGTCGAATTTGGCGGGGATGTCGTCACCCCACTTCATGAACGTGCGGATCGCGGTCGGCGCCGTGTAGAGGATCGTGACGCCGTACTTCTGGATGATCTCCCAGAAGCGGCCCTGGTGCGGGGTGTCGGGCGTGCCCTCGTACATCACCTGTGTCGCGCCGTTGGCCAGCGGCCCGTACACGATGTACGAGTGGCCGGTCACCCAGCCGATGTCGGCGGTGCACCAGAAGACGTCCGACTCCGGCTTGAGGTCGAAGACGGCGTTGTGGGTGTAGGCCGCCTGGGTGAGATAGCCGCCGGAAGTGTGCAGGATGCCCTTCGGCTTACCCGTTGTGCCGGAGGTGTAGAGGATGAAGAGCGGGTGTTCCGCCTCGAAGGCCTCCGGGGTGTGCTCCGCGGACTGGCGGGCGACGATCTCGTGCCACCACACATCGCGGCCCTCGGTGATCGCTGTGTCCTGGCCGGTACGCCGGATCACCAGGACATGCTCCACCTGAGGGCACTTGGCGACGGCCTCGTCGATCGCGGGCTTGAGCGCGCTCGGCTTGCCGCGGCGGTAGCCGCCGTCCGCGGTGATGACCAGCTTGGCGTCGGCGTCCTGGATACGGGAGGCGACGGCGTCGGCCGAGAAGCCGCCGAAGACCACCGAGTGGGCGGCGCCGATACGGGCGCAGGCCAGCATCGCCACCACGGCCTCGGGGATCATCGGGAGGTAGACGGCGACCCGGTCGCCCTTGACGACTCCCAGCTCCGTGAGGGCGTTCGCGGCGCGCGAGACCTCGTCCTTGAGTTCGGCGTAGGTGACGGCCCGGCTGTCGCCGGGCTCACCCTCGAAGTGGATGGCGACCCGGTCGCCGTTGCCCGCTTCGACATGGCGGTCCACGCAGTTGTACGCAACGTTGAGCTTGCCGTCGGCGAACCACTTCGCGAACGGCGGGTTGGTCCAGTCGAGGGTCTCGGTCGGTTCGGTGGCCCAGGTGAGCCGGCGCGCCTGCTCGGCCCAGAAGCCAAGCCTGTCCGCCTCGGCCTGCTCGTACGCCTCCGCCGTCACGTTGGCGTGTGCGGCCAGCTCGGCCGGAGGCGCGAACCGCCGCTCCTCCTTGAGCAGGTTGGCCAGGCTTTCGTTGCTCACGACATCTCCCTTTCCCAGGGCGTCCTATATGCCTATGTGTCCCGGGCCATAGCTCATCAGCCGACGGGCCCAGACACAAGGGCCTGCCGAAAATTGGTTTAGACCTGTAGGTGGCCCCTCCTCCCCGGGCGGCGGGAAAGAGGGGCCATACGTTCTCACGGACAGGAGGGGTGAGCGGTTCAGGCGCGGTGTTTCAGGGGGCGATTCAGGCGCGTGTCCAGGGCGTGGTTTCAGGTGGGCGGTTCAGGCGCGTGTCCGGGGCGTGGTTTCAGGTGGGCGGTTCAGGCCTGCGACTTCTCGAGGGCCGAGGGCGTGGGGGCGACCCGGTCGAAGACTTCGTCGATCTCGTGCTCATCGCTGCTCGCGAGCAGATACGCCTGGGCCTCGCCGACATGGAAGTACATGCCGTGCAGCTCCAGCGTGCCCTCGGCGAGCCGCCGGGCTACCGCCTCATGGGCGCGCAGATGCTCCAACTGCTGGACCACATTGGTCAGACACAGCTGCTCGACCGCGTCGGTCGGCAGCCGCCCCGAGATCCTGGCCCAGGAGCGGTGCCGGCTCTTCATCCGCTCCAGACTCGGCAGCCCATGCCGCAGCCAGCGACGCAGCGGGGTCTGTGCGCCCGTGGGCGGAGTGCTCAGCAGGGCCTGCATCGCCCCGCACCCCGAGTGCCCGCAGATGGTGATCGAGTCCACCTCCAGCACATCGACGGCGTACTCGATCGCGGCCGCCACCGAGTCGTCGCCACTCTCCGCGCCGGGCAGGGGCACCAGATTGCCCACATTCCGCACGGTGAACAGATCGCCGGGGCCGCTGGCCGTGATCATGCTGGTGACCAGGCGGGAGTCGGCGCAGGTGAGGAAGAGCTGCGAGGGCTGCTGTCCCTCGCGGGCCAGCCGCGCCAGCTCGTCGCGCACCAGCGGAGCGGTATTGCGCTGGAACGAGCTGAGCCCATTGGCCAGTTGATGCGGCTTGGCACGTGGCGGGCGCTCGCCGCAGTGGTGGTTGCGCCAGGGCGTCCAGGGGCGACAGCAGCCGTGCGTCTCCGAGGCGGGCTCGCTGATCCGGCCCCCTGCCCGGCCGGTGAACTCCACCGTCCCGCCCTGCGCGATATGCGAGGTCTGCCAGTCGTGCAGCGCTTCGTACGCGGCATGGTCCATGAACGAACCGTCCAGTTCGACGACGCAGTCGGCCTCCGGGGGGATCTGGGCCAGTGTCCGGCTCAGCCGGGGCACGGCGAGGAACGTCAACTGGCCGCGTGCCCGCACCCGGTGGACCCCCGCCTGCTCATCGGAGGTGATCCGGGTCCTGGTCAGCCTGTGCAGTGCGACGGCGACCGCCATCGCGATCCCGATCATCACGCCTTCCAGCACGCCGGTGATGACGACCGACGCCAGTGTCACCGCGTACACCATCATTTCGCGGTTCCGCTTCACGCTGCGCAGATGGGTGAGGTTGACCATCTGGACGCCCACGACCATCACCAGCGCTGCGAGGGACGCCAGCGGGATCAGATCAAGCACGGGCACCAGCAGCAGCGCGGCGACCGCGACCCACAGGCCGTGCAGCATCGTGGAGTTACGGCTCACACCGCCCGCGGACACATTGGCGGCGCTGCGTACGGCGACCCCGGTGACGGGGAGCCCGCCGAGCGCGCCGGAGACGATATTCGCCGCTCCCTGGCCGGCCAGCTCCCGGTCGAGATGAGCGCGCGGAATGCGGACTGCCGGCTTCTTGCGGCCGGCCACCAGCTTGTCGACGGCGACCGCAGACAGCAGCGACTCCACGCTGCCCACCAAGGTGATGGTGAGCACGGCGGCGAGTAGGCCGAGCACCGGGCCCTCTGGCGGCTCGGGCAGGGCGTGACTGCTCCAGGACGGAAGGTCGACGCGCGTCAGGTTCAGCCCGGCGACCGTGGCGAAGGCGGTCGTACCGGCCACTGCGGCGAGTGCGGCCGGGAGCTTCCGTACGATCCGGCCCGCGCGCCCCGGAATGCGCGGCCACAGCAGCAGTACGGCGACGGTCAGGATGCTGGCCGACACTGCGGCCGGGTGGAGACCGGCCAACTGGGCCGGCAGAGCACGGACGTTGTCGACCGCCGAGCTCTGCGGGGTGCCGCCGAGAACGATATGGAGCTGGGCGAGGGCGATCGTGACGCCGATGCCGGCCAGCATGCCGTGCACGATCGCCGGGCTGACGGCGAGAGCCGATCGGGCCACCCGCAGGGCGGACAGCACGAGTTGGGTGAGTCCGGCGAGAACGGTGATGGCGCAGGTGGTGCGCCATCCGTACCGGTGGATCAGATCGGCGGTGACCACGGTCAGTCCGGCCGCCGGGCCGCTGACTTGCAGCGGTGACCCGCCGAGTCGGCCGGCGACGATACCGCCGACTGCTGCCGCCACCAGCCCGGCCTGGAGTGGTGCGCCGGTGGCGAGTGCGATGCCGAGGGAGAGCGGCAGCGCGATCAGAAAGACGGAGATCGAGGCGGAGAAGTCGGCGCCCGCGATGGGGAACCGACGGCCACCGCCTTTGCCGCCGCCGCCGGGTGGCGGCGGACCGTGGGGGCGCTGGAAGCGCGAGATGAGAGACGTGCGGGGCTTGTTGTCCTTGGTCTTGCGTGAAGGGTCGTCTGTGCGAGTGGGGACGCAGGAAGACATGGTTCCCGTCTCCTCCGGGGCAGCGCGGTCGCGGAATGGGGGGACGCGGCCGTGGGTCACGGCGTGCAGCGGCGGGATACTCAACTCTCGGTAAATGGATCGTAATGCAGAGTAAAGAGTCTGGCATTAATTCCAGGGCAAATAGGGCAGGCTTTCACCCGATCCAGTGACTAATCATCTGAATGCGGCCCGTCGTGCCCACCTCCCGCCATCGCGATGCGAGTTTGTCGACGCCGCACGTAGGTCGTCATACAGGCGTATAGGCATACCGACACCGAAAGAGGGACGCGCCATCGAGGAGACGATCGCGACGGTCTGCGTGGAGCGCGATGTGAAGTGCGTGTCCTTCCGGCAGCTCGCCGACTGGCTGGACGCGCAGGACCCCACGGTCCTCGAGAAGATGCGCGGACTGGGGGGCGGCGAGGCCCCGCCGGGTGGCTGGACGGCCTTCCTCGCCGCCGAGCCCACGGCGGAGCAGGCTGAGGACTACTGACATTCGCCATGCGCGCCCGGAGCCTGACGGCCCGGGGGCGTCGTTTCCTCAGTGGGCCCGGGCGCCAGAGGCGCCGCGGCGCCTCCCGGGCCTCGAGTCGTCGCGCCGGGTCTCCCCCCGTCGGCCCGGGGCGTCACTTCCTCAGCTGGGCTGGGGTACTGCCGAATGCTCGCCGAGCACGAAGCCGGGGTCGACCTGCGCAGCCAGGTCGGCGCCGGTCTTCGCGTTCCCCCAGCTCTCCGCGTTCTTCAGGTGGAAGTGCACCATCTGGCGCGTGTAGCGCTCCCAGTCGCGGTCCTCGTACGAGTCCTCCGCGGCGTTCTGCAGGGCCTGCAGTGACATGCGGTTCTCCGCCTCCAACAGCTCGAAGCGCGGCGGCCGGCCCTTCTCCATCGCCCTGACCCAGTCGGAGTGGCCGACCGTGACGAGCAGGTCGTCGCCCGCCTCCTCGCGCAGGAAGTCCACGTCGTCCTGGCCCTGCACCTTGTTGCCGACGACCTTCAGCGCAATGCCGAAGTCCCGTGCGTACTCCTTGTACTGGCGGTAGACGGAGACGCCCTTGCGGGTCGGCTCGGCCACCATGAACGTCATGTCGAAACGCGTGAACATCCCGGAGGCGAAGGAGTCCGAGCCCGCGGTCATGTCGACGACCACATAGTCGTCCGGGCCGTCGACCAGATGGTTGAGGCAGAGCTCGACCGCGCCGACCTTGGAGTGGTAGCAGGACACCCCCAGATCGGAATCGGTGAAGGGGCCCGTCGCCATCAGCCGGATGTCCCCGTCGTCGAGGCGGACGGTGCGGGCGCAGACCTCGTAGACCGGGTTGTCCTCATTGACGCGCAGCAGCCGCGAGCCCTCGCCGGGCGGCGTGGTCTTGATCATTGTCTCGGTGGAGGCGATCCGGGGGTTGGAGCCGCGCAGGTAGTCCTTGATGAGCGGCAGATGCGCGCCCATCGCGGGCAGCGCGGCGGCTTCGGACTCGTCGAGACCCAGTGCGGCCCCCAGGTGCTGGTTGATGTCGGCGTCCACCGCGACGACGGGGGCCTCATTGGCGGCCAGGTGGCGGATGAAGAGCGAGGACAGCGTGGTCTTGCCGCTGCCGCCCTTCCCTACGAAAGCGATCTTCATGTTCACCTAGGGTAGCGGCATGTACGCGCAGTGTGGTCGGAGTGCGTGAACAAGACCACTCCAATGTGGGGCGCGCGCCACGGGCGCGTAGCCTCGCTACCTATGAGTACGAATGCCTCGTCGGTCGACCCCCTCGCCACTCTCGGATCCTTGCCGGGCGTCGCCGACTCCGTGGACTCCGTACGCAAAGCCGTCGACGGTGTCTACGGACACCGGGTCATGCGGCGCCGCAGCAATGAGGTCACCTCGGAAGCGGCACTGCGTGGAGCACGCGGTTCCGCCGCGCTGTCCGGAGCGGACTGGGCCCTGGAGGAAGTACGCAGGCGCACAGATTTCGGTACCGAGGCCGAGGCGCGTACGGTCGGTGCGGCACTGCGGCTGACTGCCGAGGCCGGTCAACTGCTCTCCATCTGGCGGCAGTCGCCGCTCCGGGTGCTGGCCCGGCTGCATCTGGTCGCGGCCGGCGGCGCCGGCGTTGACGAGACGGTGGGCCGTCCGCGCCTGGCGGGCGAGGCGGTCGACGAGCCGCTGATCGACGCGCCGCTGCCGGACGCGGGCGAGGTCGCCGGCCGGCTGGACGGCCTGGCGGAGCTGATCATCGTGGGAAGTTCCGCGCCGGCGCTGGTGACGGCAGCCGTGGTGCACGGCGAGCTGCTGGCGCTGCGCCCCTTCGGTTCGTACAACGGTCTGGTCGCGCGGGCGGCCGAGCGCATCGTGCTGATCGGCAGCGGACTCGACCCCAAGTCGATCTGTCCGGCAGAGGTCGGCCACGCGGAGCAGGGCCGGGCGGCGTACGTCGCGGCCTTTGAGGGCTATCTCTCCGGAAAGCCGGAAGGCATGGCCGGCTGGATCGCGCACTGCGGGCGCGCGGTGGAGCTGGGGGTCCGGGAGTCGACGGCGGTGTGTGAGGCGTTGCAGCGCGGCGCTGCCTGAACTGCCTCTGAAAAACGCCCTGAACAGGGTTGCGGCGGTACCAATGGGTGGTACCGCCGCTGGCACGTCCGCCGAGTTACCAAGCGTCCTCGATATATTGCCCATCAGGTCGGGAACTTCTGCCCGTAACCTGGTGCGGCTGGCCCGTAATCGACGGGTCGACGTCGCGTGGGTGCTCAGTTTTCATGCGCGGTCCGTGGGCCTTCATGCGTTACAGGTGATCCTTTCGGATGTCCTTGGTCTCGCGGGCCGTTGAGTCCTTTCTACTCCTGCTCACGGTGAAGCGGAAGCCCTGGCTGCACATCTTTACTTTTAGGTTCAAATACGGGCGAATTAATATACGGAGGTGGCCTGCGCGGCCGCCGTGCGCCGACGGCTCGTGTACCAGGCCAGGCCGGCGGTCGCGGCGGCCGCACCCACCGCGGCCATGGCGATCAGGGCGGGTCGCGGCGGCATGGAGAACGCGGGCAGCCGCTGCTTCAGCCGCACCGGGCGATTGAAAACGAGAATCGGCCAGCCGCGCGAGGTCGCCTCGCGGCGCAGTGCGCGATCCGGATTTACGGCGTACGGATGGCCGACAGACGCCAGCATCGGGACATCGGTGGCCGAGTCGCTGTATGCATAGCAGCGGGCCAGGTCGTATCCCTCCGACGCGGCCAGCTCCTTGATCGCTTCCGCTTTGGTCGGCCCGTACGCGTAATACTCCACTTCGCCCGTGAAGCAGCCGTCGTCGCCGACCACCATGCGGGTGGCGACCACCCGGTCGGCGCCGAGGAGCTCGCCGATCGGCTCGACGACCTCCGCGCCGGAAGTGGAGACGATGACGACGTCGCGGCCGGCCGTGTGATGCTCCTCGATGAGCGACGCGGCCTCGTCGTAGATGATCGGGTCGATCAGGTCGTGGAGGGTCTCGGCGACGATCTCCTTGACCTGCTGGACGTTCCAGCCCTTGCAGAGCGCGGAGAGGTACTGGCGCATCCGCTCCATCTGGTCGTGGTCGGCGCCGCCCGCGAGAAAAACGAACTGGGCATATGCGGTGCGTAGTACGGCGCGCCGGTTGATCAGCCCCCCTTGGTAGAAGGACTTGCTGAAGGTCAGAGTCGATGACTTCGCAATGACCGTCTTGTCCAGGTCAAAGAAGGCAGCTGCGCGAGGCAAGGAGTGGTTTTCCACGAGCCTGAGCATATGTGCCCGCCATTCGGCGTACGCTGGGGCGCGTGGGTTTGCCTGAGAAGGCTCTCGGGTACACCATGGAAGTCACGGATCGTTCGCGACCGTGCTAACCCGGTCCGGCTCCTCCCCCCCCGAGTCGGCCGGAGAGACGACCCCCGCTCTCCCCCCCGGCGGGGGTCGTCGCATGTCCGGACGCCTTTCGTCCGCCTTCTGCGATCGACTCCGATCATCCTTCCCATCTGCGTGCCGTGTCCGCCGTCGGGTTCCGCATAGCCCAAATCGTTACTGTGCGTAGCGATTTTGCTGCTCTCCGGGAGTCACCGGTATGGGCTACGGAGTTATTCACAAGTGGCTAGTTGTCCACAGTTTTTCAGCAAGATCCACACGATTTTCCGGTGCGCTGCACGGTGATTCCACCCGCGTAGTTCGCGGACCGAAGGAATCGCAGATCTCGCCTTGAAGTGAGATCGAAGTAAGAGGGGCGTGGAGATCGTGGCTGGATCTATCACATCGCAACGGCCGCCGGTCGCCGAAGGGCGCCGGGACGGGCCGCTGATCGTCACCGAAGACGTGGAACTGCTCGACGATCTGCTGCGGCTGTGCGCCGCGGCCGGGGCCGAGCCCGACGTCCACCATTCGATGCCGGAGCGACGGGGGAGCTGGGAGGGCGCGCCACTGGTCCTGGTTGGCGACGACGCGGCCGCGCGCTGCCGAGGAGCGACCCGCAGACGCGGTGTGCTGCTCGTCGGGCACGACCAGGACGACCCGGACGTCTGGCGGCGGGCGGTCGAGATCGGGGCGGACTGCGTGCTGCGGCTGCCCGATGCCGAGAGCTGGCTCGTCGACCGGATCGCCGACGTGGTCGAAGGGGTCGGGCGGCCGGCGCTGACTGTCGGAGTGATCGGCGGACGCGGCGGAGCCGGTGCATCGACGCTGGCCTGCGCGCTGGCGGTGACCGCGGGCCGGGTCGGCCTTCGCACGATGCTCGTCGACGGCGACCCGCTGGGCGGAGGGCTCGACGTGCTGCTCGGCGGAGAGCAAGCGGACGGCAGACGATGGCCGGATTTCGCCTCTTCCAAGGGACGGGTCGCCGGCGGGGCGCTCGAGGATTCGCTGCCCGAGCTGCACGCGCTGCGGGTGCTCAGCTGGGACCGTGGCGATTCGGTGGTGATCCCGCCGGAGGCGATGCGGTCGGTGCTGGCCGCGGCGCGCAGGCGCGGCGGCGTGGTGGTCGTGGATCTGCCGCGGCGGGTCGACGAAGGCGTGGCGGAGGCACTGGCCCAGCTGGATCTCGGGCTGCTGGTGGTGCCGGGCGAGCTACGAGCCGTTGCCGCGGCGAACCGGGTGGCGTCGACGGTGGGCATGGTGCTCCAGGACCTGCGGGCGGTCGTGCGTGGGCCGTACGCCGCCGGGCTGGACGAGCAGTGGGTGGCGGACGCCCTCGGGCTGCCGCTGGCGGGTGAACTGCCGGTGGAAGCTGGACTGTTGGCGGCGCAGGACGGAGGCGCTCCGCCGGGAGGCAGTGGGAGCGGGCCGCTGGCGAAGTTCTGTACCGCCTTCTGGGAGCGGGCACTGGCCGGGCACGGGGTCTCATGAGCGCCGGGCTGCTGGACGCGGTACGACAGTGGCTCGCGGAGAGCGGGGCCGAGCCGACGCCGGCCAGGGTGGCGGCTGCCCTGCGGGCACAGGGGCGGTTGCTGGGCGATGCCGAAGTGCTCGGAGGCACCGAGAAGTTGCGGTGCGAGTTGGTGGGAACGGGGCCGCTGGAGCCGCTGCTGACCGATCCGTCGGTGACGGATGTGCTGGTGTCCGCGCCCGACCGGGTGTGGGTGGACCGGGGCCGCGGGCTCGAGCTCACCGAGGTGACGTTCGCGGATGCGGCGTCGGTGCGCAGGCTGGCACAGCGGCTCGCGGCGGTGGCCGAGCGGCGGCTGGATGACGCCAGGCCGTGGGTGGACGCCAGGCTGCCGGACGGCACACGGATGCATGCCGTGATCCCGCCGGTGGCCGTCGGCTCGACGTGTCTCTCGCTGCGGGTGGTGAGGCCCAGGGCGTTTTCGGTGGGGGAACTGGTCACGGCGGGGACGGTGCCACCGGGCGGGGACCTGGTGCTGCGGGCGCTGATCGAGGCCCGGCTGTCTTTCCTCATCAGCGGTGGCACGGGATCAGGCAAGACGACCTTGCTCTCGAGCCTGCTGGGGCTGGTGGGGGAGCGCGAGCGGATCGTGCTGGCCGAGGACTCGGCAGAGCTCAGACCGGACCACCCGCATGTGGTGCGGCTGGAGTCGCGTACGGCGAACCAGGAGGGCGCCGGCCGGGTGACGCTGCGGGATCTGGTGCGGCAGGCGTTGCGGATGCGGCCCGACCGGCTGGTGGTGGGGGAGGTGCGAGGAGCCGAGGTCACTGAGCTCCTGGCCGCTTTGAACACCGGGCACGAGGGCGGCTGCGGGACCGTGCACGCCAATGCGGCGGCGGATGTGCCGGCCCGGCTGGAGGCGCTGGGGACGGCTGCGGGGCTCGACCGGGCGGCGCTGCACAGCCAGTTGGCGGCGGCACTCTCGGTGGTGGTCCATCTCGTACGGGACAGGGGCGGGCAGCGGCGGATCGCCGAGGTGCATGTGCTGGAGCGGGACGCGGCGGGGCTGGTGGTGACGGTGCCCGCGCTGCGGTGGGGCAAGGAGGCGTTCGTGTACGAGCGGGGCTGGGAGCGGCTCCGGTCGCTGATCGGGGGCGCGCTGTGACGGCGGCGGGTGAGCCGGTGTACGCGGCAGCGGTGTGTGCGGGTGCGGCGGCGTGGCTGACGGTCGGCAGGGAGCGGGGGCTGCGGCGGGCGCGGCTGCTCCTCGCGGGTGGCGCTCCGGTGGATTCGCCGCCGCGGTGGTCCTGGGAGCGGCTGCTGCCCGTGGTGCGGCTGCGGCAGGAGTGGTTGTGCCTGCCGGCGGCGCTGGTCCTCGCGGTGCTGGGGAAGTCGGTGCTGCCGTTGGCAGCGGGAGCGGTGGCGGTGCCGCTCGTGAGGAGGCGGTTGCGGGACCGGGAGCGGAGGCGGGAGCAGGAGCGGCGGGCCGAGGGCGTCATCGCGTTCTGCGGTGCGGTCGCGGCGGAGCTGCGCGCGGGATTGCAGCCGGGACAGGCGCTGCTGTTGGCCGCCAGATCCACAGAGGCGCTGGGTGGAGCGGAGGCCGCGGTGCTGGCGGCGGCGCGGTTCGGAGGCGATGTGCCTGAGGCGCTTCGGGCGGCGGCCGGGCAGCCGGGCGCGGACGGTCTCGCCGGGGTCGCGGTCTGCTGGCGGGTGGCCGTGGACAGCGGGGCAGGTCTGGCCGCGGGGCTCGACCGGCTGGAGACGGCCCTGCGAGCCGAGTGGGACCAACGTCAGGATCTGCGGGCCCGGTTGGCGGGTGCGTGGTCGACCGTCGTCCTGCTGTCGGTGCTTCCGCTGGCCGGCCTGGCGATGGGCTGGGCACTGGGCGCCGATCCCTTCGGGGTGCTGCTGCACACCGCTGGGGGGCTGGTGTGCCTGGTGGTCGGCGGGCTGCTGGAGGCGGCCGGGCTCTGCTGGGCCGTGCGGATCGTACGGGGCGGGGAGGAGACATGACCGGGGACGTCGTCCACAGGCTGGGGGCAGTGGTCTGTGTTCTGGCCGCGGCGGCCTGCCTGGGCTTGATGGTCGCGGGACGACGGCGCGAGCGCAGAGTGCGCAGGCGGACCGAGGCGCTGCTGGCGGTGCAGTACGAACGGCGGCAGTGGCGGCCCGAGTACGGCGTGTGGGCGAGGCGCTGGGTGGCTCCGCTGGGCGCGGTGATCACAGGCCATGTCCTGGTCGGCGGAGTGATCGGCGGCGTCGTCGGGCTCGTCGGGGCGTACGGCGTGTGGCGTTGGCAGCGGAGCCGCAAGCCCGCCGCGGACGCTGTGGACCACGCGTCGGGTCGTCAACTGCCTCTGGCCGCCGATCTGCTGGCGGCCTGCATCTCCGCCGGGGCCGGTCCACGCGAGGCGGCGGAGGCGGTCGGGGAGTCGCTCGGCGGGCCGGTCGGCGACGGACTGGCGCGGACGGCCGCCGAACTACGCCTCGGCTGTGAACCGGCACAGGCCTGGGGTTGGTTCGGACAGATAGCGGGCGCGGCGGCGCTGGCCCGCTGTCTGGAGCGGGCCGACTCAACCGGGGCTCCGGCGGCGGAGCCCGTGTCCCGACTGGCCGAGCGCTTCCGGGCGGACCGGGCGCGGGCGGCCGCGGCGCGGGGCCAAAAGGCTCAGGTGCTGATTACCGCTCCGGTGGGGCTGTGCTTCCTGCCCGCCTTCCTGGCGGTCGGGGTGGCCCCCGTGGTGATCGGCCTGGCGGATGGATTGCTGAACGGCAACTGAACGAAATTTCTTGGGGGTTGATATGTGGAATTCGTTGCGGGGATGGGTGCGCGGGCTGTCGCGCGGGACGCGCAGGGACGCGGGAATGACCACGTCCGAGTACGCGATGGGGACGATTGCCGCGTGTGCCTTCGCGGCCGTCCTGTACAAGGTCGTGACCAGCGGAACCGTCTCGGCGGCGCTGCAGTCGGTGATCGGGAAGGCGCTCGATGCGCAGTTCTGAGGTGGCCGGTTCCGAGGCGCTCAGCTCTGCGATGCGCGGTTCTGAAGTGCCCGGTTCTGAAGTGCCCGGTTCTGAGATGTGCGGCCAGGTGCGCGACAGGGGCTCCGTGACGGCGGAGGCGGCCGTCGCGGTGCCCGCCCTGGTGGTCTTCGCCATGGCTCTGGTGTGGGCGCTGATGGCGGCCTCCGAGCAGATCCAGTGCGTCGACGCGGCCCGGGCCGGTGCCCGGGCCGCGGCCAGGTCGGAGCCGCCGGCGGCCGCGCTGGCCGCCGCCCGCTCGGCGGCCCCGGGTGGTGCCCGGGTCACGCTGGGGCGCTCCGGGGACCTGTGGCGGGTGCGGGTAGAGGCGAAGGCTCCGGGGCCGGGCGGGCTTGCCCTGACGCTGAGCGCGGAGGCGGCTGCCCTCGCCGAGGACACGGTGGGCCAAGACCCTGCGGCCCAGGACACCACCCGGGGCCCGGGAGTCGTCGGCCGAGCAGTCGCAGGCCTGGACGACGCTGCGGAGGTGGCCCAGTGAACCGCGAGCGTGGGTCGGCGACCGTCTGGGCCGCCATGGCGACGACCGTGCTGTGTGCGGTGTTCGCGGCCGTGCTGGCCATGGGCCAGGCGGTGGTCGCCCGCCACAGGGCGGGCTCCGCCGCGGACTTGGCGGTACTCGCCGCGGCGGACCACGCCCTGAGCGGCACTGCCGCAGCCTGTGCGAAGGCTGCCGATGTGGCCCGGGCGCAGGGTGCGACGGTAGTCCGGTGCGCGGTGCGCGGCGAGATCGCCGAAGTGACGGCGCAGGCCCGCTTCGGCCCGTACGCCCCCACGGTCAGGTCGCGGGCGGGACCGCCGGGACCTCCTGGCCCGACGGGGCCACCCGGAGCAGTTCCGTGAGGAGGCGGACCGCGCCGCGCTTGTGCAGCGGATCATTGCCGTTGCCGCATTTGGGGGACTGGATGCAGGACGGGCAGCCCGCCTCGCACTCGCAGGAGGCGATCGCCTCACGGGTGGCAGTGAGCCACTCGCGGGCGGTGTGGAAGGCCCGCTCGGCGAAGCCCGCGCCACCCGGATGGCCGTCGTACACGAAGACCGTCGGCAGCAGCGTGTCCGGGTGGAGCGGCACGGAGACCCCGCCGATGTCCCAGCGGTCGCAGGTGGCGAAGAGCGGCAGCATCCCGATCGAGGCGTGCTCCGCGGCGTGCAGGGCCCCGCCGAGCTGCTCCGGATTGACCCGGGCGGCGTCCAGCTGGTCCTCGGTGACCGTCCACCACACGGCCCGGGTGCGCAGGGTGCGGGGCGGCAGATCGAGCTTGGTCTCGCCGAGTACCTCGCCGGTGATGAGTTTGCGGCGGAGGAAGGAGACGACCTGGTTGGTGACCTCGACGGAGCCGAAGCAGAGTCGTCCGTCGCCCCACTGGATCTCGGTGTCGGTCTCGAGTACGGAGATGGTGGTGGTGTCGCGGGCGGTGGTGGAGTACGGCGGGCTGGCCTCCTCGACCAGGGCGGCGGAGTCCTCCAGGTCCAGGTGCTTCACCAGATACGTACGGCCCTGGTGGAGGTGGACGGCCCCGTCGTGGACGGCGGTGTGGGCGGCCGACTCGTCGACCGTGCCCAGCAGCCGGCCGGTCGCCGCCTCGACGATCTGGACGGGTCGGCCGCCCTCGCCCCGGATGTCGGTGAGGTCGGCGGCCCGCTCGCGGCGCGTCCAGTGCCAGGCGGTGGCCCGGCGGCGGAGCAGCTTGGCGGCTTCCAGCTGGGGCATGAGTTCGGCCGTCGCCGGGCCGAACAGCTCAAGATCTTCTTCTGTGAGCGGGAGCTCGGCGGCGGCGGCGCACAGATGGGGGGCGAGGACGTACGGATTGTCCGGGTCGAGGACCGTGGACTCCACAGGCTGCTGGAACAGCGCCTCGGGGTGGTGGACGAGGAAGGTGTCCAGCGGGTCGTCGCGGGCGACGAGGATGGCCAGGGCGCCCTGGCCGGAGCGGCCCGCGCGGCCCGCCTGCTGCCACAGTGACGCCCGTGTCCCGGGGTAGCCGGCGATGACGACGGCATCGAGGCCCGAGACGTCGACACCCAGCTCCAGGGCCGTGGTGGCGGCGAGGCCGAGGAGCTCGCCGGAGTGCAGGGCCCGCTCCAGGGCGCGGCGCTCCTCGGGGAGGTAGCCGCCGCGGTAGGCGGCGACCCGCGGCGGCAGGGAGCGGTCGATCTCCGCGAGGCGTTCCTTGGCGATCACGGAGATGAGCTCGGCCCCACGACGGGAGCGTACGAAGGCGACCGTACGGATGCCCTGGACGGTCAGATCGGTCAGGAGGTCGGCGGTCTCGGCGGTGGCGGTGCGACGCACCGGAGCGCCTTTCTCGCCGTGGAGCTCGGTGAGCGGGGGCTCCCAGAGGGCGAACACGAGTTCGCCACGCGGCGAGGCGTCGTCGGCTACCTCCTGGACGGGCAGGCCCGTGAGTCGGCCGGCGGCCAGGGCGGGTTCCGCGGCGGTGGCGGAGGCGAGGAGAAAGACGGGGTTCGCACCGTAGCGGGCGCATACACGGCGAAGACGGCGCAGCACCTGGGCGACGTGCGAGCCGAAGACGCCCCGATAGGTGTGGCACTCATCGATCACCACGTAGCGCAGCGAGCGCAG
The DNA here is from genome assembly GCF_035918095.1 of Streptomyces sp. NBC_01750. Lineage (NCBI taxonomy): Bacteria > Bacillati > Actinomycetota > Actinomycetes > Kitasatosporales > Streptomycetaceae > Streptomyces > Streptomyces sp. NBC_01750. The sequence goes on from NZ_CP109137.1 coordinate 5,004,344, forward strand.
GAAGGACGACCAGCGAGGATGTGAGGGAAGTATCCCGCGGTGCAGCATGTCGGGGTTGGTGAGGACGTAATTGGCGTACTGCCGGACCCACTCGCGTTCCTCGACCGGCGTGTCGCCGTCGTAGACCGCGGGGCGGATGCGGTTGCCCAGCGGCGCGCTGAGCTCCTTCACCGCGCGGCGCTGGTCGGCGGCCAGGGCCTTGGTGGGGGCGAGGTAGAGGGCGGTCGTACCGCGACCGTTGGCGGCCTCGGAGCCGTCGAGCAGGGCGGTGAGCACGGGCGCGAGGTAGGCCAGCGACTTGCCCGAGGCGGTGCCGGTGGCGATGACGACGGATTCGCCGTCCAGGGCGTACTCAGCGGCGGCCGCCTGGTGGATCCAGGGGTGCTCGATGCCGGCCTGCTGAATGGCGTTGATCACTTCCGGGCGGATGCGGTGGGGCCAGACGGCATGGCGGCCGGGCCTGGGGGGCAAGTGCTCCGTATGAGTGATGCGCGCAGCTCGGTTCCCCCCTGCGGTGAGCCGGTCGAGGACCGTACCGGGGGAGGGGCGGGTTTCCCCGCTCTCGGGAGGTCGTCTGGGACGGTGATTCTTGGCCATCGGCACCGAGTGTGTCACCGGAGTGACGGACAATGGTCCCAAGGCGTCGTGCATGGCTGCTGGTAAGTGATTGAATGCCATCGCGGCTGGCGACCGTCCTCCGGCTCCGCCGGGGAGACCTGATGGGCGGCCGCTCGATAGCAAGGTGCTGGAGGATCCGTGGACCTGTCCCTGTCGACTCGCAATGTGTCCGGCCCTGGTGGCGACCGTACGGTCGTCGAGGTCGGTGGCGAGATTGATGTGTATACCGCGCCAAAGCTGCGCGAGCAGTTGGTCGAGTTGGTGAACGACGGCAACTACCACCTGGTTGTCGACATGGAGGGCGTGGACTTCCTCGACTCCACCGGCCTCGGCGTGCTCGTGGGCGGCCTGAAGCGTGTGCGTGCGCATGAGGGCTCGCTACGCCTGGTCTGCAACCAGGAACGCATTCTCAAAATCTTCCGGATCACAGGTCTGACCAAGGTGTTTCCCATCCACACCACGGTCGACGAAGCTGTCGCGGCGACCGACTGACGGTCGGCGCAGACTGCCGGAGGAAAGAGGGGCACCGGGCATCCAGCCCGGGCCTCTGAGATGCACGCCCGTACGTCTGAGGGGGAATGCATGGCCACCGTTGAACTCCGCTTCAGCGCCCAGCCCGAGCATGTCAGGACCGCCCGTCTGGTGGCCGCTGCCGTGGCTCGCCGGGCCGGGGTCGACGAGGCCGTGCTGGATGAGGTCCGGCTCGCGGTCGGCGAGGCATGCAGCCGTGCCGTCGGGCTGCACCGCAGCCATGGCATCACCGCCCCCGTTCGGGTGATGTTGTCCGAGGAGGAAAAGACCTTCTCCATCGAGGTCGGGGACGAGATCCCGGCTGCGGGCGGCGGTGGGTCCCATGCGGCCCCGGGCGCCCGTGAGGCCGGGGACGCGGACCTGGACTCCGACGCCGAGGACGAGATGATGGGCCTTGCGGTCATCAGCGGTCTCGTCGACGACGTGGAGGTCACCTCCACCGAGGACGGTGGCGTGATCCGGATGAGCTGGCCCACGACGCCGGCCACCATAGCGCCCTGATCGCGCGGTCCCGACCGCGCGGACAGTCCGTTGATCGTGTTTTAGTGTCGGGAAGTGAAGAGGCCCTGCTTGAGCAGGGCCTTTTTCCTTTTCCCTAGATCATCGATCAAGCGTCAATGCCTTTGCCCCATTACCTCTTTCGGGGGTCTTTTGGGAACGCGATCATTTGCTGAGTAGCAAGTGAAGGTCAATTACACTTGTCGCGCTCTGTTTTGATCAGGTTCCGCTCCCTACAATCCGTCCACATCTTGAGCTCTGAGCGTCAAGGAGGACGAATGGCGGGGCTCGTCAACTCAGAACTGTCCGATCAACCCACTTCTCTCGCAGCTGCGGTACTCACCGACAACAACCGACTGATCGTGATCGTCATCGCGGCAGTCGCCCTGGCGGCACTGGTCGTCGCCCAGCTGCTGGTGCGCCAGGTGCTGGCCGCCGGCGAGGGCACCGATTCCATGAAGAAGATCGCGGCGGCCGTTCAGGAAGGCGCGAATGCCTATCTGACACGGCAGTTGCGCACCCTCGGCGTCTTCGCCGTAGTGGTGTTCTTCCTACTGCTGCTGTTGCCGGCCGACGACTGGTCACAGCGCGCCGGACGCTCGGTGTTCTTCCTGGTGGGTGCGATCTTCTCGGCAACCACCGGATACATCGGCATGCGTCTTGCCGTACGAGCAAATGTGCGCGTGGCCGCGGCCGCGCGTGAAGCCACGCCGGCGGAGGGCGAGCCGGAAAAGGATCTGACGGCCGTTTCGCACAAGGCCATGAAGATCGCTTTCCGTACGGGAGGCGTGGTCGGCATGTTCACGGTGGGCCTCGGCCTGCTCGGTGCCTCCTGCGTGGTTCTCGTCTACGCGGCCGACGCCCCCAAGGTGCTCGAGGGCTTCGGCCTCGGCGCCGCGCTGATCGCCATGTTCATGCGTGTCGGCGGCGGCATCTTCACCAAGGCGGCCGACGTCGGCGCCGACCTTGTCGGCAAGGTCGAGCAGGGCATCCCGGAGGATGACCCGCGCAACGCCGCCACCATCGCCGACAACGTGGGCGACAACGTCGGTGACTGCGCGGGTATGGCTGCCGACCTCTTCGAGTCGTACGCCGTCACGCTCGTGGCGGCGCTCATCCTCGGCAAGGCGGCATTCGGCGACGCCGGACTCGCCTTTCCGCTGATCGTCCCGGCGATCGGCGTGGTCACCGCGATGATCGGCATCTTCGCGGTCGCCCCGCGGCGCGCCGACCGCAGCGGGATGACTGCCATCAACCGCGGATTCTTCATCTCCGCACTGATCTCGCTCGCCCTGGTGACTCTGGCGGTCTACATCTATCTGCCGTCCTCGTACGCCAAGTTGGACGGCGTCACCGAGGCCACCATCACCACGCACGGTGGGGACCCGCGGATCCTGGCGGTCGTCGCCGTGGCCATCGGCATTGTGCTGGCGGCCCTGATCCAGCAGTTGACGGGTTACTTCACCGAGACCACCCGGCGTCCCGTCAGGGACATCGGCAAGTCCTCGCTGACCGGACCCGCGACGGTCGTACTGGCCGGTATCTCCATCGGACTGGAATCCGCCGTCTACACCGCGCTGTTGATCGGCCTCGGCGTGTACGGGGCGTTCCTGCTCGGCGGTACGTCGATCATGCTCGCGCTCTTCGCGGTGGCGCTGGCCGGCACCGGCCTGCTCACCACCGTCGGCGTCATCGTCGCCATGGACACCTTCGGCCCCGTCTCCGACAACGCTCAGGGCATCGCCGAGATGTCCGGGGACGTCACGGGCGCGGGCGCGCAGGTCCTCACCGACCTCGACGCCGTCGGCAACACCACCAAGGCCATCACCAAGGGCATCGCCATCGCCACGGCTGTACTGGCGGCGGCGGCGCTCTTCGGCTCGTACCGCGAAGCCATCGCGAATGCCGCACGGGACGTCGGTGAGAAGGTCGGCGACGGCGCCCCGATGAACCTGGTGATGGATATCTCGCAGCCCAACAATCTGGTGGGTCTCATCCTCGGCGCCGCGGTCGTCTTCCTCTTCTCGGGGCTGGCGATCAACGCCGTGTCCCGGTCGGCGGGCGCGGTGGTCTACGAGGTGCGGCGGCAGTTCCGCGAGCACCCCGGGATCATGGACTACACCGAGACGCCGGAGTACGGGCGCGTCGTCGACATCTGCACCAAGGACGCGCTGCGCGAGCTGGCCACACCGGGTCTGCTCGCCGTACTGACCCCGATCGCGGTTGGCTTCTCGCTCGGTGTGGGAGCCCTCGGGTCCTTCCTCGCGGGCGCCATCGGCACCGGCACCCTGATGGCCGTCTTCCTGGCCAACTCCGGTGGTGCGTGGGACAACGCCAAGAAGCTCGTCGAGGACGGCCATCACGGCGGCAAGGGCAGCGAGGCCCATGCCGCGACCGTCATCGGCGACACCGTCGGTGACCCTTTCAAGGACACCGCCGGACCCGCCATCAACCCGCTGCTGAAGGTGATGAACCTGGTGGCACTGCTCATCGCGCCCGCGGTGGTGCAGTTCAGCTACGGAGACGACTCCAACGCCGGAGTCCGGGCGGTGGTGGCGGTACTCGCCATCCTCGTCATCACCGGCGCGGTGTACATCTCCAAGCGGCGAGGCATCGCTGTCGGCGACGACGGCAATTCCGCGGAGCGGAGCGCGAAGTCACCTGATCCTGCGGTGGTTTCGTAGCACCTGCTCAAAAGGCGGGCGGACGGCGCACTTTGACGCGTCGTCCGCCCGTTTGCGTGCCGCGGGTGAGCCTTGTCTCCCTTGGTGCAAATGGCTTCAATAGGCAATAAATGGGGCGCACGACACGCGGTTGTCGCCCACATGGCGTGTATGTTCCGGGGCCGAGAGCCTTGGAAGGGACCAATCCGGTGAACAAGAAGCTTGCGGCCGCGCTGTCCGGCGGTGCGGTACTGGTACTGGCACTGTCGGGCTGCAGCGACGACAACGGTGACGGCAAGGTGAATGCCTGGGCCAAGAAGGTCTGCGACCAGGCACAGCCCCAGATCCAGAAGAGGGCCAACGCCCAGCAGACCATCATCTCGACCGCGGCCGACGGCAAGCCGGCCGACATCCGGGCAGCGGACTCGAAGGCCTTCCAGGACATCGCCGCCGCGGACAGTGCGCTCGCCACCGCCGTGAAGGAGGCCGGTACGCCGCCCGTCGAAAACGGCGAGAAGCTTCAGACGGACGCGGTCAACGAACTCAATGCCACGTCCAAGGCGTACCTCGCCCTGAAGGAGCAGGTCGACAGTCTCGACGCGAAGGACCAGCAGAAGTTCGCGGACGGCCTGCAGGGTGTCGCCGACGGTCTGAAGAAGATCGAGACGATGGATCAGGACGCGCTGAAGAAGCTGCAGTCCGGCGAGCTGGGCAAGGCGATGGGGAAACAGCCCGGCTGCCAGGCGGCGAAGAAGTCGAGCCCCGCGTCCGCTCCCGACGCCCCGTCCGGACCGGCCGACTCGTCGGCCTCCGCGCCCGCGAAGGCCGGAGCGACCCCCTCGGTCAAGGCATCCAGCAAGGCGTAACCCGCCGCTGCCCGCATCCGTCCGCGCGCCGAGGCCCCCGGCCGGCGGTGGCGGTGCTCCTGCTCGACGGTGGCGGTGCCCCTGCCCCCGTGGTGGTGGCGTCCTGCCTCCGCCCGCGCGCGGCCTGTCAGCCCCGCTGTACGGCTCGGCACGCCGCACGGCCCGGTCCCCCGCGCCACGGGGGACCGGGCCGTGCGGCGTTTGTCAGTGGCGGCGGCCACAATGGGCGGGTGAGTACGACCAGCCTTACCGCAGGCCTTCCTTCGCCCGACCACTCGACCCGGCTGCGTGAAGCTCTCCTCGCCGCCGCTTTCACCGCCGACGGGCTGCTCGAGCTGCTCGGCGCGCCCGCGTATGCCGCGCTCGCCCGCAGCGAGACCGTGCCCGCCCTGCGGGCCACCCGCGGTGACAGCGCCCTGGACACGCTCGTACAGCTGTTCCTGCTGCAGCGTCCCGTCGCGTACGAGCGCGCGCGGGCCGCACTGCCCCTCGAGGAGTGCCTGGCCGACGGCTGGCTGCTGCATGACGGCGGAGAGGTACGGGCCACGGTGGATGTGCGGCCGTACGGCGGACCCGAGGGACAGGACTGGTTCATCGTCTCCGACCTGGGGTGCGCGGTCGGTGGTGCGGGCGGCGCGAGCGGCCATGGCGAGGGCGTGGTGCTCGGCGTCGGTGGGGCGTCCACCACGCTCGCGGGGATCACCGTCCGCACGCCGGTCTCCTCCGCACTCGACCTGGGCACCGGTTCCGGTATCCAGGCGCTGCATGCCGCACAGCACGCGACGCGTGTCACGGCGACCGATCTGAACCCGCGCGCCCTGCACTTCGCACGGCTGACCCTCGCTCTCTCCGGGGCGCCGGAGGCCGATCTGCGCGAGGGCTCGCTCTTCGAGCCGGTCGGGCAGGACACATACGACCTGATCGTGTCGAACCCGCCGTTCGTGATCTCGCCCGGTGCCCGGCTGACCTACCGGGACGGCGGGATGGGCGGGGACGATCTGTGCCGCACGCTCGTTCAGCAGGCGGGAGCCAGGCTGAACGACGGGGGATACGCGCAGTTCCTCGCCAACTGGCAGCACGTGGAGGGGCAGGAGTGGCAGGAGCGGCTGCGTTCCTGGGTGCCGCGCGGCTGTGACGCGTGGATCGTGCAGCGCGAGGTGCAGGACGTGACGCAGTACGCCGAGCTGTGGCTGCGCGACAGCGGCGACCACCGCAGCGACCCGGCCGAGTACGCGGCGCGGTACGGCGCGTGGCTGGACGAGTTCGAGGCGCGTAAGACCAAGGCAGTCGGCTTTGGCTGGATCACACTGAGGAAGTCCGGTTCCGAGCGTCCGTCGATCGTCGCCGAGGAGTGGCCGCACCCCGTCGAGCAGCCGCTCGGCGAGAGCGTGCAGGCGCATTTCGCGCGGCAGGACTATCTGCGTACGCACGACGACGCGGCCCTGCTCGCAGGTCACTTCAGGCTGGCGGCGGAGGTCGTGCAGGAGCAGGTCGGGCTGCCGGGCGCGGAGGATCCCGAGCATGTGGTGCTCCGTCAGAACCGCGGTATGCGGCGCGCCACCAAGGTGGACACGGTCGGCGCGGGCTTCGCCGGGGTGTGCGACGGGACGCTGAGCGCCGGGCGGATCCTGGACGCGATCGCCCAGCTCATCGACGAGGACCCGGTGGTGCTCCGCGACCGCACGCCGCAGGCCGTACGGCTGCTGGTCGAGGAAGGCTTCCTGGAACCGGTCCGTCCATGAGGTGAAACCGGCCAACATCCACAAGAAGAACAGGCAAGAAGAGCAAACAAGAAGATCGGTGAGAGCAGGAAGAACAAGAGGAAGGGGAGCTGCCGCCTCCGCTGCGCCCTCCTCGACCTTCTCGGCCCGCCTCTCGCCCGCTCCGGAACCGGCACTCCACCTGTCTCTCGATCGTCACCGCGACCGGGCGGGTGAACCAGCCCGGCGTTCACCAGGAATTCGTGCCCCTGACGCCCCGAGCTGTCAGCCTCGGACCGCCGGGGACGTCCGGACACCAGGGAAGAGCGGGGTATGGGCATGGAGAGCGGGCCGGCGATCTTCGCGGGGACGGTATTCGCGCTGTTCGGGGCCGGGCTGCTGTTGTGGACAGGAGGACGCGTGGCGCACCGTTCCCCTGTTGCCCACGGAGTGAGCCCCGCCACGGCTCTCGCCCTCGCGGCCATCTTCGGCGCGGCGTCCCTCGCCCTCGGGGTGTGGTGCTTCGGCCGCGTCTGATCTGGGGCAGGAGCGGAGACGTGCCGGTCCGGGCGGCAGGAATGGCCGGACTCGGGTTACCGTTCGAGTGGCCGTTGCGGGCTTTTGCCGTTTGACATGAGGGCGGGTTGTACCGTCACACTCCGCAGCGACAGCAGCGGCAGGACCGTGACCACGCGGTCTCAGTGCCGTTTGTGCCCATCGAGCGTCGACCGGAGAGAAGAGCGAAGTTGTCCCCGACCAGCGAGACCGCAAAGGGCGGCCGCCGACTCGTGATCGTCGAGTCTCCTGCCAAGGCTAAGACGATCAAGGGCTATCTCGGCCCTGGATACGTCGTCGAGGCGAGCGTCGGGCACATCCGCGACCTCCCGAACGGCGCCGCCGAGGTGCCCGAGAAGTACACCGGCGAGGTGCGCCGCCTCGGAGTCGACGTCGAACATGACTTCCAGCCCATCTATGTCGTCAATGCCGACAAGAAGGCGCAGGTCAGAAGGCTGAAGGAGCAGCTCGCCGAATCCGACGAGCTCTACCTCGCAACCGATGAGGACCGCGAGGGCGAGGCCATCGCCTGGCACCTCCTCGAGGTCCTCAAGCCCAAGGTCCCCGTCCACCGGATGGTCTTCCACGAGATCACCAAGGACGCGATCCGCGACGCCGTCGCCAACCCGCGCGAGCTCAACCAGCGCATGGTCGACGCCCAGGAGACCCGCCGAATCCTCGACCGCCTCTACGGCTACGAGGTCTCGCCGGTCCTGTGGAAGAAGGTCATGCCGCGGCTGTCCGCCGGCCGTGTCCAGTCCGTCGCGACCCGCCTCGTCGTCGAGCGTGAGCGCGAGCGAATCGCCTTCCGCTCCGCCGAGTACTGGGATCTGACCGGCACCTTCTCGACCGGCCGGGCCGGGGACGCCTCCGACCCCTCGACCCTCACGGCCCGCCTGAACACCGTCGATGGACGGCGCGTCGCGCAGGGCCGTGACTTCGGCTCGGACGGGCAGCTCAAGTCCGGCCAGGTTCTCCACCTGGACGAGGCGAACGCACGCGCGCTCGCCGCCGCGCTCCAGGACGCCTCGTTCGCCGTCCGCGGGGTCGAGTCGAAGCCGTACCGTCGCTCTCCGTACGCACCTTTCCGTACGACGACGCTGCAGCAGGAGGCCTCCCGCAAGCTGGGCTTCGGGGCCAAGGCCACCATGCAGGTCGCGCAGAAGCTGTACGAGAACGGCTTCATCACCTATATGCGTACCGACTCCACCACGCTCTCCGACACCGCAATCTCGGCGGCGCGGGCGCAGGTCACGCAGTTGTACGGCGCCAACTACCTGCCGGAGAAGCCGCGCGTCTATGCCGGCAAGGTCAAGAACGCGCAGGAGGCGCACGAGGCGATTCGCCCTTCGGGTGATCGTTTCCGCACTCCGGCCGAGACGGGTCTGAGCGGTGACCAGTTCCGCCTCTACGAGCTGATCTGGAAGCGGACCGTCGCCTCCCAGATGAAGGACGCGGTCGGCAACAGCGTCACCGTCAGGATCGGCGGCCGGGCGAGCGACGGCCGGGACGCGGAGTTCACCGCGTCCGGCAAGACGATCACCTTCCACGGCTTCATGAAGGCCTACGTGGAGGGTGCTGACGACCCCAACGCCGAGCTCGACGACCGTGAGCGGCGCCTGCCGCAGGTCGCCGAGGGCGACGCGCTGTCCTCCGAGGAGATCTCGGTCGACGGCCACGCGACCAAGCCGCCGGCCCGCTACACCGAGGCCTCGCTGGTCAAGGAGCTGGAAGAGCGCGAGATCGGCCGTCCGTCGACCTACGCCTCGATCATCGGCACCATCCTCGACCGCGGCTATGTCTTCAAGAAGGGGACGGCACTCGTCCCGTCCTTCCTCTCCTTCGCCGTGGTCAACCTGCTGGAGAAGCACTTCGGCCGGCTCGTCGACTATGACTTCACCGCACGCATGGAGGACGACCTCGACCGCATCGCGCGGGGCGAGGCGCAGGCCGTGCCGTGGCTGAAGCGGTTCTACTTCGGCGGGGGCGACGCCGCCGCCGGTGCGGCCGCCGCGGTCGGCAACGGCGACGGCGACCACCTCGGCGGTCTGAAGGAGCTGGTGACCGACCTCGGCGCGATCGACGCCCGGGAGATCTCCAGCTTCCCGGTCGGCGAGGGCATCGTGCTGCGCGTCGGCCGCTACGGCCCGTACATCGAGCGTGGTGAGAAGGACGCGGAGGGCCACCAGCGCGCCGACGTTCCCGAGGACCTCCCGCCGGACGAGCTGACCGTGGAGTACGCGGAGGAGCTGCTGGCCAAGCCGAGCGGCGACTTCGAGCTGGGCACCGACCCGGTCACCGGGCACCAGATCATCGCGCGGGACGGTCGTTACGGCCCGTACGTCACGGAGGTGCTGCCCGAGGGCACGCCGAAGACCGGCAAGAACGCGGTCAAGCCGCGCACCGCCTCGCTCTTCAAGTCGATGTCGCTCGACACGGTCACGCTCGAGGACGCGATGAAACTGATGTCGCTGCCGCGGGTGGTCGGCGTCGACGCGGATGACGTCGAGATCACCGCGCAGAACGGCCGGTACGGCCCGTATCTGAAGAAGGGCACGGACTCGCGTTCGCTCGAGACCGAGGACCAGCTCTTCAACATCACGCTCGAAGAGGCCCTGGCGATCTACGCGCAGCCGAAGCAGCGGGGCCGGGCAGCCGCCAAACCGCCGCTGAAGGAGCTGGGCACGGACCCGGTGAGCGAGCGTCCGGTGGTCGTCAAGGACGGCCGCTTCGGTCCGTACGTCACGGACGGCGAGACGAACGCGACCCTGCGCACGGACGACAGCGTCGAGGACATCACGCCGGAGCGCGGTTACGAGCTGCTCGCCGAGAAGCGCGCCAAGGGCCCCGCCAAGAAGACGGCGAAGAAGGCCGCGGCCAAGAAGGCACCGGCGAAGAAGACAGCCGCCAAGAAGACGGCGGCCAAGAAGACAGCGGCGAAGAAGACCGCCGCGAAGAAGACGACCGTGGCGAAGAAGACGACTGTGGCCGCGGCGAAGAAGTCGGCCGCGTCGGCGAAGGCGTCGACGGACGAGTAGCGAGATCATCACGGGCGTTCTGTACGGAGAGTTTTGTACGGGGAGGTTTCCCGCCCTCCGTACAAAGCGCCCGTATGTTCGGCCGGGCCTCCGGGGAGTGGCGCGCTCCGGATAGGCTGGGCGGATGACGCGAGCCGAGCAGCCAGCCGAGCAGCAGGCGGTCATGAGCACCGTCTCAGAGACTGCCTCAGACGCCGACGCATCCGGAGCACTTGCCGAGGACTCACGTGAGCGCGCGGTGCGGGCCCTGCTGCGCTTCCCGCCGCTGAGGCGGCTGTGGAGCGCTCAGGCCGTCGGCGGCGTCGGGGATGCCGTCGCCGTTTTCGTGCTTCTGCTGCTGACGCTGCAAGCGGCGGTTCTCGAGGGCTCGTTCGGGGCCGGCTACCGCGGGGCGGCCTTCGCCGTCGCCATGGTGCTCGGCACCCGTGTCCTTGCCACGTTGCTCTTCGGCGCCGTACTGCTGGGCCCGCTGACGACGCTCACCTCGCCGAACGGCCCGCTCGACCGCCGCTGGACCATGATCGGCGCGGACGTCCTGCGTCTTGCGCTGCTGATCGTGGCGCCACTGTGGATCGACTGGACCCCCGACAACGCGACGGCGATCCTGCTGATCACCGTGTTCGTCACCGGCGTGGCCGAGCGCTTCTGGACGGTCGCCCGCGACGGCGCCGCCCCCGCTCTGCTGCCCGCCCCGCCGCTGGAAGGGGCAGCGGTCCGTCCGCTGCCGGACCACCTCGACGCACTGCGCCGACTCTGGCTGCGTACGGGCTTCGCCACCATTCCCGTCGGCGCCGCGGCGCTGCTCCTCGGCACGCTGATCGGCAATCTGCTCGGCTCGGGCATCGAGTGGTTCTCGCTGCACCAGGCGGCACTCGGTTCGTACATCGCAGCTGGTCTCTTCGCCGCGTCCGTATCGACGCTGTACTTTCTGGAGCTGCCCGGCTCGCTGACCCCGCGGCCGCGCTCGCCGCTGGAGGGCCTGCGCCGTCCGGCCACCGGCAATGGGCTGGACAAGGGGCGTACGGGCGCCATCCCGCTGTTCGTTCTCGGCTGCGCGGCGGTTGCGGGCGCGATCTCGTCCGCCGTCGCCGTCTCCGTACTGCACGCCTTCGACCTGGGCGGCGGGCCCGCGGCCTTCGCGCTGCTGGTGCTGGCGCTGACGGGCGGTACCGGTATCGGTATCCGCAGTGCCGGCGCCGTACTGCCCACGCTCTCCCGCCGGCGGCTGCTCGCGATCGCGCTCGCGGTCACCGGTGTCGCACTGCTGGCCATGGGGCTGGTGCCGGACACGGCGACCGTGCTGTTCATCGCGCTGCTCGCCGGACTCGCCGCCGGTGTCGCCGCGAGCACCGGGCACGCGCTCATCGACCAGGAGGCCGAGGACTTCCGGCGGGCCCGGATCACCGAGCACCTCCAGGCGGTCGTGCGGGTCGCCATCGCCCTCGGCGCGGTCGCGGCCCCGCTGCTCGCCGCCGCGATCGGGCCGCACCGGCTCGCGAGTGGCGACTTCGTCTTCGCGCACGGCGGCGCGGCGTTCACGCTGATGCTGGTCGGCGCGCTCCTCCTGCCTGTCGCGGCCGTCGTCCTCGCCAAGACGGACGACAGGTCGGGCGTACCGCTGCGTCGCGATCTTGGCGACGCGCTGCGCGGCGGGGCCGATCCGGCACAGGCGTCGGCGACGAACGGTTTCTTCATCGCCATTGAGGGCGGCGATGGGGCCGGGAAGTCCACGCAGGTCGAGGCGCTCGCGGAGTGGATCCGGGCGAAGGGCCACGAGGTTGTGGTGACGCGTGAGCCGGGTGCGACGCCGATTGGCAAGCGGCTGCGTTCGATCCTGCTGGATGTGTCGTCGGACGGGCTCTCGAACCGGGCGGAGGCGCTGTTGTACGCCGCTGACCGGGCCGAGCACGTCGATTCGGTCGTACGGCCCGCACTGGAGCGCGGCGCGATCGTCATCTCCGACCGCTACATCGACTCTTCGGTCGCCTATCAGGGTGCCGGGCGCGATCTGTCGCCGACTGAGATCGCCCGTATCTCGCGGTGGGCGACGGACGGCCTCGTACCGCACCTGACGGTGCTGCTCGATGTCTCGCCGGAGACCGCGCGCGAACGCTTCACGGAGGCGCCGGACCGGCTGGAGTCGGAGCCGGCGGAGTTCCACCAGCGGGTGCGTTCCGGTTTCCTGACGCTTGCCGCGGCGGACCCGGGCCGGTATCTGGTGGTGGACGCGGGCCAGGAGCCGGAGTCGGTCACCACCGTCGTACGGCACCGGCTCGACCGGCTGCTTCCGCTTTCCGAAGCCGAGGTGAAGGCGCAGGAGGAAGCGCGGAAGGCGGCCGAGGAGGAAGCCCGTCGGCGCGCGGAGGCGGAAGCCGCGCGCAAGGCGGAGGAGGAGCGGGTCGAGCGCGAGCGGCAGGAACAGCTGGCCAAGCTCCGGGCCGAGGAGGAGGAGCGCAAGCTCCGCGAGCTGGAGGAAGCGCGGCAGCGCGAGGCGGAGCGGCAGGCGGAGGAGGCCCGGCTGCGGGCCGAGGACGCGCGGCGACGGGCGGACGAGGAGCGGGCGCGGCGGCTCGCCGAGGAGAGGGCGGCCGCGGCGGAGCAGGAACGGCGCCGCAAGCAGGCCGAGGAGGAGGCGCGGCTCCGTGCCGAGGCGGAGGAGCGTCGCCTGGAGAAGCAGCGCAAGGCGGAGGAGGCACTGCTGCGGGCGGAGGAAGCGCGGCGGGTGGCGGAGGCGGCGGCCGCCGCTTCTGCGGCTTCGGCTTCGGCTCATGATGTGACCGTGCCGACCCCGGTGGTCACGCCGGACGCGGTGACGCGGGAGGTGCCCGCGGTTCCGGATGCGGACGAGACGACGGTGCTTCCGCCGGTGTCGAGGGATGCGGATGAGACGACGGTGCTTCCGCCGGTGTCGAGGGACGTGGACGAGACGACGGTGCTTCCGCCGGTACGGGACTCCGCACGCGGGCCGGTACGGGACAGCGATCCGGCTGACCGGGTCCCGCCGGGCATCTTCCGCGAGGAGACCAGAAGCGAGGGTACGAACGAGCGCACCCGCGAGCTCCCGCAGGTCGACCCGGACTCGGGCCGTCCCCGCCGCCGTTCGGACTGGGCGGAGGAGACCCCGTTGGACGACCTTCCGACCTTGGCGGACGAACTGCTCGGCCCGCACGACGAGGACGAGAACGGCCGACGGGGCGGGCGCTGACGGGTTCGGCGCTTCGGGGCCGTTCGCGGCGCAGGGGTTCGTCCTGGTGCTGGTTCGGGTGGCGCGTCCTTGCCACCGCGTCCGCACTGTCAGACCCCTGCCCCACAATGGAACCCCCAGCACGAAAGGCGGTGACGGCCCATGACCGTATGGGACGACGTGGTCGGCCAGGAGCGCGTCCAGGCGCAGCTCTCCGCCGCCGCCCGGGACGCCGACACCCGCGTCACCGCCCAGGCCGTCGGCGACCCCGCACCCGATGCGTCCAAGATGACGCACGCCTGGCTGTTCACCGGCCCACCCGGCTCCGGACGGTCCACCGCCGCCCGGGCCTTCGCCGCCGCGCTGCAGTGCACCAGCCCCGACCGCGCCCTGGGCGGTGAGCCCGGTTGCGGATTCTGCGACGGCTGTCACACCACCCTCGTCGGTACGCACGCGGACGTCGATGTGATCCGTACGGACCTGCTCTCCATCGGCGTCAAGGAGACCCGCGAGCTCGTCCGCCGCGCCCAGCTCTCCCCGGCCGGGGGCCGCTGGCAGGTGATCATCCTGGAAGACGCCGACCGGCTGACCGAAGGCGCGGGCAATGTCCTGCTGAAGGCCGTCGAAGAGCCCGCTTCCCGCACCGTCTGGCTGCTCTGCGCGCCCTCCCTCGAGGACGTGCTCCCCACCATCCGCTCCCGATGCCGCCACCTCACCCTCCGTACGCCGCCGGTCGCCGCCGTCGCCGACGTCCTGATCCGGCGGGACGGCATCGAGCCGGAGGCCGCCGTCTTTGCCGCCCGCGCCACTCAGGGGCACATCGGCCGTGCCCGTCGGCTGGCCACCGACGAGCGGGCCCGCGCCCGCCGGGCCACCGTTCTCAAGCTGCCGCTGCGCGTCGGGGACATCGGCGGCTGTCTCAAGGCCGCCCAGGAACTGGTTGACGCCGCGGCCGAGGACGCCAAGCAGGTGGCCGAGGAGATCGACGTCAAGGAGACCGAAGACCTCAAGACGGCGCTCGGCGCGTCCGCCGGCGGCCGGATGCCGCGTGGCACGGCAGGGGCGATGAAGGAGCTGGAGGACAAGCAGAAACGTCGCAAGACCCGTAGCCAGCGCGACAGCCTCGACCTCGCGCTCACCGATCTGACCGGCTTCTACCGCGATGTGCTGGCCCTCCAGATGGGCTCGGAGGTCGCGCTCGCCAATCACGACGTACGAGACTCCCTCGACCGGATCGCCCGTGGTTCGACCCCGGAAGGCACCCTGCGCCGGATAGAGGCGGTGGTCGCGTGCCGTCAGGCGCTGGACCGTAATGTCGCGCCGCTGCTGGCGGTGGAGGCGATGGCGGTCACCCTCCGCGCCGGCTGACGTCCGGCCTGCGGCTCTCCTCGCCCGGCTGACGTCCGGCTTGCGGCTCCCCGCGCCGGCCGGGGCGCAGCTGCCTCGTGACCATCGCTCCGCACCGCCCGACGACCGAGCGATCCGCACCCTCCGCCAGGCCGACCGGCCTGCCGCCGACCGGTTGACCGGCTCACCCGTAAGAGCGCGGAAAGGCGGCAGCGGACAACCTGCTATTAGGCTCCATAGATGGACACCAGGCGCCTGCTCCGTACCTCCGCACTCGTGCTGGCCACCGCCGGCCTGCTCATCTCCGGCTGCACCGGTGGGAGTTCGTCACCGAGCGCCTCCGAGTCCGCCTCCTCCGGCGGTGGCGGCGGAGCCGCCCCGACCGCCGCCCTCAAGCCGTACTACGCACAGCAGCTGAAGTGGCGCCCCTGCGGCGTCCCCGGTTTCGAATGCGCCACGATGAAGGCACCGCTCGACTACGCCAAGCCCGACGGCGACTCGGTCAAGCTCGCCGTCGCCCGGAAGAAGGCCACCGGCCCCGGCAAGCGCCTCGGCTCCCTGCTCGTCAATCCTGGCGGCCCCGGCGGCTCGGGCGTCAGCTATCTCCAGGGGTACGCGGGCATCGGCTACCCCCCGCCCGTCCGCGCCCGCTACGACATGGTGTCCTTCGACCCGCGCGGCGTCGCCCGCAGCGAGCCCGTCGAATGCCTCAGTGGCAAGGAGATGGACGCGTACACCCAGGTCGACCAGACACCGGACGACGCAGCCGAGACGACCCGTCTCGCCACGTCGCTCAAGGGCTTCGCGGCAGGCTGCGAGAAGCGCTCCGGCACGATCCTGTCCCATGTCTCCACCGTCGAGGCGGCCCGTGACATGGACATTCTGCGTGCTGCGCTGGGCGACGAGAAGCTGTCGTACGTCGGGGCTTCGTACGGAACCTTCCTCGGCGCGACATACGCCGAGCTCTTCCCCGACCGTGTCGGCCGCCTCGTCCTCGACGGCGCGATGGACCCGTCGCTGGCGTCCCGGCAGATGAACCGCGACCAGACCGCGGGCTTCGAGACCGCGTTCCAGTCCTTCGCGGCCGACTGCATCAAGGAGAAGGACTGCCCGCTCGGCACAGAGTCGGTCGCCGACGCCTCCAATCGTCTCAAGGCCTTCTTCGCAGAGCTCGACGCCAAGCCCGTCCCGACGGGTGAGAGCCGCGAGCTCGGCGAGTCCCTGGCCACCACCGCGGTGATCGCCGCGATGTACGACGAGGCCGCCTGGCCGCAGCTCCGCCAGGCCCTGACCCGCGCCATGGACGGCGACGGCGCGCCGCTGCTCTCGCTGGCCGACAGCTACTACGAGCGCGCGGGCGACGGCTCGTACGCGAACCTGATGTACGCCAACGCGGCCGTGAACTGCCTGGACCTGCCGCCGGCCTTCACCGCCCCCAAGGCGGTGCAGTCGGCCCTGCCCGAGTTCGAGAAGGCCTCCCCGGTCTTCGGCAAGAACTTTGCCTGGGCTTCCCTGAACTGCGCGTACTGGCCCACCCCCGCCACCGGCGCGCCGCACCGCATCGAGGCGAAGGGCGCCGCTCCGATCGTGGTCGTCGGCACCACCCGGGACCCCGCCACGCCCTACAGGTGGGCGCAGGGGCTGGCCGGGCAGCTCTCCTCCGGGCGCCTGCTCACGTACGACGGCGACGGCCACACGGCGTACGGGCGGGGCAGCGACTGCATCGACACGGCGATCAACACGTACCTGCTGGACGGCACGGCCCCGCCGGACAACAAGCGCTGCCGCTGACGGCGGGGCCGAGGGTGCCCCGGACCTGGTTCGGGGCACCCAAATCAACCCTGTAGACTTGGCGCCGCTGCTGATGCGAACGTGTCTTCGCAAGGAGACACGTTTATCTGTAGCTTGCCGCCTTAGCTCAGTTGGCCAGAGCAACGCACTCGTAATGCGTAGGTCTCGGGTTCGAATCCCGAAGGCGGCTCATAAAAGCCCAGGTCAGAGGCTCCAAGGCCCTTCGTGAGAGATCGCGGAGGGCCTTTTGTGTGCCTGATGGGAACACTCTGGGAACATTGGATGCGATGTGTATCCGTTTATGTGCCGTTTCGCTCTGAGTGGCACGTTTGCGCTGGCCGATGATCTGGGTTTCGCGAGGCCGAAGCCGACGCAGCGCAGCGGTGAAGGCGCCGTTAAGCCCGGTGGCATCGGCGAGATCTGTCAGCAACGGCCGCCCGGCGCGCACAACGGGCAGTCGGGACTCGAGGGCCTCACCTCACCTCACCTCACCTCACCTCACCCGGGAGGCGACCATGTACTTCACAGACCGAACCGACGCGGGCCGGCGACTCGCCGCCCGGCTGAACCACCTCAAGGGCCAAGACCTGGTGGTCGTGGGACTTCCCCGCGGCGGCGTCCCGGTCGCTGCGCAGATCGCAGAGGCCCTGGGCGCTCCGCTCGACGTCTGCCTCGTACGCAAGCTGGGGGTGCCCTTCCAGCCGGAGCTGGCCATGGGCGCCATCGGCGAGGAAGGCGTGCGCGTCGTCAATGAACCGGTGGTGCGGGGCATGGGTGTGACGGACCGTGATCTGGCGGCGGTGGAGGAACACGAGCGCGGCGTCCTGGAGCAGCGCGCCCGCCGCTATCGGGGCGAGCGGCAGCCGGCCCGGTACGAGGGACGGACGGTTCTGGTGGTGGACGACGGTCTGGCGACCGGCTCCACGGCACTGGCGGCCTGCCGGATTGCGCGCGCCCGCGGCGCGTCGCGGATCGTGCTGGCGGTTCCCGTGGCGCCGCACGACTGGTCGGCCCGCCTCGGAGGCGAGGCGGACGAAGGCGTCTGTCTGCACACCCCCCGGCAGTTCCACGCGATCGGTGAGTTCTACGCGGACTTCGGGCAGACGAGCGACGAGGAGGTCATCGCCTGCCTGGAGCACAACCGCGTGGCGCACGCCACGTCCGACGCGCCGCCGGCCGCGGGAAGCGCCTCTTCGGAGCACGATTCCCTGCCCTATGACAGGTCGGTGCCCTATGACAGGTCGGTCCGGATACCGGCCGGAGGCGCTGCGCTCGACGGGCGGCTCACAGTGCCCCGCGGTGCTCCCGGGGTCGTCCTCTTCGCCCACGGCAGCGGCAGCAGCAGGAAGAGCCCGCGCAACCGCTTCGTCGCCACCGGGCTGAACCGCGCCGGTCTGGGCACCCTTCTGTTCGATCTGCTCACCGAGGCCGAGGCGGTGAACCGGGACAACGTGTTCGACACGGCGCTGCTCGCCCGCCGCCTGACCCAGGCGACCGAATGGCTGCGTGAGCAGCCCGACACCCAGGGCATGGAGTTCGGCTACTTCGGTGCCAGCACAGGCGCCGCCGCCGCGCTGTGGGCCGCGGCGGAGCCCGCAGCGGACGTCACGGCAGTCGTCTCCCGCGGAGGCAGGCCGGACCTGGCCGGCCCCAGGCTGCCGGAGGTGAAGGCTCCGACGCTGCTCATCGTCGGGGGCCGCGACCACCTGGTGCTGGACCTCAACCGGCAGGCCGCGGCGCGCCTGAGCTGCGAGCATCAGCTGGCCATCGTCCCCGGTGCCACTCATCTCTTCGAGGAACCCGGCACCCTGGAATCGGTCACCGAGCTGGCCACGGACTGGTTCAGCGGGCACCTGGCCTAGTGCTTCGTTTCCTCTGGCGATCTTGCCTGGTCGGGGGCATGGTGGTCGGTATGAAGCTCGGGTAGGTGGAACGGCTCCGGGGTGAGTTATCGGAGTTCGTTGCGGATGTGTTTGCCTCGCTCCCGCGGCGGGATCAGCGTCGGTGGGGCAGGTGCTGTCTGCGGGGCCTGATGCTGGATGGCGGGCGCAAGTCGATCCAGCCGATGGCCGAGCGGCTGCCGGACGGGAACAGGCAGGCCCTGCAGCAGGTCGTGAACCAGTCGCCGTGGGATCCCATGCCAGTGCGGCGGCGGATCGCCGAGCCTCTGGCCGAGGCGATCCCGCCTGAGGTGTGGGTGGTCGACGACGTGTCGTTCCCTAAAGTGGCACGTTTGCGCCGCCCGATAATCCCGGGTGCCGTCGGGGTAGCCCGCGAGGCCAGTCATGCCGTTTGTAGTTCTCGAGCTTCGCGTCCTGAGGGCAGCGCGGTGCCCAGCAGCTTCTCTGGCAGTCTCACGAGCCGTCAGGGGCCTTCTGTCTCACAAGGCATGTCATTTCCTCGGTCTCCGAGTGGTGTGTCGCGGGGTACTTGACGCCTTGTTCTGGCCTCATCATCCGGCGCACCGTGTTGGCTCCGGAGGTGCCCGGCAGCAACTGGCGGCGCATACGTGGTGCTGTGGCGGCATCCGGGGGCTTTATGTTCTGGCGATCACTGCTGCCGTGGGTTGTACTGATTGGCGTATCTGCTGGGGGCGCGGCTGCGGTGCTGGCTGGGAGTGCCTGGCAGTGATCGCTTCCCACGCTCGTGGTGATCGTTTCCCAGTCCGCTGTTCAGGCTGGGGCCCCAGCAACTTGCAGACGCCCCTGGGGGCGGGGATCGATGCTCGCCTACGATCACGGAATGGCGGACGGCATCCAGAACTCGCAGCCCCGCCTCCGTGGAGGCCGGCGGCCGATGGAGTTGAGCAGAGAGTTCGTCGATCTCCGCAACGGCATCAATGACCTGCGCGGCAAGACTGACCTGTTCTGTGTGGGTCCGGGCTCTCTCCACCAGGCGGAGCAGTCAGCCGGATTGGCGGTGGCCGGTGGTGGCAGCACCAGAGCCCGTCTGGTGCTGGCCCTTCGGGGCGAGGATCATCCGTAAATCAGGGCCGCAAGGTGGCGGCACCGAGGTTGGTGAGGGGCTCGGTTCGACCGGGCCGGGGGAGGCGGGCATGACCAGCGAGAGAGACCTCGACTTCGGGGCCCTTCTGAAGTTCGATCAGGAGAGGGGACTCGAGGGCTGTCGGCACGACGCGGGTGCGGCCGGCCGCCGAGGGGACGCGAGGGACCAGGCTCAGTACCTCCAGGAGGCCGCCCAGCTGGAGATGCTGCCCAGGCTCTGGGAGTTCGGGGTCCAGCTCACCGAGGACGAATACAAGTCCGCGGTGCGATTGCGGTCGTGGATGACCCATGAGCAGGCAATAGCCAGGCACAGGGCTTTGTGCCGTTACCCGTCGCCGGCGAACTGGAGCCCGGACCCCGACATCAGGTACTTCTGGTCCCAGGATGGCCACCTGTTGTACGTCACGACGGCACGTGATGACGGCCGGTTCGTCGCCAACCGCGGGTTCCTGACACCTGAATGGGCCGAACACCTTCGCCGGGACATGCCTCAGCACGCGCACCTCGTGACCTTGTACGAGAAGAACCAGGCGGCTGGGCGCGGTCATGAGGGGGTCTGGCCCCCTCTCGGTACGCCACTCGAGGGTGTCTCCGTACCGGAGCCGCTGAGTCTGTGGCGAGAGCGCATAGAGGGTGAACTGCGGCGCAGGGCCACAGAGCAGGCCCAGGCCCATGACGCCGACACTCACAACAGCCAAGACCAGCAGCTACCCGATGCGGATCCAGCCGGCTATTGAGGGCAGACGGACGCCGGGTGGCCAGGTCGTCGGCCGTGCTCCTCGTCGCGGTCCCGGAGGCGTGCCACCCTCAGCCGGTTCCCAGTCCGCTAACCGGTTCGAACGACCCAGACAGCAACGCTGGCGTGGAGATCCACGGGGAATCCTCATCCCTCAACACGGGACGCCACGTTGCGAGAATCGTGTTTGCGCAGGCCAGCGCATTCCGTCGGTTGCCCGAACTGACGGCGTCAGGAACCGACCAGGGCGCCGATCAGCTTGTGGGCCGCCGCCTTGGTCAGCCGCTTCGCGGCCGTGGTGGTCTTCTCCCTGTGAGTACGCGGCTTGATGTCGGTGCCCTTGACCGCCTTGACGAACTCGGCGTCGAACCGCTCCTTGCCCATCGTCTCCGCGAGCTGGTGAGGTACTTCAGCTGAGCGGGCGTGATCGGCTCCTTCTTCGCCGCGGCCTTCCGCTTCGCGCTCTCCTCACGAATCCGCCCGTAGTACTCGTCGTTGGCCGCCTTGCGCTTCGCCTCCGATTCCGGACTGCGGCAGGTGATGTGCACGCCCTCGTGCCAGGTCTGGGTGCCGGGCTTGCCGGTGACCGCCTCCCACAGCGCGTTGGCCGTCAGCCCGGGGCCCACCAGGCCGTAGTAGCCGGTCTTGCCCCGGGGGATCACGGTGAAGCCCGCGGGCACGGCGTGGACGGTGAGCCAGTCCTGCCCGCACCCGCAGTGGGTCGCGTGGTAGCGGCCCCACTTGCTCTCCAGCGGCTCGTACACGAGACGGTCGCCGTAGTACTTCCTATCCGTCGTGAATCCCGACACCGCCGCAGTTTCCCACCGCGCCCGGTCCCGGAACAGTGGCCGTCACCCCTGCGGAGTGGATGGGAACATCGGAACGAAAACCGGCGCTACAGGCAGCCGTCACGGCTGTCGGTACAGCGGTCATCGGTGAGATTGACCTTGGGGAGGCCACAGATCACCCCGGTCGGCGCCGGCGCCTTGGCGCTATCGGGCGAGGAGGGCACTTACGGTCTTGCCGCCGGACGGCCGACGGGTCACCGCGGTGGCGCGGGCGAGGCGGTTGACCATGGGCCAGCCGAAGCCTCCGGTGCCGTCGTTCAGGTCGGGGGTGCGCATGCGCGGCGCCTGCGGGCTGCGGTCATGCACGGCCACCTCGATTCTGTCCGGGTGCGCGGTCAGGTCCAGGGTGCAGGTGCCGCCGCCATGGCGCAGGGCGTTGGTGACGAGCTCCGAGACGACCAGGACCACGGTGTCGGCAGCCTCGGCTGCGATCGGATGTACGAGACCTTCGAGGAAGTCCCGGGCGCTCTCGCGTGCGCCGGCGACGGATGTCGCGGAGCGGACGGTTGCGACGTTGACGCTCATCGTGTCCATCAGGTCACCCTGGTCTCTGTCGTCAATGCCCGGTCCTGTCTGCCCGGGCTTGTGCCCCGGCCTGCGGCCCGTTAACCCGTCGGCAGTGACGGCCTTGCGCCTGCCCTCGTCGCTGTTTGAGGTCGATTACCTCACCGTCGAACACGCGGAAATCTATGTCGGCCGGAGTAGACATTGGGTTGTGGTGTGGTTATGGTTTCTCTCGTAGCCCAGAGAGACAGCAGGGCCTGGCAGAGACGAACTGCCGGGCAGCAGTACCCGCAGTTGTAGTTCGCAGGACGGTGCGGTGGTGGAGTTCCGAAGCCAGGGTTGTTGCAGGACGGCGACGGGACTGACGACCGGACCGGGTGGCCCGCAGTGATCAGGGGCCGCCGTGAGCAGTACCGCAGTTCACGCAGTAGCAGTCCAGTAAGTGCAGTTCGCAGTACCCAGCAGTGAAGTCAGTGAGCAGCACCTCGGTAAAGGCGTCGGCTGCGGGCGCGCGTACCGGGAAGTTCGGCAGTGGGGTTCTAAGCCAGAGCAGACGCAGGACGGGCGACGGGGCTGGCTGCCGAAGAGTGGCGCTGTCGCAGGCCACTGGGTAGTTCGCATCACCAGCAGTTCGCAGTAGAGCAGTACCAGCAGTACGCAGTCCCCCGCTTGGTAAGTAGTTGATCACCGAGGGAAGAACGGAGGAGCCCCGCGCCATCAGGATCGCCCGGGCGGAAGTCTTGAGCCCGGGTACCGCAGGACATCGATAGTGAGGTGGTCTTCGGTCAAGCAACCGCGATCCCCGCATTCCCCGCCCTCTCCCGGGTGGACGTGCGGACACAGAAGGCCGGCGCAGTACCAGGGCCGGCAGATGGTGTAGCAGTTCCTTCGGGGCCCTGGTGCCATACGGCACCAGGGCCCCTCCACGCGTTCCACAGAGAGGTGCAATGACAGCAGACGACTCGTTCGGCCGTCTCGATGACGACGACTACCCCGCCTACACGATGGGCCGGGCTGCCGAGATGCTCGGCACCACCCAGGGCTTCCTCCGCGCCGTCGGAGAAGCCCGCCTGATCACCCCGCTGCGCTCCGAGGGCGGGCACCGCCGCTACTCCCGCTACCAGCTGCGCATCGCCGCCCGCGCCCGTGAACTCGTCGACCAGGGCACCCCCATCGAGGCCGCCTGCCGCATCGTCATCCTCGAAGACCAGCTCGAAGAAGCACAGCGCATCAACGCCGAATACCGCCGCGCCGCCGAATCAGCGAACCCAACGGCCGCGGCCTGAGACGGCGGAGACCTGCAACTTCCCCAGGAGCTTCGCGGCTGCCGCCCACGCATGCTGCCCGGGACGCAAAGCGTTCCGGGCAACTTCGTCTTCTATGGCCCCGGGGCCGAGAGCGACCTACGCACGGAGAGTCACTCTCATAAATGTTCATCTGTGAGAGTTCTGCGAGAAGCCCCGGAGTGATCACGTTTTCGCAGGTCGCCATTCCCAAAAGTCCTCTCGAAACCCACACGTTGTGCGATGGCGGATGGGCGGGGATGGTCTCGTTCCAGGGTCTGCTCGGCTGCACCTGATTGACGGTCTGCCGTTGCTGCGGCCGAACGAGCAGGTCTTCGAGGCGATGATCAAGGGCTGGCGCACCAGCAGCTCGCCCGAAATCCCTCGTTGGGGTACGTCGATGACCAGGAACGCACGGTCCGGGCCTTCACCCGGCATGCCGATGCGATGCCGTGGCAGTGGACGCCGCAGCACGTCGACGAATGGTCGGCCGATCTGCGGGCCGTGCACGGCTGCGTCCGCTCCACCCTGCGCAACTACCAAGGCTCCGTGCGGCAGTTCTGTCCGATACGGAAAGGCCAAGAAGGGCTCACCGCCCAAACCCTCATGCCTGTCGCGCTATGCTTTCGTCGCGCGGCTGGCCTGCGATAACGGTCATGGACTCCGCCCCGGGTGAAGGGGGCAGAACGTCCTTCTCATCCCAATGCTGGTGCGAAGCTCCCCGGTTCGGCTCCCTACTTCCACCAGCGACACTGCCGTTCGGCACGCTCTGAGGCAGCAGCACGGGAACGGATGGGAACCTCATGGGAACGGAAGGATCACGCACGATGTAGCAAGACCGGGTAGGATCTACAACCGGCAGCCGCTCTGACCTGCCGCTTTCCCCAGATCCGAGCAAAGTTGATCAAGAGCGGGATGATCACGTGCTGACTCGTAATGCGTAGGTCTCGGGTTCGAATCCCGAAGGCGGCTCCGTGAAAGCCCCAGGACTCACTCGCCGTGGCCTGGGACTTTTGCCTTATCGGATGCGTCGGCGTCGCCGCGCGCGTGCCGCTTGGCTGTCCATGGTCTCAATTGTGGTCTCAATTGCAGGTTCAGCGCGGGGCATGAAGTGGTCTCCCATGCGGCGCATGGCGTCCTTGGAGAGGTGAGATCTTCCCTAGACGTACCGGCGGGTCTGACTGATCTGGGTGTGGCGAAGGATCTCCATGATGGTCGGCATGTCCACGCCCAATTCGTTCAGGATCGTGCCCGCGGTGTGCCTGCTCCCGTCGTACAGGCGGCGGTCGCTGATACCAGCCTCTTCGAGCAGCTCCTTGAATTCCTCCCAGTCGGCCCGGGTGTCCAGCGGCCGGCCGTCCGGCCGCGTGAACACCGCGTCGTGCTCCTGCCACTCCTCTCCTGCGGCGGCGCGCATGGCGTCCTGTTGCACCTTGTGGTTGCGCAGGTAGGGGATGAACGGCGGCGGGATGGGCACGGGGTTCTGGCTCTTCTTCGTCTTGGGGCGGGTGAAGGCGAGACCACCGCCCTTGCGCTCCGGGCACGTGCTGGCGTGCTTCACGCAGCCCTTCGTGCACGGCTTGGGGCAGCCGCGCTTGTAGCCCTTGTGTGTCGTGCAGTCCTTCGGGCACGGCTCGAAGCGGTGGAGGCGGGACCCGCCAGTAGGTTTCCAACAGGGCCTGGTTACAGTTGTCTTGACTAACCGCCAGCGATGTTCGAAGCCGGCGGGAGAACGTGCGTGCGGCGGCATGCCGTCGCACGCGGGAACGAGGGAAAGCATGGGTTCGATACACAAGCGCGTCGGCGCGGTCCTCAGTACGGCCGCCCTGTTCGTCGGCGTGGCGCTCACGGCCGGGGCTGCAACCGCCAGCGCCGACGAGACGGGCGACCTCGCGCCCGACATCGATGTCTCTGTGTCCACGACCGGGGTCTCGGGCCTCACCGCGATGTCGGCGGACGGGTCGTTCACGATCCACATCACCAGCCCCAGGGACGGCCACGAGATGGGCTTCGCCCGGTGGAACGCCGACCCGCAGCCCGCGCCCGACATCCCGGGCGACTCCCTCGTCGCCAAGGACATCAGCCCCGACGGCTGGGCGGTCGAGGCCGAGCTGAGCACCGGCCGCATCGCCTCCACGCGCGGCCACAAGGCGATCTACATCGCGGTCGCTTCCGGCAACCTGCCCGAGGGGCACCCGTACAAGCTGCGTGGGTGCATCGTGAAGGGCAGCGAGCGCAAGTGCACCTCCTGGGCCCCGGTCCACGCCTGATCCGCTGAAGGGCCGGGCCGCTCAGCGGCTCGGCCGACGCGCGGGTCTCGGGCAGGGGGCGCGGCTGTTCGAGCTCGGCCTGCTGGGGCGGGCGTGTCAGCACGCGAAGCCGGATTTGC
Source organism: Streptomyces sp. NBC_01750 (assembly GCF_035918095.1). Taxonomy (NCBI): domain Bacteria; kingdom Bacillati; phylum Actinomycetota; class Actinomycetes; order Kitasatosporales; family Streptomycetaceae; genus Streptomyces; species Streptomyces sp. NBC_01750. The sequence continues at coordinate 5,029,900 of NZ_CP109137.1, forward strand.
CCGTGCCGATACCGGGAAGGGCCGGGCCCGCCTGGTTCCGTCCGGGGGACAAGGTAGAACCACATCAGGTCTCGATCTTGCCCTGGCCCTTTTCGAGACTGAAGCTCTGACCAGCAAAGGTGGCTCGGGGGTCTGGCCTCGCCGCTGGTCGGGCCTTATTCGGGACGAAGAGGTCGTGGTCTCAACTGTGGTCTCATTTGCCGCAGATTCCGGCGTGGTCCGCTGGCGTTTGTCGAGGTCCGGTGTGCCCTCTGACCAGGCACGCGAGCCCCACGACGGACGCCTGTGGACGCCCCCGGATCAAGATCGGACAACTCGTAATGCGTAGGTCTCGGGTTCGAATCCCGAAGGCGGCTCCGTGAAAGCCTCAGGACTCACTCGCCGTGACCTGGGGCTTTTGCGTTATCGGATGCGCCTACGGCGACGTCCGCGAGCGTTCTTGGTGCTCGCAGTCTCAGTCCTGGTCCCAGTCTGTGGCCAGAGAGCGTTCCCCATCCGGCGCACGGCCTCCTGTGTGAGGGGCGTCGTGGCGTGCACGCACCCCGGCCATGGGGACCAGCGTTACAGCCGTTGGCGCTAAGGACTTGATCATGGACTTGGCGCAGGAACATTCGTGTCAGATCGTGCGCCAAGCCTTCGTCGACCGTCTCTCTGGGGGCCTGTGGGCCATGGTCTACCGCTATGAGCACACGCCGCCGGGCCTCTATGCACCCACGCGTACGCGCGCGAAGAAGGGTCCAGGCCCGGACGAGTCCCGGGTGCGGATGTACGCCAGCGGAGCCTTCCGCCGGCCGAGACCGCTTACGCCTACGGCGACCACCCCGAGTGGGCCGCGCCCCGGATGGCCGCGCGCCTGAAGGCCGCGCGAGCTGGATCGGCTCCTCAGTCGGGGTGTCGAGCAGGTTCCGTACGCCGTCAGTGATGTCGGCCAGGACCTCGATATAGATGCGGCACCCGGCGCCGCGCACCGTCGGCCCGTACAACGACGAGATGCTGCAGCTGCTCGCCGAGTCCGACGTTGGCGATGTGATGTACGGGGCGGTGATCTGGTGCTCGCGGGCGAGCAGGTCCCCGACCCGCGCACCGCGCCGCTGTACGGCGGGATGACGCTGGAGCCGGCACCGGAAGTGGCTCGACGCGCACCAGGCTTTGCTCTCCCGCGAGCTGCCCAGGCTCAAGTGACGGCGGCTGGGCTGCTGGTGCGGCACCTTCACCGCGATGCCGATGACCGTGCACGCGTCCCCGCACCCCACCGTCGTGTCAGCCCTGGCCACCGCCCGCCCGGGCGTCGCGGGCCACGACGAACTCCCGACGGAACTGTGACCGCCCGCTACTGAGGTTTGCCGCGCAAACCAGTTGACCAGACGCCGCCTCGAACGTATGGTTTGCAACACAGACTAGTTTGGGAGGGGCGGCAATGGAGCGCAGGAGTCTGGAGTCAGCGGCGGCGATCTACTACTACCTGAGAGGCCTTCTCTCGATCCCGGTAGGCGCCATGATCATCTTCGCGGGGCTCGGCAACCTGGCCTGGGGCCCGCTGCGCCACGCCTGGGTCTTCATGGGCTGCCTGCTGGTGGCAGCGGCGGCGTATCTGCTCATCACCCGCTACTACAACGAGAACTACGGGCGGGTCGCCCTGCCCACAAGGGCCCAGACCAAGGGCGCCGTCGCCACCGTCGTCAGCGCGGTGGTGGTCGCCGGAGGCGTGCAGGCGGACTGGTCCCTCGATCTGCCGCTCAGCCTCACCGCGGCCTCGTTCGCCCTGATCATGGTGGTCTACTACGCCGTCGGCGTAGGGCTGAGGGCGCACCACACGATCATCTGCGGCGCTCTCCTGGCAGCCGGCCTCGTACCCGTCTGGGGTGGTGCGGGAGCGGACAGCAAGGTCAATCTGGGCCTGATCCTGACGGGGGCGGCCACCATCGCGACGGGGATCTTCGACCATCGCGCCCTCAATCGCGCCTTCGGGCCCTCCGAGGAGCTGACCGCCGGGAACAGCAATGCCGGGGTCTGAAATGTCAGGGTCTGAAATCTCCAGGTCTGTCATGCCGGGGTCTGGGAACGAGGAGCTGATCCTCGATCGCCTGATCCACGAACCGGGCCGGTTGGCGATCCTGACGGTGCTGTCCTCCGTGAAAGCCGCCGACTTCGTCTTCCTCCAGCGCGCGACACGGCTCACCAAGGGGAACCTCTCCAGCCACCTGTCGAAGCTGGAGGAGGCGGGCCTGGTCGAGATCGAGAAGACCTTCGTGCACAAGAAGCCGAAGACGAGCGTCACGCTGACGGCGGTCGGGAGAGAGCGCATCGCCCATCACTGGGACCAGTTGGAGCGCTTGAGGAACTTCTCCGAGGAATCCATCCAGGAACCCGTCCAGGACTAGGGCCTCGCACACTTCACCGACGTCATGAAGTGGGCTGCCGAGCGGTCACTCGGCAGCCCACGGACGGAAGACGCACAACCACGCCCACGGGCGTGTCCTTACGCGTACGTGCCTCCATGGGAAAGGAGAACAGCTCATGCTGTTCACCGGCAAATCGATCAGGGCTCGCGGACGATCCGCACTCGGCGGGAGGGGCGGCAAGCCCCTTCTCGTGGCCGGAGCGGCCCTCCTCGCGCTCGGCGTGATCGGGCAGTACGGACCGGCCGACGAAGCCGCGGCCGCGACGGGCGCCCGGGCGGGCGAGCCCTATCGCCCGGCGCCGCTCGCCTGGGGCGCGTGCCACGACCTCCCGCCCGCCCCGCCCGGCGGGCCGGCGCCGCGAAGCCTCGAGTGCGCCGAGCTGACGGTGCCGCTCGACTACTTCAAGCCTCGCGGGAAGACCATGGAGGTGGCCCTGATCCGCCTCAGGGCGACCGACCGGGCCCACCGCATCGGCTCACTCGTGTTCAACTTCGGCGGCCCCGGCGGATCCGGGATCGACGCCCTCGCCGGGGGCTCCGCGGCCCAGTTCAAGAAGCTGGGCACCCGCTACGACCTGGTCAGCTTCGATCCCCGCGGGGTCGGCCGGAGCCGCCCGGTGCACTGCGTGGGCGACAAGCGCAAGGACGAGTGGCTGGCGATGGACACCAGCCCCGACAACGCCCGTGAGAAGGCCGCCCTCCTCTCCAGAGGAAGGGCCTTCGTCAAGGGTTGCGCAAACCGGTCCGGTGAGACCCTGCCGCACGTCGGCACGGTCGCCGCCGCCCGGGACCTGGACGTGATGCGGATCGCGCTGGGCGACCGGAAGCTGAACTACTTCGGCTTCTCGTACGGCACCTGGCTGGGCGCCGAATACGCCCACCGGTTCCCCAAGAAGGTCGGCCGCACGGTCCTTGACGGCGCCGTGAACACCGAACTGAACCCCATACGGTTCTTCCGCGAGCAGGCGGCGGGCTTCCAACGGGCGCTCGGCCACTTCGGCAGATGGGCGGCCCAGCAGCCGCAAGCGAAGGCGAACGCGAAGGCCAAGGGCTCCGCCAAGGACGCGGTGGTCACCCGGGTCGCCACCTTGCTGCACGGCCTGGACACCAAACCCGTCCCCACCGACACCAGGCGCGAACTCACCCAGAGCCTCGGCGAAGCGGGGGTCCTCACAGGGCTCTACTCCAAGGCCATGTGGCCGGCGCTCTGGCAGGCCATCCAGCAGGCGGAGTCCGGTGACGGCACCATCCTGCTGGCCCTGTCCGACGTCCTCTTCCAGCGCAGTCCCGACGGGCACTACACCAACTACCAAGACGCCGCGGGCAGCATCTACTGCGCCAGCACTCCCCAGCGCTACACCGAGCGGGACGTGGCGAAAGCACTGCCCGCGTTCACCAAGGCCTCCCCGGTCTTCGGCCCGACCCTGGCCTGGCGCCAGATGGGCTGCACCGGCTGGCCGGTCAAGGGCACTCCCACCCACCACATCGACGCCCCCGGCGCCCCGCCCATCGTGGTGATCGGCAACACGGGCGACCCCGCCACCCCCTACGCCTGGGCCCCCGCCCTGGCCGAACAACTGGGCTCCGGCGTCCTCCTGACCCTGAACGGCGAAGGCCACGGCTCCTACACGACCGGCAACCCTTGCATCCAGAAGGCAGTCAACACTTACCTCCTGCACGGAAAAACCCCGGTCAACGGCACAAAGTGCCAGTGACCAGCCCCCCGCGTACGAACGCCCCGGACCGTGATCGGTCCGGGGCGCGTCTCCACACCCTGATCCGCGAGCCGCCTGTCGGGGTCGAACCGACGGCCCTCGCTCAGCACAGGTGATCGGCCTGTTGCGGGGGTTCGGGCGTTCCTGCACGGCCGGGCGTGGACGGCGCACGCCGACGGGGTGAAGGCGTTGTTCGGTCACTCGGTGGGCCGGCTGCGCCGGCGCCGGGTGCTGCTGCCGGGGGTGAGCGTGCCGGCCCGGCAGCAGCCCGAGGTCCGCGTCACGCGGAAAAGCGGCTGCACACCACGGCGGCGTCGCCGGCCGGTATTCCGAACCTCGCCGGCCGGCGTCCCCAGTCGAGGGGCGCAAGGCGCGCGACTACGATGGGCGTATCGCCCCATCGAGGGCTTGACCAGGGGCTCGGCCCAGAGCCCGGGTTTGCGGTGGCGCCGACGCCCCAGGGCGTGCAACACTCGCCCACCTCTCTTCAGCATGCATCTCAGCACTGCCAGGGAGCATTGTCATGGCTGCTCAATCTGCCTCGATCATCCTGGAGCGCCCGGCGCAGGAACTGGCCGACGCGACCTCGAACCATCCGTTCCTGTACGAGCTGAAGCCGACCGAAGCGCGCAAGGTCCTCGACGACCTGCAAGTCGCGCCGATCGACAAGTTGCCGGTCGACGAGGAGTGGATCACCGTGCCGGCCTCCGTGGGCGACGTGCGGGTGCGCATCGTCAAACCGAAGGGCGCCACCGGAACGCTGCCCGTCGTGCTGTACATGCACGGCGGCGGCTGGGTGCTGGGCAACGCCGCCACCCATGATCGCCTGGTGCGGGAGTTGGCGGTCGGCGCCCGCGCGGCGGTGGCCTTCGTGGAGTACACCCGCTCACCGGAGGCCCAATACCCCGTGGCCATCGAGCAGGGCTACGCCACCGCACAGTGGATCACGCGCGAGGGAGCGTCCAAGAGCCTGGACGCCCGGCGCATGGCGGTGGCCGGCGACTCGGTCGGCGGGAACATGACCGCCGCGCTCGCCCTGATGGCCAAGGAACGCGGTGACGTCACGTTCGTGCAGCAGTCGATGTACTACCCGGTCACGGACGCGGCCATGGACACCAAGTCCTACGACCAGTTCGGCACCGGCTACTACCTCAGCCGCAAGGCGATGGAGTGGTTCTGGGACGCCTACATCACCGACCCGAAGCAGCGCGCGGAGATCACCGCCTCTCCCAACCACGCCACCACCGAGCAGCTCAGCGACCTGCCGCCCGCCCTGCTGCTCGTCGACGAGGCCGACGTGCTGCGCGACGAGGGCGAGGCGTACGCCGCCAAGCTGCGCGCCGCTGGCGTCCCGGTCACCACGGTGCGCTACGACGGCACGGTGCACGACTTCATGATGATCAACTCGCTCAGCCAGTCCAAAGCCACACGAGCAGCCGTCGACCAGGCCGTCTCTCTCCTGCGCGACGCCCTCGGAACCGGCTAGCGTCAGGTCCAACCGAGATCGAGCAGAGCAACTACCCCAAGGCCTCGGCGTGCTGCCGCGCGTGATCCGGGTGCCGCTCTGTCCGAGAGCCCGCCGTCGAAGCGCTGCGGATCGTGGTCGAACCTGGCGGGAGCGCCCTTCGTGGGCACTCTTTCGCCCGCCGGTGGCTCGCCGGGCGTCGGGGCACATGAACACGGGTGTGCATCGTTCGCGTTGTCCAGGAGGCCGGGGCCATGTCCGCTGCCCGGGCGGCGGGCCGGAGACCGCCGGGTCGAGGTAGGCAGGGCGGGCAGGCCCTTGCGACGCATGGCGATCCCGGTCAGCGCCTCGAGGATGGCCCGGCGGGCGTTCATGGTGGTCGTGCAGCCGGGATCGAGGTGGGGCCCCGCGCGGCTCGTGGCGCTGCTCGAGCGGGAGCTGATCCCGGAACCGGTGCCTGAGGTCCGCGGTGGTCATGAGGGAAGCATCCGCCCGGACGGGGTGCGACCGCGTCGTCCGGGCGGAGAAACCACCGGTACGTCCGCAGGAGTCCCAGGTGGTACCAGGTCCGTGGAGTACCGGGGGATCAGCGGATCCGGCCACGGCGGCGACACTCCCCCGAGTGTGGCTGTCCACGCCGAGCGCCGGCGGGCCGGATCCGATACACCGATCCAAACAGTCGTCTCCAACAGATCGCTAACATATGGCCAACACTCATACCGGTGGCTGAAAAGTGGAGGACGCTGATGCGGTTCGGCCTGCTCGGTCCGCCGGCAGTGCACGATGCCGCGGGCGAGCCGCACCCCCTCGGCAGCACCAAGATCCGCGCCCTGCTCGCCGCACTCCTGCTGCGGCCCAACCGGGTAGTCCCGGTGGACGAGTTGAAGGCGGCCCTGTGGGGCGACGAGCCGCCTGCCTCCGCCCATGCCTCCCTGCACAACCATGTGACGCGGCTGCGCCGGCTGCTCGCCGAGGCGGACCGGCTGCGGGCCGTACCGCCCGGCTATCTGCTGCGGGTCGAGCCGGGCGAGCTCGACACCGATGTTTTCGCGATGCGGATGCGCACCGCCCGCGCCGCGTACGCCGAGGGCGACTGGACCGCAGTGACCGAGGCCGCCGGCGCGGGGCTCGCGCTGTGGCGCGGGAGCCCGCTGGCCGGTCTCTACGATCCGGATGAGGGCACCCCGGCGCTCGTCCAGCGGCTGCGGGAGTCCCGGCTGCTGATGCTGGAGTGGCGGTACGACGCGGAGCTGGAGCTGCGCCGCTACGACGGGCTCGTGCCCGAACTGGCCGCACTGGTGGCGGAGTTCCCGATGCGGGAGGCCTTCCACCGGCAGCTGATGCTGGTCCTGCACCGTACGGGACGCCAGGCGGAGGCGCTGGCCGCGTACCGGTCGCTGCGCAGCACGCTCGTGGAGGAGCTGGGCGTCGAACCGGGGCCGACTGTGCAGGAGGCCCACCAGGAGGTGCTCCGCACACCAGTGGCCGCGCCCGGACCACGGCCGCCGAGACCCGCCCAACTGCCGCCCGCGCCAGGCCACTTCACCGGTCGCGACGCGCTCGTCGACGAGCTGTGCGCCGTCCTCGCGCAGCGCGCCGGCAGCCCCGTCGTCGTCTCCGGGATGGCCGGAGTCGGCAAGTCCGCCCTCGCCGTGCACGTCGCCCACGCGCTGCGCGACGAATTCCCCGACGGGCAGCTGTACCTCAATCTGCACGGCGCCACCCCGGGCGTGACCCCGCTCGACCCCGGTCACGCACTCGCCGCGCTGCTGCGCGATCTCGGCGTCGACCCGCGGCGGATTCTTGACGACATGGACGCGGCATCGGCCCTGCTGCGCTCCTCCCTCGCGCCGACCCGGACCCTGCTCGTGCTCGACGACGCGGCGTCCGCCGCGCAGGTGCGGCCGCTGCTGCCCGCGGGGCCGGGCTGCGCGGTCGTCGTCACCAGCCGTTCCCCGCTGACCGCGCTCGACGGCGCTGCCCGCTTCTCGCTCGCGCCGCTGTCGGCCGAGGACAGCGGGACGCTGCTGCGGTCCGTCTCGGGACGTGGCCTCGACGAGGGACTGGAGAGGCTCGTCGAACGGTGCGGCCGGCTGCCGCTCGCACTACGCGTCGTCGCCGCCCGCCTCGCCGCCCGCCGCGCGCTCACCGCCGACGTACTCGCCGGGCTGCTGGACGCCGAGGCCGGACGGCTCGACCATCTCGAGTACGACGACCTGAGCGTGCGCGGCTCGCTCGCCGTCGCGCACGACGGCCTCGACCCGGACGCGGCGCTCGCGCTGCGCCGCCTCGGGGCGGTGGACCTGCCGGAGTACGGCGCGCCCGCCGTCGCCCGGCTGATGGACACCGATGAACGGCGCGCGGCGGCCGCCCTCGACAGGCTCGTCGATGTGGCGTTCCTCGAGGAGCTCTCGTACGGCAGGTTCGTCCCGCACGATCTGGTACGGGACTTCGCCCGCGAACTCGCCGAGCGGGACTGCGGCCGGCCGCAGGCCGCCGAGCGCGTGCTGCGCTGGTACGCCGAGTCCGCCCGTCAGACCGGTGTCGCGCTGCTCCCGTCCAGCCAGGAGGCCGAGCTGCGGCTGCCGCCGCCGATCGGCGACGCCGCGCCGTTCGACACCGCCGAACAGGCCCTGGCCTGGGGCGACCTCGAACTGGCCAATCTGGTGGCGCTGACCGAGCGGTACGCGGCCGTGTCCCCGACAGCGCTGCTGCTCGTACGGGCCTGCTTCACCTACCTCCAGCGCCGCGGCAGGCTCCAGGAACTGGCCGTCCTCGGCGAACTGGCCCTGACCGCCGCCCGCGCGGCAGGCGACGACGAGGCCGAGGCACACGCCCTCACCGACCTCGCCGGCCGGAACTTCCTCAGCGGCAGACCCGAGCGCGCCCTCTCCCTGAACGAGCAGGCCGTCACGATCTGGCGCACCCTCGGCGACGACCGCCGCATCCAGCGCGGCCTCGGCAACCGCGGCATGCTGCTGGAGGGCCTCGGCAGGTACGAGGAGGCGGCCGGTGCGCTGGAGTCCGCCATCGGATACGCCCGCAGGCTCGGCGACGCGCACGGTGAAGCGGTCGTCCTCAGCCATCTGGGCAATCTGCACGAGCACACCGACGCCCGCGCGGCGATCGGCTACCACGAGCGAAGCCTCGCCGCCGGCGTACGGCTGGACAGCGAGATCCTCCGGCAGACCGCCCACTGCAATATCGGCTTCGCCCATCTCACCCTCGGCGAACCGGCCGAAGCCGCGCGGCACTTCGACGAGTCGCTGGCCATCCTCGGCGACGACGGCGACTGGCACGCCCAGTCCCAGTCCCGCATCGGCCGGGTCCGTGCCCTGCGCGAACTGGGCCGCGCCGAGGACGCCCACCGGGAGTGCGGGCTGCTGCTGGAGCGGGCCGAGTCACGGGCGGACACGCATATGCAGGCGCTCGTCCACCATCAGCGTGGACTGCTGCTGCGCGCGGAGGGCCGCGAGAGCGAGGCACAAGAGCGGTGGCGCCGCGCCTTCACCGCACTTCAGGCGCTGGACGGGGAGCATGCGCAGCTCCTGGAGGAGCTGCGAGCGCTGCTGGGCGGATCTGTGAGCGGATGAAACATAGTCTCCGTGCCATCGCGTCAAAGGGGTGAAGGTCGGTCACGAGAACGGAGAGACATGAGACGGTCCCGCACGGACGACTTCAGGGAGTTCGCGGCCGGGCGCGCCAGTCACCTCTTCCGCTCAGCGTGCCTCCTCACCAGTGGTGACACTCATCTCGCCGAGGACCTTGTGCAGGAGACGCTGGGCCGGATGTACGCGCTGTGGGGTCGTGTGTCGCGGATAGACAATCCGGCCGGCTACGCCCAGACCGTTCTTGTACGCACCTTCCTTACCCATCAGCGGCGGCGCTCCGCCACAGAACGCCCCATCGGTGAAGTCCCCGACAGCGCTCTGCAATCCGGCGACGACCCGGTGCTGCGCCTCGCGCTGCTCGGTGCGCTCGGGCACCTCGCGCCCAAGGACCGGGCGGTGGTGGTGCTGCGGTACTGGGAGGACCGCAGCGTCGAGGAGACCGCCGACGCCATGAAGGTCAGCTCTGCCGCCGTACGCACCAGAACGACGCGCGCGCTCGCGAAGCTCCGGGAGCAACTGGGCGGAAGTCTTGCCGAGTTCGCCGCCCACTAAGGCTCTCTGTTCTTCTATCGACCCAGAAGTGGTGGTTCATCATGCCCTTTGAAGACGAACTGGGCGATGCGCTGCGCCGTACCGGAGAGGCCTTCCGGCCGGCGGGCGGCAGCGCTCTGGTGGACGGCGGCCTGGCCCGCGGCCGCCGCAGGCTCGCCCGCCGCCGTGTCTCAGCGGTGGCCGGAAGCGCGCTGACCGTGGCTGTTGTGGCCTCGACTGCGCTGTACCTGGGGGGATCGTTCGGCGGTGACACGGCGGACCGGGCCGCTGACCCGGTGCCGCCGGCGGGCTCGGGGCACTTCAAGGTCACGGCCGACGAGATGAAGAACATCCTGCAGAACGGTATGGAAAGGGCGGGGATCGGCGTCGTCCGTCCGAAGCTGCAGGGCAACGGAAGCTCCGACCCGGCCAAGGCCGCGACATCGTCCATCGTCTTCGAGGACGGCTGGGGCGGTGCGGCCGTGGCGCTGTCGGTCCGCCGTGTCGAACCGGGGGACCCGAAGCTCAAGAAGCTGATCACGTGCCCGCCCCAGAAGGGATCCCCCTACGAGGAGTGCACCACGCAGCCCGGCAACAGGGCGGTGAAGGGCTACACCGATGCGGGCAAGGCGGGCGGCATCAAGAAGTGGGCGGTCACGATGGTCTCGTCCAACGGGTACCTCATCGAGCTCGCCACCAACAATGTGAAGGGGGAGAACGGGGAGTCGCCCGGCGGCCGCAATCCACGGATGGCCCCTGGCAAGTTGCGCCATCTCGCGCTGTTCGTGGAAGGCTCGTTCACCACAGCCGGTGAGCCGAACCCGTTCGGTGACGTGAAGCCGGGTTCCCGGGCTGAACCGGGCGACATGCTGCCCATCCTCAAGTCCCTGCTGCCCAAGCGCCTCAAGGTGTACTCCGAGGGCGCCACCGGCGCCGACGGGCGCGTCGTCGTGGTCGACGAGAACACCGGGGACCGCACCTACATCGAGGCGGTGCGTACGGCCGGCGGGGAGGCCGTCTGGACGGAGACTCGCCCGGACGGCTTGAAGCTGGCCGCCGTGGAGAAGGCGGGCGCGCATCCGGGCGTCCTGCACCGGCAGGTCGACACCTTCCGGCCGAACGGTCTGACGATCCAGGTCTCCGCCTACAACGCCCCGACCCCCAACTCGCTCAAGAGCGGCAAGAAACCCCTGATCACGATGGCGGAGCTGAAGGCCATCGCCACGGACCCGGTGTGGCTCACGGCCCAGTAGCCTCTAGGTGCCTCAAGCCAAGGGTCCCTCGAACGCAAGACCTTCACTTCGCGTCGGCATAACACTCCACCACCGCCGTCGTGAACGGAAACCGCACCGGCGTCTCCCCGAAGGCGATCCGCCCGGCCAGCTCACCGGCCGCGCGGATCGCCTTCGCCACGTCCTCCGCCTCCTGTGCCGGGCAGTGCACGATCACCTCGTCGTGCTGGAAGAACACCAGCTCGGCCCGCATACTCGCGGTCGCCTGCCGCAGCGCCGCCAGCATCAGCAGCGCCCAGTCCGCCGCGCTGCCCTGCACCACGAAGTTCCGGGTGAAGCGGCCCCGCGCCCGCGCGTTCGAAGAGGCGTACCCGGGGGTGAACTCGCTCTCTGGGGAGGGGTGTTCCTCGCTCGCCTGCGGGATCCCCGCCTCGTCGTCGTCCCCCGAGCCCGCCGCCCGCGGGCTTGTCCGGCCCAGCCAGGTCCGTACCAGCCGGCCCTCCTCGCCGGCCCGCGCCGCCTCGTCGACGTATGCCACGGCCTTGGGGAATCTGCGCCGCAGCATCGCCAGGTTCTTCAGGCCGTCGCCCGATGTCTGGCCGTAGATCGCGCCCAGCAGCGCGACCTTGGCGTGGTCGCGGTCGCCGGAGAACGCCCGGTCGGACAGGGCCGAGTACAGATCGCCCTCGTGTCCCGCCACATCCATCAGGCCCGGGTCGCGGGAGATCGCGGCCAGCACGCGCGGCTCCATCTGGTCGGCGTCGGCGACCACCAGCCGCCAGCCCTCGTCGGCAACCACCGCCCGCCGGATGACCTTCGGGATCTGAAGTGCCCCGCCGCCATTGGTCGTCCAGCGCCCCGAGACCGTGCCACCGGGCAGATACTCGGGCCGGAACCGTCCGTCGCGGACCCAGTCCTGGAGCCAGCCCCAGCCGTGCGCCGTCCAGATCCGGTACAGCTTCTTGTACTCGATCAGCGGCTTCACGGCGGGATGGTCGAGCTCCTCCAGCTCCCAGCGCCGGGTGGACTTCAGCCTGATCCCGGCCCCGGCGAACGCCTTCACCACATCCGCCGGCAGATCGGGCCGCACCCTGCGGCCGAACGCGGCCGACACTTCGTCCGCGAGCTCCGCCAGCCGGCGCGGCTCGCCGCCGCCCGCGTACCGCTCGCCCAGCAGCTCGTGCAGCAGCGCCCGGTGCACATCCGCCCGCCACGGCAGCCCCGAGCGGTTCATCTCCGCGGCCACCAGCATCCCGGCCGACTCGGCCGCGGTCAGCAGCCGCATCCGCCCCGGATGCTCGGCCGCGTCGTGTCTTCGCTGCTGATCGGCGTAGACCTCGAGGAGAGCCTCCAGCGGTACGGACATGGGCAGCGGCTCGAAGAGCGAGGACTGCGAGCCCGGTTCGGCCGCGCGCTGCGGCGGATCGGCCGGTACGGGAGCATTGCGCAGCCGCGCCCAGGCTGCCGCCGCCGAGCGGGGCTCCCCGAGCCGGCCTTCGTGGCCGAGCAGCAGCAGCTCCGCGTCCTCGATGTCGTAACACCGCTCGACGCGGACCCCGGCCGCCAGGAGCCGCGGATAGATCTCGGCGGTGGAGCGCCAGACCCACCTGCCGACCTCCGGCCGGGAGCGGACCGCCTCGGCCAGGTCGGGCTCCTCCTGGACAGGCCCGGTGGGCAGGCCGCCGGGGCCGAGGGGGACGAGCCGCGCCCCGCTGCCCTCCGCCGCCGCCAGAGCCCATCGTTCGCTCATGGACGCGAGTGTGGCAGCCGGGTCTGACAACGGAGCCGCCGGAGCGTCGGAGCGAGGAGTGTCAGGCCACCGCGTGGAAGAGCGCCGACGCCTCGCCGCGCGACGCCACCCCCAGCTTGGTCAGGATGTTCGCGACGTGGAACTTCACCGTCGACTCGCTGATGTGCAGCTCCTGCGCGATCAGGCGATTGCGGTGCCCGCGGGCCAGATGTGTCAGCACCTCCAGCTCCCGGGCCCCCAGCGAGCCGAGCGGTTGGACGCGGGCCGTCTCCGGCGCTCCGAGCGGGATCGTCGCCGTGACCGTGGTGCCCCACCCCGGCACCGCGTCCACGTCCAGCCGCCCGCCCAGCACCTCGAGCCGCTCGCCGACCCTGTGCGGGCCGAGCGCGCAGATGGAGAGCTCGCCAGGGCCGTCGTCCCGTACCGTCGCGCGCAGCTCGTTCCCGGCGAGATACCAACCGACATGGATCCGGCTCACGTCGTCCTGCTCAAGGACGGTCAGCAGCACTGCCCGTACGACCGCGCGCGCCGCGTGCGCCACATCGGCGGCCAGCGGCCGGCCGGAGTCGGGCGGGCCCAGCTCCAGCCGCACCGGGCAGTAGCGCAGCATCGGCCGCAGTGAGTCCGCGAGCCGGGCGAAGGCCTGACCTGCGGGCTCCTCGGCGACCGCCCGATCCCGTTCTGTCTCGGCGCGCAGTTCGACCAGCGCGGTGACGGCCAGCTCGACGGCCGTGGTGCGGGCGGCCGCGTCGTCCAGATTCCGGCTGCGCAACACCCCGAGCAGGCCGGACAGCGCCGTCGCATGTGTCTCGGTCAGCTCGGCGATCACCCTCGCCCGCTCCCCGGCGGCGGCCCGCGACTGGGCGAGTGTGCCCGGTGCGGCCTCGGTGGCGAGCCGGTCGCGATGGCTGGTCACCAGGTCCCACAGGGCCTGTACGACGGCGGTGTCGGGCGCGGCGATGACGCTGTCCGCGCTCCGCACGAGTACCAGCAGCGCCCCTCGCGGCGTCGCGTCACTGACCACCGCGAGCACCGGGTGCTCGGCCCCGGCGATGCCGGCCGTGCCCTGCCAGGGCTGCCGGCGGGCACCGAGGCGACCAGCGGGTGCAGTTCGGCGGCGGTGATCCGTCCGGCCGGCGAACCGCTGTCGCCGTACGTCTTGAACGGCGAGTGCGCGCAGTTCGTCGACAGCTCGGCGGCGGCCAGATGCGGGACGAGCGTGCCCAGGGTCGCGGACAGTCGCGGGAGGATCTCGCCCAGCGGCTGCCGGATCACCTCGTAGGCGGCGGCCAGGGCGGGCGCGGCGGGCACGGATCCGGTGAGTTCCATGGTGGCCAGCGTACGACCGCGGGCGGCGCGGGAGGCTGTCCCTTCGGCCAGGTCGAACCGTCCGAAAGACTGGCCGGTCCTGGCCGGCCGTAGACCGAAGGTTGTTCCTGGCGGAAGGAGCCAGACATGGAAGCGATCGTCTTCGAAGAGTTCGGCGGACCCGGGGTACTGGGGCTGGCGCAGGCCGAGGAGCCGCACGCCGGCCCCGGCCAGGTGCGGGTGAAGGTCATGGCGGCGGGGGTCAACCCGCTCGACTACAAGATCCGTTACGGCTGGATGGAGCAGGCGTCCCCGACGACGCTTCCCTCGGTCCCGGGCCTGGAGTTCGCCGGGATCGTCGACGAGGTCGGCGAAGATGTGACCGCCGCATCGGTCGGCGACGAGGTGCTGGGCTGGACCACTACCGGTGCGTACGCGCAGTACGCCCTGGCCGAGTCCTTTGTACTCAAGCCGGCCGGACTGGACTGGACCGAGGCGGCGGCCCTGCCGGTCGCGACCGAGACCGCCCGGCGGGTGCTCGATCTGCTCGGCGTGCGCAGCGGCGAGACGCTGCTGCTGCACGGGGCCGCCGGAGTGGTCGGCGCTGCGGCCGTCCAGCTCGCCGTGGCGGCCGGGGTCACGGTCATCGGCACGGCCTCCACGGCCAACCACGACTATCTGCGCGAGCTGGGCGCGACTCCGGTCGCGTACGGCGACGGCCTTGTCGAGCGCGTCCGCGCGGCCGCTCCCCGGGGTGTGGACGCCGTCTTCGACGCGGCGGGCAAGGACGCCCTGCCGGCCTCGGTCGAACTGCGCGGCGGCACCACGGACCGGATCATCACCATCGCGGACCCGGCCGCGGCCGCGCACGGGGTCCGCTTCTCGGCGGGCGGCACCGAGAGGCCGGAGATCGGCCTGGCGGAGCACGTCCGGCTGGCGGCCGACGGCAGGATCCGGATTCCGGTCGTGGAGGTCTTCCCGTTGGCGGACGCGGCCAGGGCGCACGCGCTGAGCGAGACGGGCCATGTGCGCGGAAAGCTGGTCATCACTCCGTTCCAGGGATGAGCGTGGTGGTGAGCGCGCGGACGACGCGGGCCGGGTTGCCCACCGCGAGCACCCCGGCCGGCAGGTCCTTGGTGACCACGGAGCCGGCGCCGACCACGGTGTTCTCGCCGATGGTCACGCCGGGGCAGACGATCACCCCTCCGCCCAGCCAGACGTTGTCCCCGATGATGATCGGGGAGGCCCTCTCCCAGCCTGCCCGGCGGCGTTCGGTGTCCAGCTCGTGGGCAGGGGTGAGGAGTTGGACGTTCGGGCCGATCTGTACGTCCGCGCCGACCGTGATCGGAGCGGCATCCAGAAAGACCGCGTTGAAATTGATGAACGTACGGTCGCCGATGAAGATGTAGCGGCCGTAGTCGCACTGGAACGGCGGCCGGATGCGAACGTCCTCGCCCACCGAGCCGAGCAGCCCGGCGAGGATCTCGGCGCGCCGGCCGGGGGCCGCGCCGCCGTTCGCGTTGTACGCGGCGCAGAGGGCGGAGCGCCGCTCGGTGTCCGCGTCCAGCTCGGGATCGTCCGGGAGGTACCACTCGCCTGCCAGCATGCGGTCCTTGTTCTCGCCCATCCCACGTCCCTCCACGGCGGTCGACGTCTCTAGGATCGACCACGGGATCGATCAAGTGTGTTCGAACTGACCCAGGGGTGGGGTAATCGTGGTACGAGGTCTGCTGCGCGGCGCAGGTGCGGGACTGGTCCCGGCGGTGCTGGCGATGGCGGTGCTGACCGGCTGTTCGGCCGAGCCGGAGCCGGACAGGCCGGCGGGCGGGGCGAAGGCCGCGAAGAGTGCCGCGAAGAGTGTCACGAAGGGCGGCACGGTCGGAGCCGCGGGTTCGGCATGCGCACTGCCCGTCTCGTTCGACCTCGCGGCGGACTGGAAGCCGGAGGCCGTCAAGAACGACCCGGCGTTCGGGCTGCCGAAGCAGGGCCTCGTCACTCTCGTCTGCGAGATCGACGCCAAGCCCGCCGGGAACATCGGCTTTCTCCGCGTCTGGACCGGCGGCGGCAGCGGCGACGACGCGCGAAAGGCGCTCGAAGCGTTTGTCGCGGCGGAGGCGAAGAGCCGCGACAAGGTCGCGTACAGCGCGACGAAGGCGGGCGAGTACGCCGCCGCCGAGGTGACCTACCTGAACACCAGCGAGTTCCTGGACGCGCCCAAGAAGGAGCGGGCGCTCGCCTTCACGACCCCGCGCGGTGTGGTTGTCCTGCACCTCGGCGGATTCGACTCGCAGGAGCACGAGGAGATGCTCCCGGCGTACGAGCTGGCGAAGAAGAGCGTGCGCGGCGCCTGACGGGCCCCGCATCCGTACGGGCCCGCCCGAGGTGCCCGATCGTCGCGGCGCTGCGAGGCTTGGTCCATGCGAGTGGCGCTGGCACAGACCGACTGCGCGCTGGGCGAGGTGGACCAGAATCTCCGGACGGCCCGCGAGCAGATCGAGCAGGCCGTGGCTCAGGGTGCGGACCTCGTCGTCTTCCCCGAGCTGAGCCTGCACGGCTACCACCTGGGCGCGCTGAAGCGGGACACCTCGGTGGAGGCGCGCGACCCGCGGCTGCTGGAGCTGGGGACGCTCGGAACGGATGTGCTGGTCGGGTTCCACGAGCACACCCGGTTGCGGGCGCACAACACCAGCGCCTACTACAGCGGCGGTGAACTGTTGCACGCGCACCGGAAGTTGTACCTCCCCAACTATCTGGCGTGGGAGGAGCGCAAGCACGTCAGCCCCGGCCAGTCGGTGCGCGCGTACGACCTGCCGCGGAACCAGGGCCGGGGCGCGACCCTCGTCTGCAACGACGCCTGGCAGCCTGTGCTGCCCTGGCTCGCCGTGCAGGACGGTGCGGAGGTCGTGATCGTACCGGCGAACAGCGCGGCCAGCCTGGACCCCGAGGCGATGGACACCGGCCTGTACTGGGACAGCCTGCTGTCCTACACGGCACGGATGCTGCAGTGCTGGGTCGTCTTCGTGAACCGTGTGGGGAGCGAGAACGGCGCGTCGTTCTGGGGCGGGTCCCGTGTCGTGGACCCGCGCGGAGCCGTGGTGGCCCAGGCCCCCAAGTGGGAGCCCGGCCTGGTCACCGTCGACATCGACATCCACGAGGCGCGCCGCCAGCGGCGGGCCGTGCCGCTGGTGGCGGAGGCGCGCCTCGGGCTGATCGACCGGGAGGTCCGGCGGCTGATCGACGAGGGCGGGGACAGCTAGGTCTGCGTCCCGCTCCGCCGCACGGCGGAGCGGGACGCTCCCGTACGCGGACGTGACCGATGCGCCGGCCCCCGGCCACAGCATGAACGCCTGCCGAAGATGAGCGCTCCGCCGAATGTGCCGGGCCGTGCTCGCGGCCCATGCCGTGCCGCTGGGCACCACGGCCGGATGACTGCCGGGAGCCGGGGGCCGGGTGACTCGGGCCTCGGGGCAGGGCCGGCCGTACCGCCTGGGATCATCGATACGTGAGTACGGTCGAGAAGGCGCTGGCAGGTGCGCTGTATGTGGAGGACGACTCGGCGCTTGACACCGCGGCCTCGAGGCTCGCGGCTGACCGGGCCGCCGACGCTGAACTGCGGACGCGCGGCGAGGAGTTCGTGCGCCGGGCGTGGGAGCGGGGCTGGCAGCCGGCCGATGTCGTACGGATCGTCCGGCGCGACCTGGACGAACACCATGCGCGGCTCGTCTGCGGCCTGATCGCCGCGGAGACGAAGCGCTACGGGGAGCGGCTGCCACCCCGCTGGTCCGGGCAGCTCGCCGATCTCGAGGCAGGGGAGTGGCGCGCCGACCGCTTCTCGTACGCGACGGCGGTGCTCGAGCTGTACCGGCTGCTGGTCCGCCTCCCGTCGATCGAGCCCGTCGGCCCGGTGCCGGGCGCTTCCGCCCTGCACATGGCTCCGTCGGCCGGGGAGCCGCGCATGCTCACTCGCGTCCGCGCGTTGCTCGCCAAGGCGGAGGCGACCGGCTTTCCGCAGGAGGCGGAGGCGCTCACCGCCAAGGCGCAGGAGCTGATGGCACGGCACAGTATCGACGAGGCGGCGCTCGCGGCGCAGACCCATCGGCCCGATGTGCCCGCGGCCTGCCGGATCGGCGTGGACGCGCCGTACGAGACGGCCAAGGCGATCCTGCTCGACGCGGTCGCCTCTGCGAACCGCTGCCGCGCGGTGTGGAACAGCGGATTCGGCTTCTCGACGGTCGTCGGCTTCGAGGCAGATCTGGAAGGGGTCGAGCTGCTGTACACCTCGCTGCTGGTGCAGGGGACCTCGGCGATGACACGCGCTGAGGCGGGCCAGCGCGCCGGTGGCCGCAAGAGGACGAAGACTTTCCGGCAGTCCTTCCTGATGGCGTACGCGAGCCGGCTGGGGGAGCGGCTGGCGGCGGCGACCGAGAGTGTGACCGCCGACGAGGGCCTGCTGCCAGTGCTGGCGTCCCGGGACGTGGCGGTCACGGATCACGCGGACCGGATGTTCCCGCGTACGACGAGCACCCGGGTGCGCGGGGTGACGGACCTGGCGGGCTGGGAGCACGGCACGACTGCGGCGGACACCGCGCGTATGCCGAAGGCGCACCCTCCGCTCCCCTGAGGACCGCAATGCGAACCGCCCGGATGAGGGCGGGGTCGAGGGACGCGTACTTCGACGGCGGATCCCCTGCCCCGCCCTGGGGCGGGGCAGGGGCCCGTGGGTCAGCGCTGCTGGACGAGCGCCCTGCCCGCACGGGCATCGGCGGAGCAGGACTTCTTCTCCGCAGCGGTCATCTTGCGGCTCTTGACGACCACCGCGTTGCTCGTGCCGTCCGTGCCGTTCGGGGCCGGGCCGGTGATGGTGTCCTGCCAGAACCAGTAGTAGTGACCCCACTTGGGGCTGTCGTAGTGGGTCTGCCAGGTGCCGGAGACCTTCTGCATCACCTGGGCGCGGGAGATCCAGCCCACTTCACCGGGCTTGACCGTCATGCCGAGGGAACTGCTCTCCGAGTGCGTGCTCGACCAGGTGTGGCTGTACGTCGCCGTCACACTCAGGTCGATGATGCCCGCGATCTTGCCGCCCGCGGTGACCGAGACGCCGGCCGAGTCGGTCGAGCCCACGGTGTCGTTCCAGGTCATGGACTGAGTGGCGTCCGACGTACTGCAGTTGAAGAGCGAGTCGGAGACCTGGCGGAACTCACCCAGGTACGCCTCGCCCAGCTGGGGGGAGTTGAAGGTGCACTTGCCCTCGCCCGAGGCGCAGTCCGCCGTGAGCTGCGGCAGTGTCGGCTGCTCATCGGCGGCCGCGTTCGGGGCGGCCGCCGCCGCTATCCCGCACGCGGCCACGGTCGTGACCAGTAAACGGCTGCCGTACCGCATGGCGCGGTTGTTCGTCATCCTGATGCCTTTCGCATGTGCTGGGGGGTCGGTGAATCCGCCTGCGGGCTGCGTGAGTTGATGCACCCCGTGTCCGTTGGCGATCACCGCCTGGTGCGTCTGCGATTGTCCTGACAACGAGCCCGACACGCCAGGGCGGCGCAACGACGACGGGCCACGAACGACGACGGGCCACGGACCCGGGGAGGGTCCGTGGCCCGTAACCGGCCCCTTACGTCAGGGAGTCGGAATGCCGGTCGGCAGCCCCGTCGGCAGCTTGCCCGCCGCCGACTTGATGAGCGTGTCCTTCGCGCCGGCGTCCCACGAGATGACCAGCGTCTTGCCGTCGTTGGACTCGATCGAACCCATCGTGCGGTCGGTGTTCCCGTCCGCGCACTTCAGCGACAGCATCTGCTTGCCCATGTCGGACACCTCGCCGGTGCACGCGTGCCCGTCGGCCAGCAGTACCGCCTTGGTGCCGGTGACTGCCAGGGACACGGCCTTGCCCTCGGTCACGCCTGCCCAGGCGCCCTCGATGTTCCCGCTGCCCGCGCCGGCGTCGCCGCCCGCTTCCGTCGGTGCCGTGGACGCCTTCTCCTTGCCCGCGTCGTCACCGCCGTCGCTGCCGCAGCCGGACAGTACGAGAGCGGCGGCCGCGACAAGACCCGCCGCGGCGACTGACGTACGTACGCGCTTGTGCACTTCTCTGTCCCCCTTGTTGGTTCCAAGACCGCCTTGTTGGATCCAAGACCGCGCCAAGCTACCAGGAGGACTTCCGCACCCCCGGCAGGAACCCGGCGTGCGCCTGTTCACGAAGCCCCACCCGGGAAAGCCCGAACTTCCGCAGATGCCCGCGGGGCCGGCCGTCCACGCTGTCCCGGTTCCGTACCCGCGTGGCGCTCGCGTCGCGCGGCTGTCGCCGCAACTCCGCCTGCGCGGCGATCCTTTCGGTCTCGCTCGTGCCCGGGCGGCGGATGATCTCCTTCAACTCCGCCCGCCGAGCGGTATATCGCTCCACGATCACCTTGCGCCGCTCATTACGGACGATCTTGCTCTTCTTCGCCATCAGACCTTCACCCCGCGGGCACGGACCCGGGCCACGGCCGCTTCGATGCCGATGGTGTCGACGGTCTTGATCGCGCGGGCGCTCAGCGTCAGCCGGACACGGCGGCCCTCGCTCGGCAGCCAGTAGCGCTTGCGCCGGATGTTGGGGTCGAAGCGACGGGACGTGCGCCGGTGCGAGTGGGAGATGTTGTTCCTCGAATCCTGTCTGTTGACCGATGCCGAGTACGCCGCGGGCCGCGAGGCCTGGAAGCGGCTGCCGCCCGCCTTCGATTCCCTCCTGGAGGTCTGATGTCCCCGCGCCGCACCGACCCGCGCAAGCCTGTCAAGTCCCGCCCCAATCCGCTGGACAGGGCGGGGATCATCTACATCGACTACAAGGACACCGATCTGCTCAGGAGGTTCATCTCGGACCGCGGCAAGATCCGCAGCCGCCGGGTGACGCGGGTGAGCGCCCAGCAGCAGCGCCGGCTGGCGCTGGCGATCAAGAACGCGCGGGAGATGGCGCTGCTGCCGTACGCCTCCGCCCGCTGACGCGCCAGGCAGGCGGGCCCGCGCTCCGGGTCCGCCGGGCCGGTGTCACGGGTGTCCGGACCGCCGCCGACCGGACGGTCACCCGGACATGGGATCCGGAAAGGCGCGGCACGCGTCTCTTCCTTGTGTGGGAGGCGCTTCCTTGTGGAGGAGACGCCCGAGAAGCTGTAACCGAGGGACCACCCCGCGTGCACGTGCATCTGCTCATGCATTGGCATATGAACAGAGCTATGATCCGGGACAGTTGACCTAATGCACCTTGTCCCCCGGGAGCGACTCGTGCACCACGCGTACAACGGCATCGCGGCCACGGAGCTCCACGGGGTCGTCTGGCAGAAGAGCAGACACAGCAACTCCCAGGGCTCGTGCGTGGAGTTCGCCAAGCTGCCGGGCGGGGACGTGGCGATGCGCAACTCACGGCACCCGGACGGCCCCGCACTCGTATATACGCCTGCGGAGATCGAAGCGTTGCTTCTGGGCGTCAAGGACGGGGAATTCGATCACCTGATCGTGGGGAGGTAGCCCGCACGGAAGCGGACCCTGCTCAACCCCGAGGCGCTGCTCAACCCCGAGGTCCTGCTCGGCACAGGAGGCCTGGCCTGCCCGGCCCAGGGGCCCGACCCGGCCCCTGGGGGTACGGCTAGCCCAGCAGGAACAGTGCCCAGACGACCTTTCCGTGCAGCGACCCGGCGAGCGGGTGCCAGCCCCAGCTGTCGCTGAAGGAGTCCACCAGGAACAGACCACGGCCCGACTCGGCCGCACCACTGGGGTCGGGAAAAGGGATGTCGCCGCTCTCGCCGGCCCCGGGACTGACCTGGCTGGGGTCGCGCACCGCGCACACCAGACGGCTCGTCCAGCGCATCAAGTGGAGCCGTACGGGCGGCTCCTGAACCTCCCGCGGAGGATCCTTGGGCAGCGCGTGCCGCAGGGCGTTGGTGACGAGTTCGGAGACGACCAGCGCGACATCGTCGAATCTGTCGCTCAGATCCCACTGGCCGAGCGTTGCCTTGGTGAACTGCCGTGCTCCGCGCACCGCTTCATAGCGGGCGGGCAGTGCGCACGAGGCCGAGCTGGAAACCGCTGCGGGATCGATGGGGGGAAGCCCCTGCCGTAACGGCTCGAGCATGGTCGATCCATTCATCCCCATGCGAGGCACTCCCGGGAATCGCGGCTGTGACGCTACAACACGAACGAGCACGCAGGTGCGCGAGGACCATGGTTCCGAATGCGTAGGGCAGATGCAAGGGCAGATGCACGTGCACGCGCCGGACCTGTCCGGCCCCGTGCCGGTTCTTGCTCATTTCTTCCGCCAATCTCTTTCGCCCCCTTCCCGAAGCCTTCTCATTTCCGTAATCGAATGAGTACGGGCTGAAGCGTTTTGGTGGCAGAATCCCGGGTCTCGGGGTTCGGGGGTGCTCCGCCAGGCATACCTATGAGGCGATGGGGAGGGTTGGAGTCGTGACCGCAGGCGAGTCGAGCGGTTCCGTGGTACGGCGCATCCTGTTGGGCTCACAGTTGAGGCGGCTGCGCGAATCGCGTGGCATCACCCGTGAGGCGGCCGGGTACTCCATCCGCGCGTCCGAATCCAAGATCAGCCGCATGGAGTTGGGACGGGTGAGCTTCAAGGCGAGGGACGTCGAGGATCTGCTGACGCTCTATGGAGTCGCCGACGAAGCGGAACGCGGATCCCTGCTCGGCCTCGCGAAGGAGGCCAATGTCGCCGGGTGGTGGCACAGCTACGGCGATGTGCTGCCCGGCTGGTTTCAGACATATGTGGGGCTGGAAGGTGCCGCCTCACTCATCCGCATCTATGAAGTGCAGTTCGTGCACGGCCTGTTGCAGACCGAGGCATACGCCCATGCCGTGGTCACCCGCGGCATCCCGGACGCTCCCCGGGCCGAGATCGACCGCCGGGTCGCGCTCCGCCTCGAGCGCCAGAAGGCCCTCGTCTCCGAGCGCGCGCCACGCTTCCACGCCGTGCTCGACGAGGCCGCGCTGCGCCGTCCGTACGGGGACCGGGCCGTGATGCAGGGCCAGTTGAGGCATCTCATCGAGATCTCCGAGCAGCCGAACATCACACTGCAGGTGATGCCCTTCAGCTTCGGCGGGCACGCCGGCGAGAGCGGCGCCTTCACCATGCTGCGCTTCCCCGAGTCGGACCTCTCCGATCTCGTCTATCTGGAGCAGCTCACCAGCGCCCTGTACCTCGACAAGCGCGAGGAGGTCGCTCAGTACGAACGGGTCATGCGGCGGCTCCAGGAGGACAGCCCGGATCCGGCCGAGAGCCGGGATCTTCTCCGCGGTCTTCTTCAACTCATCTGAAACGCAAGTACGATGACGCGACATCAGGCATCTGCCTCTGCAGCCTTCCGAGGTTAGGAATCGGATCACATGTCCTTGTTCACCGAGCTGGCCCACCAGTACATCGATGGCGAGTGGAGGCCGGGAAGCGGCTCCTGGGACATCATCGATTTCAACCCGTACGACGGCGAGAAGCTGGCCTCGATCCCGGTCGCCACCGCTGTGGAGGTGGACCAGGCCTACCGCGCCGCCGAGCGCGCGCAGGAGGGCTGGGCCGCGACCAATCCGTATACCCGCCGGCTGGTCTTCGAGCGGGCTCTGCGGGTCATAGAGGACCGCGAGCAGGAGATCACCGAGACGATCATCGCGGAGCTCGGCGGCACCCATCTGAAGGCGGCCTTCGAGCTGCACCTCGCCAAGGAGTTCCTGCGCGAGGCGGTGCAGCTGGCACTGCGGCCCGAGGGCCGGATCCTTCCTTCGCCGACCGACGGCAAGGAGAACCGCGTCTACCGCCTGCCGGTCGGCGTCGTGGGCGTCATCAGCCCCTTCAACTTCCCCTTCCTGCTGTCGATCAAGTCGGTCGCGCCGGCGCTGGCGCTCGGCAACGCCGTGGTGCTCAAGCCGCACCAGAACACTCCGATCTGCGGCGGATCCCTGGTGGCCAAGGTGTTCGAGGAGGCGGGTCTGTCGGCCGGTCTGCTGAATGTCGTCATCACCGACATAGCGGAGATAGGCGACGCGCTGATCGCGCACCCGGTGCCGAAGGCGATCTCCTTCACCGGCTCCGACAAGGTGGGACAGCATGTCGCCACTGTCTGCGCGGCGAACTTCAAGCGGGCCATCCTCGAACTGGGCGGCAACAGCGCGCTGATCGTGCTCGACGACGCCGATGTCGACTACGCGGTGGACGCGGCGGTCTTCAGCCGCTTCGTGCACCAGGGCCAGGTCTGCATGGCGGCCAACCGCATCCTGGTGGACCGGAAGGTGGAGAAGGAGTTCACCGAGAAGTTCGTCGCCAAGGTCAGGACCCTGAAGGTCGGCGACCCGTCGGACCCGCAGACCCATATCGGCCCGCTCATCAACTCCACGCAGGCCGACGCGGTGACATCGCTGGTCGAGCAGACGGTGGAGGGCGGCGCGACCGCCCTGCTGCGCGGGAGCGCCGAGGGCAATCTGGTGGGTCCTTCGGTGCTGACCGGCCTGGCGGACGACTCGCCGATCCTGTCGCAGGAGATCTTCGGCCCGGTGGCGCTCGTCGTGCCGTTCGACGGGGAGGACGAGGCGGTCAGGATCGCCAACGACACTCCGTACGGCTTGAGCGGGGCCGTGCACACCGGTGACATCGAGCGCGGTGTGCGGATCGCGCACCGGATCAACACCGGCATGATCCACATCAATGACAGCACGGTCCACGACGAGCCGATCGTCCCCTTCGGCGGCGAGAAGCACTCCGGCAGCGGGCGCCTGAACGGTGAGTCGATGATCGAGGCCTTCACGACTCAGAAGTGGATCTCGGTGCAGCACGGCCGTTCGCAGTTCCCGTTCTGACCTCGTTCGCAGTTCCCGTTCCGGCCTTCTGGAAACTCTGCACCCACGGACCCTTGCGGACAGAAACTGACCGCAAGGGTCCGTAGCGTGAGAGGTGTCAGAAGGAGGGCGGACAGCCTCTCCGTGAAGCACCCGGAAGGGCGGACATCATGGTCACTCACGTTCCCGCGGAGGCCCAGGGCGACGAGCGCGGCGCGCTCCTCTCCTTCGTCGAGGCGCAGCGCGGCGCGCTCCGCCGCTCCGTACTCGGACTGACCGAAGGGCAGGCCGCGAGCCGCCCGAGCGCCAGCGAGCTCTCCCTCTCCGGACTGCTCAAGCATGTCGCGGAGACGGAGCTCGGCTGGCTGCGGCTGGCGCAGCAGAAGCCGAACGAGAAGCAGCGCACCGAGGAGACCTGGACCGACAGCTTCCGTCTCGCCGGGGACGAGACGATCCCCGGCGTGCTGGCCTTCTGGGACGAAGTGGCCAAGGAGACCGCCGAGTTCATTCACTCCGTGCCCAGCCTGAACGACACCTTCCCGCTGCCCCCGCAGCCCTGGTACCCCAAGGACGGTGCGGTGTCGATGCGCTGGCTGCTGCTGCACCTGGTGGAGGAGATCGGCCGGCACGCGGGCCACGCGGACATCGTCCGCGAGTCGCTGGACGGCAAGACCGCCTTCGAGCTGGTGGCCCTGGAGAGCGGCCAGAGCTGGGGCTAGGGGTTCCCGGCTTCCATCGCGGCGGCCCGTTGCACGCGGACGGGCCGCCGCGTCGTCGTCGTGGAGCCTGCCGGTGGTGCCGGTCCTCGCTGATCCGCTTCCCGACGCGGATGCGGTTGCCGCCGGGGTCGGTCATCAGGACCTGGCGAACCCCGTGGCCGGTGTCAGTGAGCGTCCCGATCCGCGGCAGACCGCGCGTCGGGATCCTTCCGTACGCTGCCTTCAGGCCGGTCAGGAAGGACTCGTACAGCGCGTCCACCACGTCCGTGAAAAACGTCTTCCCGGCCGCGCCAGGTACTCTAGTCAAAGTTGAATAGAAAGGTATGCGGATGTCTGCGATCCGGCTGCTCGTCCTCGGGGCCGTACGCCAGCACGGGCGGGCGCACGGTTACCAGGTCCGCAACGACCTGGAGTACTGGGGCGCGCATGAGTGGTCCAACGCCAAGCCCGGCTCGATCTATCACGCGCTGAAGCAGATGGCGAAACAAGGACTCCTGCACGCTCATGAGATCGCTCCGTCCACGGCCGGCGGGCCGCCCCGTACCGAGTACGAGATCACCGGGAAGGGCACCGAGGAGTACTTCGGGCTGCTGCGCGAGTCGCTGACGTCCTACGACCAGAAGACGGACGTGCTCTCGGCGGGGATCGGCTTCATCGTCGACCTGAAGCGTGAGGAGGCCGTGGCGCTGCTCAAGGAGCGGGTGCGCGGACTCCAGGAGTGGCGGTCTTCGGTGACGGACTACTACACGCCCGAGGGCGGGCCCGAGTCGATCGGGCACATCGGCGAGATCATGAACATGTGGGTCTCCTCGGCGGATTCGGGTGCGGAGTGGACGCAGGGCCTGATCCGGCGGATCGAGGGCGGGGCGTACACCTTCGCGGGGGAGGGTGAGCCGTTTGTGGGGGTGCTCCCCGAGGCCGGGGAGAACCCGTACGAGAGGGGCGAGCCACATGAGGAGGACCGGAGCTGATGTGCCCGATCGTGGATCTGGGCGCGGCGCCCGGCCGGATCGGCCGCCGGCGCCGGAACGGGCGGCCCTCAGTGGTGGAAGGCTGTCGCCGCGGCCGTGTCCTTGCTCAAGGGGTGGGGCTGGCGGCGCAGTTCCGGCAGCAGCGCCCGCAGGTCTTCGAGCAGTAGCTCGCCGAGGTCCTCCGAGAAACCGTTGCGGCAGACCACACGCAGCACCGAGAGATCCTCGCGATTCGCCGGGAAGGTGTACGCGGGCACCGTCCAGCCCTGCTCGCGCAGGCGTCGCGAGACGTCGAAGACGTCGAAGTTCTGCACGCCCGGTGCGGTGGTGAGGGCGAACACGGGCAACTGGTCGCCATGGGTGAGGAGTTGGAAATCACCCAGGGCGGCGATCTTGTCCGCGAGCCCGACGGCGACATCGCGGGTCGTCTGCTGGACGGCCCGGTACCCGTCCCGCCCCAGCCGCAGGAACGTGTAGTACTGCGCCACGACCTGCGCGCCGGGCCGGGAGAAGTTGAGGGCGAAGGTGGGCATGTCGCCGCCCAGATAGTTGACCCGGAAGACCAGCTCCTCGGGCAGCTCGGCGGACGAGCGCCACAGCGCCCAGCCGACGCCGGGATAGACCAGGCCGTATTTGTGCCCGGAGGTATTGATGGAGGAGACGCGCGGCAGCCGGAAGTCCCAGACAAGCTCCTCGTCGATGAAGGGCGCGACCATCGCGCCGGACGCGCCGTCGACATGGACGGGGATGTCCAGGCCGGTGCGCTCCTGGAGGGCGTCCAGGGCCGCGCAGACCTCGGCGACCGGTTCGTACGACCCGTCGAAGGTCGAGCCGAGCACGGTCACGACGCCGATGGTGTTCTCGTCGCAGAGATCGGCGGCGGCCTGCGGGTCGAGGTGGAAGCGGTCGCCCTCCATGGGCACGAGCCGCGGTTCGACCTCCCAGAAGGTGCAGAATTTGTCCCAGCAGACCTGGACGTTGATGCCCATGACGAGATTCGGCCGGGCGGTGGCGGGGTAGCGGTCGCTGTTGCGCAGCATCCAGCGGCGCTTGAGGGCCATCCCGGCGAGCATGCAGGCCTCGCTGGAGCCGGTGGTCGAGCAGCCGACCACGGCGCCGGGCTCCGGGGCGCGCCAGAGGTCGGCGAGCATGGCCACGCAGCGCCGCTCCAGTTCTGCCGTGCGGGGGTACTCGTCCTTGTCGATCATGTTCTTGTCCCTGCACTCCGCCATCAGCACCCCGGCCTGCTCCTCCATCCAGGTGGTGACGAAGGTGGCGAGGTTGAGCCGGGAGTTGCCGTCGAGCATCAGCTCGTCATGGACCAGCCGGTACGCGGTCGACGGCGGCATCGGACCGTCGGGAAGCCGGTGCTTGGGCGGGGCGGTGGTCATTCCGCTGACCGGGTCGGCCTCCCCGATGAAGGGGTTGAGGGAGAGCCGGCGCTCCTGCTCGCCGGGGGAGTCACTTGCGCCCTTGTGGAGTGGCATCCGTCGCTCTGCCTTCCTCGGTCCGTATGAGTCCAAGCGCGACGATACGGATAAAACAGAACATCGGCTCGTCGGGCGGCGACGGGGCTGCGCCTCACCTTCGGGCTTGCACCTCACGTGAGGTGAGGACTCAGGCTGAGGTGCGTACCGGGAAACGAAGGGAGCGGAAAGCGATGAGCTACTCCGTGGGAGAGGTCGCCGGTTTCGCCGGAGTGACGGTGCGCACACTGCATCACTACGACGAGATCGGACTGCTCGCCCCGAGCGGTCGCAGCCGTGCGGGCCACCGGCGTTACGACGATGCCGACCTCGACCGGCTGCAGCAGATCCTGTTCTACCGGGAGCTCGGATTCCCGCTCGACGAGGTCGCGGCACTGCTCGACGACCCGGACGCGGACCCGCGGGAACACCTGCGCCGGCAGCACGCGCTGCTGTCCGCCCGGATCACCAAGCTGCAGGAGATGGCCGCCGCCGTCGAACAAGCCATGGAGGCGAAGAAGATGGGCATCAACCTCACGCCCGAGGAGAAGTTCGAGGTCTTCGGGGACAAGGACCCCGAGCAGTACGCACAGGAGGCGGAGCGGCGCTGGGGCGGCACCGAGACCTACGCCGAGTCGCAGCGAAGGGCCGCGGC
Source organism: Streptomyces sp. NBC_01750 (assembly GCF_035918095.1). NCBI lineage: Bacteria > Bacillati > Actinomycetota > Actinomycetes > Kitasatosporales > Streptomycetaceae > Streptomyces > Streptomyces sp. NBC_01750. The sequence continues at coordinate 5,058,524 of NZ_CP109137.1, forward strand.
CTACACCAAGGAGGACTGGAAGCGCATGCAGGCCGAGGTCGCCGACTGGAGCGCGCGCTACGACGCCCTGATGGCGGCCGGTGAGCCGCCGACCGGTGAGCGGGCCATGGACCTGGCCGAGGAGCACCGGCGGCACATCACCCAGTGGTTCTACGAGTGCTCCTACGAGATCCACACGGGGCTCGGCGAGATGTATGTGTCGGACGAACGGTTCCGCGCGTTCTACGACTCCACCCGGCCGGGGCTCGCCGTCCATCTGCGTGACGCGATCCTCGCCAACGCCGCGCTCAACAGCTGAGTGATTCCTGGTCCGGATACGGGGCTCGTCCAGGGCTCAGGTCCGGGCCAGGACCACCGCGGTGCCGTAGGCACAGACCTCCGTGCCCACATCCGCCGCTTCCGTCACATCGAAGCGGAACATCAGCACCGCGTTCGCGCCGCGCGACCGCGCCTGCTCGACGAGCCGGTCCATCGCCTGGTTGCGGGTCTCGACCAGGGTCTTGGTCAGACCCTTCAGCTCGCCGCCGATCATCGACTTGAGGCCCGCCCCGATCTGGCTGCCCAGATGCCGCGAGCGCACCGTCAGACCGAAGACCTCGCCGATGACTTCCTGCACCTGGAATCCGGGTACGTCGTTCGTGGTGACGACCAGCACGTCGGACTGCTTGCCCTGTCCGCCGCCGTAATCATCGATGCCCATGTGCGTCCACCTTCCGTACCTCTGCCGTCCGCTGCCGTTCGATGCTTCTGACGCTTCTGACGCACAGCTTTGTCCCAGTCCGCGCACAGTGCATCCTGAACGGGCGGATGGAACGTGGAGGTGCTCGAAGGCGTTGGTACCTTTGTGCGGCCGACCAGGTCGATCGCCGATCGACCGACTATCGACTCAGGAGCCCGGACCTCGTGACCACCCTTGCGCTCGGACCGAGCTGGCTGGACCCGGACTATCTGATCGGGACGTTCGGCCTCATCGGTGTCCTGGTCATCGTCTTCGCCGAGTCCGGCCTGCTCATCGGCTTCTTCCTGCCGGGTGACTCGCTGCTGTTCACCACCGGCCTGCTGGTGACGACCGGGAGCCTGGACGACCTGCCGCTGTGGGCGGTGTGCGCCCTGGTGGTGCTTGCCGCGATCGCCGGCGACCAAGTCGGCTATCTCTTCGGCCGAAAGGTCGGACCCTCGCTCTTCAAACGCCCCGACTCCAGGCTCTTCAAGCAGGAGAACGTGGAGAAGGCGCACGAGTTCTTCGAGAAGTACGGCCCCAAGTCGCTTGTCCTGGCCCGCTTCGTGCCCATCGTGCGTACCTTCACGCCGATCATCGCCGGTGTGAGCCGGATGAACTACCGCTCGTTCATCACCTTCAACGTCATCGGCGGCACGCTCTGGGGCGCGGGAGTCACGCTGCTCGGCGCCGCGCTCGGCAAGATCGAGTTCGTCAACAAGAACATCGAAGCGATCCTGATCCTGATCGTGCTGATCTCGGTCGTCCCCATCGGAATCGAGTTCCTGCGGGCCCGCTCCAAGAACAAGAAGGAAGCCGCCGCTGCCGGACCGGCGGCCGATGCGCCGCAGGCCCAGCGCGGCCGCCACGCCAAGCGCTGACCCCTTCCCGCCGGGGGTCTAGAAGCCGCGCGTCCGCTTGGCCGCGCGGCGCCCGGCCGGCCCCTCGGTGACCGGCAACCGCAGGAACAGCCGGGAGATCTCCCCGCCCAGGTTCACCCCGATCGCGATGGCCAGCGCCAGCGCCGCCGCCTTGGACAGTGAGGCGAGGCCCGCGTTGAGATCGTTCCTGGCGATCTCCAGCAGTCCGAAGTACGTCGCGCTACCCGGCAGCAGCGGCCCGATCGCGGCGGTGACATACGGCAGCGCGGACGCGAACCGGTAGCGCGAGAACATGTGCCCGAAGATGCCCACCAGACCGGCCGCGACGGCCGTCGCGGCGACCGGCGGCACATTCGCGGTGTCCGCGAGCGCCGCGTACACCACCCAGGCCACTCCGCCGTTGAGCGCAGCCAGCGGCACCGTGTTGCGCTCCTGCTGCAGCAGTACGGCGAAGCAGAGCGACAGCGCCATCGCCGCCAGCGTCTGGATCACCGGCCGCTCCACACTGTGGATGGCGGTCTCCGGGTTGAGGCCCGCGTCCAGCGCGACGCCCAGATAGAGCACCATCAGCACGCCGACGACGATGCCCACGACGAGATAGCCCACCTCGAGCAGGCGGGCGGCCGCCGTGATGTAGAAGCCCGTCAGGCCGTCCTGCACACCGGCGACCAGCGCCCGTCCCGGGATCAGCGCGAAGAGTCCACCGGTGATCACTGCGGAGGCGCGCACCTCCAGCGGTGACAGCGTCAGGGCGACACCCATCGCGGCCGGCGGCATGGCCGCCGCCACGAACTGGTAGAACTCCGGCAGCCCGCGGCCCGCGCACAGCCAGGCCAGCCGGTCACCGAGCATCGCGCCGACCGCAGCCGCCAGGAACACCAGCAGATTGCCGCCGACCAGCACGGACGCCGAGCCGGCCAGCAGACCGCCGGCCGAGGTGAGGGCCCAGCCCGGATACGGGTGCCGGTTACGGCGTATCTCCGCGAGTCGCCGGTAGGCCTCCTCCAGCGAGATCTCCGCCTCCTCGGAGCTGATGTCGTGGACGAGGCGGTAGACGGCCGCCAGTCGGGTGTAGTCGGTGCCACGTCGCCGAACCGTCCGGTTCGCCGTGACCGGATCGTCGACCAGCGAGGGCTGGTACGTGATCGACAGCAGGGTGAAGGTGACGGTCGGCTCGCAGCGGTCGAGTCCGTACGAACGCGAGATGGCGAACATGGCCGCCTCGACGTCCTCCGCTCCCTCGCCTCCCGCGAGCAGCAGTTCGCCGATACGGAGCGTCAGGTCAAGCACGCGGGGAACGGCGGGACCGCCCTCGTCCTGCTTCTGCACCGCCTCGGGAACCGGCCGTTCGCCCACCGGCATCCGCAGCATCGCCCGCATCCGGTCCTGCCAGGGCGCGTCCTTGGTGAGCCGGACCACGGGGATGCCGTGCGCCGGGGTGAAGGCGGGCGGTGAGTTCTTGGCGCTGTAGGTGCGGGGCGCTGCGAAAGCGGAACCCTCCGGCTCGGCCGGAGCCTCGGTGCCGATCCCTGCCGGAACGGCGAACTCCGAGGATGGATGGTCCTCCTCGGGCGCTTCCGGCTGGCCCACACCGGATGGCGGGGTGAAGGCGCTGTGCGCCTCGTCGGACTGAGGCTTCCGGTCTTCCGGACCCTCCGGTTCCGCCACCACGTGCTGTCCTCGCTCCCTCTCGTGTCGCCGTGTCAGCTCAGTATGGGCATGGACACCCGGGCACACGAACGACGGGCGGTGCACCCCGAGGGTGCACCGCCCGTACGAGCAGCTCAGCGGCGTATCAGTACGCGCTCAGCGCCAGCTCAGTGAGCCCCGCCCTGCGCCTCGAGGCGCTTGTAGGAGGCCTCGATCTCCGCCTCGGCCTCGGTGCGGCCGACCCAGTTCGCGCCCTCTACGGACTTGCCCGGCTCCAGGTCCTTGTAGACCTCGAAGAAGTGCTGGATCTCCAGCCGGTCGAACTCGGACACGTGGTGGATGTCGCGCAGGTGCTCCACCCGCGGGTCGGAGGCCGGCACGCACAGCAGCTTGTCGTCGCCGCCCGCCTCGTCCGTCATCCGGAACATTCCGATGGCGCGGCACTTGATCAGGCAGCCGGGGAAGGTCGGCTCGTCAAGGATGACCAGCGCGTCCAGCGGGTCGCCGTCCTCGCCGAGGGTGTTCTCGACGAAGCCGTAGTCGGCCGGGTAGCTGGTCGAGGTGAAGAGTCGACGGTCCAGGCGGATCCGACCGGTCTCGTGGTCCACCTCGTACTTGTTCCGCGAACCCTTCGGGATCTCGATGGTGACGTCGAACTCCACGGGTGGCTCCTCCATGATCAACACATACGTCTGGTGGTTAAGTGTCCCTCACGCAGGTGTGTGATCGCGAAAGGGGCTGGTGCGAGGTGCCAGAGGTCAGGACGTGGCAGCTCGCTGCGGGCGCCGCCGTGGTCGGCCTCGCCCTCGCTGCCGGGGCGGTGGCCGCGGCCGGTCCTTGGGACTCCGGCCAGCGTAAGGCCGAGAGGGAGCGGGTGGATGCCCAGAGCGACGTGGGTGGCGCACATCACGAGGTCGGCGGGGCGAAGCGGCCGGTGCCTGCGCCCAGCGCCCCCGGTGTGCTCGCCGGGCTCGGCGCCCCCGCGACCGCGCCCGCCACCGCTCCGGCGACCACGCCCGCCGAGCTCGCGAAGCTGCTCGCGCCGCTCCTGGGCGACCCGGGGCTCGGAGCTGTCCGCACGGCCTCGGTCGTCGATGTCGCGACCGGCAGGCAGTTGTACGGGAAGGGGGCCGCGGACCCGATGACACCGGCCTCCACCATCAAGATCGCCACCTCGGTCGCGGCGCTGGCGGCGCTCGGCCCCGACCACCGCATGCCCACCACGGTCGTCGCGTCCAAGGACGGCAGGACGCTCACCCTGGTCGGCGGCGGCGACGCGACCCTCGACAAGGCAGGTCTGGGCAGGCTCGCCGACCGGACGGCACGCGCCTTGCGCGACCGAGGGACCACCACGGTCCGTCTCATGTACGACACTTCGCTCTACGCGGGCCCGGGGCAGCACCCCATCGGCCCCAACGGCAACATCGCCCGGGTCAGCGCGCTGATGGTCGGCCAGGGGCGGATCGACGACAGGACCACCGGCAACGCCGCGCGCACCGGGGACCCGGCCGGCGACGCGGCCCGCGCCTTCGGGCGCCTGCTGTCCGAGCGCGGCATCGACAGCTCCGCGGCACCCGCCTCCGGCCGGCCCTCGGCCGGTTCGGTCCCTCTCGCCAAGGTCCTCTCCCCACCGCTCTCGGCACTGGTCGAGCGGGCGCTCACCACCAGCGACAACGACATCGCCGAATCACTTGCCCGGCAGACCGCGATCGCGGCGGGCGAAGAGGCGAGTTTCGACGGCGCGGCGCGTGCCGTCACCAGGCAACTCGGCAAACTGAAGCTGCCGTTGACCGGCGCGCACTTCGCCGACGGCAGCGGTCTGAGCCGCGCCGACAGAATCTCCGCGAGCCTGCTGACCGCGCTGCTGACCCGCGCCGCCGACCCGGCCCACCCCGAACTGCGCCCGGTCCTGACCGGCCTCCCGGTCGCAGGCTTCAGCGGCACACTGCAGACCCGCTACGGCGCCACCTCGCCGGGTACCGGCCTAGTGCGCGCCAAGACCGGCACCCTGAGCGGCGTCAACGCCCTGGCAGGCACGGTCGTCGCCCCGGACGGACGCCTCCTCGCCTTCGCTTTCCTGGCGGGGAGCACCCCCTCCGCGGAGGCCGCCCAGCCCGCCCTGGACCGGCTGGCCGCCGCACTGGCCTCGTGACGTACCCGGCGAATCGGCCGGTCCCAACACCTCACCGCCGCCGGAGCCGACAACGTACGGTTGACGCATGACGAGCATCGGTGGTGTCGAGATGGTCGACTGGAACCTCGCCGTGGCGACCGCAACCCGCTTCGTGCGGCCGGGCCCCGACGTGAGCCGGGACGAGGCGCGTGCCGTCGTCGCCGAACTGCGCAGGCATGCCAAATCCTCCGAAGAGCATGTGCGGTCCTTCACCCGGATGATCCCCGAAGGCCATGAGCCGCAGGACACCCCTGTCCTCGTCGTGGACCGGGCGGGCTGGGTCAAGGCGAATGTCGCGGGCTTCCGCGAGCTGCTCAAGCCGCTGCTGGACAAGATGCAGGAGCGCCGCTCCGGCAGCCCGGGCGGTGCGCTGGTCGGCGCGGTCGGCGGCAAGGTGACCGGCGTCGAGCTGGGCATGCTGCTGTCGTTCCTGGCCTCGAGGGTCCTCGGACAGTACGAGACCTTCGCACCCGCCACCCGCGAGCTGCCCGCCGGTCAGAACGGCGGCGGACGGCTGCTCCTCGTCGCCCCGAACATCGTCCATGTCGAGCGTGAACTCGAGGTCGACCCGCACGACTTCAGGCTCTGGGTCTGCCTGCACGAGGAGACCCACCGCACCCAGTTCACCGGTGTGCCGTGGCTTCGGGACCATCTCGAAGGCGAGATCCAGTCATTTCTCGGCGAGACCGAGGTCGACCCCATGACCGTTCTGGAGCGGCTCCGGGAGGCCGCCCAGTCCCTCTCCGGCGCCCGTCCCGAGGGCGAGGAGGACGAGGGCCGCTCCATCGTCGAGCTGGTGCAGACCCCGGCCCAGCGCGAGATCCTCAGTCGGCTGACCGCCGTGATGTCGCTGCTGGAAGGCCATGCGGACTTCGTGATGGACGGTGTCGGACCCGATGTCGTGCCGTCCGTCGCCGAGATCCGGGAGAAGTTCCAGCAGCGCAGGGCACGTGGCGCGAGCCGTCTCGACCAGGCGCTGCGCAAGCTCCTGGGGCTCGACGCCAAGCTGCGTCAGTACCGCGACGGCGAGCGCTTCGTGCGCTCCGTGGTCGAGGAGGTCGGTATGGAGGGATTCAACCGGGTCTGGACGTCTCCGAACACCCTCCCCACCAAGGCGGAGATCGCCAAACCGGCGGACTGGGTCGCGAGGGTGCACCGTAAAGCAGAGTCGTGATCGGGCGGCGTCCGACGGCAGAAGGACGCCCCCCTAATCACCCATCCGAGGGACCGTAGGCAATGGGTAGGCGTGCAATGCTCGGGTATCGGCCCGGTTCTGTCACCATCGACGCACTCTGAGTGACTGAACTTCCGTCCCGACTCCGACCGAGGCACCCCCCAACTTTCACGAAGGGCACCGGACATGGGTCCCCATCCTGCGGTCGCGGCGATACGCCTGGCGGTCCGCCGCGTACTCCACGACGTACTCACCGAACACTGCGAACGTGTCGCACGCTCCGTGGGCCACGCGGCTCCCGCGCGCTCCTCCGCGACCTCCCCCCTCCACCACGCGCCCTCAGGCGAGCAGCCGCTCGTCCTCGTGGCGTGCTCCGGCGGCGCCGACTCCATGGCCCTCGCCTCCGCCCTCGCCTTCGAGGCCCGCAAACTCTCCGTCCGGGCCGGGGGCATCACTGTCGACCACGGCCTCCAGGACGGTTCCGACCTCCGCGCCGCCGAAGTCGCCGCACGGCTCACCGCGCTGCAGCTCGACCCCGTCGATGCCATCGCCGTACGGGTCGGCCGCGAGGGCGGCCCCGAGGCCGCGGCCCGCGATGCCCGCTACGCCGCCCTCGACGACGCCGCAGAGCGCCATGGAGCCGCGGCCGTGCTGCTCGGCCACACGCGCGATGATCAAGCTGAAACCGTCCTGCTGGGACTCGCCCGCGGCTCCGGCATCCGCTCGCTCTCCGGAATGGCGGCCGTCTCGGGGGCGGCCGGCCGTTACCGCCGTCCCTTCCTCCAGCTCGACCGGCAGACCGCCCGCAAGGCCTGCATGGTCCAGTCGCTGCCCGTCTGGGACGACCCGCACAACGCCGACCCCGCCTACACCCGGTCCCGGCTGCGCCATGAGGGCCTGCCCGCCCTGGAGAAGGCGCTCGGCAAGGGCGTCGTCGAGGCCCTCGCCCGTACCGCGCAGCTGTCCCGCGACGACGCGGACGCCCTGGACACCTGGGCCGCCGACGTGGACTCCTCCGTACGTGACGACGCCGGGCGGCTCGAGTGCGCGAAGCTCTATGCGCTGCCGCCCGCCGTCCGCCGCCGGGTGCTGCGCCGGGCCGCCATCGAGGCCGGTGCGCCCGCCGGCTCGCTCTTCGCGCGGCACGTCGAGGAAGTCGACCGGCTGATCACGAGCTGGCGCGGTCAGGGGGCCATCAATTTGCCTGGGCGCGTCGAGGCACGGCGGCAGGGTGGCAGACTGGTCATCCGGCAAGGCTGACGCAGCTGCAGCGAATGCACAACGAAAGTGACCCGGGTGAACGAGAAGGACATGGGCACCGACCTCCAGTCGGTGCTTATCACCAAGGAAGAGATCGACGCGAAGCTGGCTGAACTGGCTGCGAAGATCGACGCGGAATACGCGGACAAGGACCTGCTCATCGTCGGTGTCCTCAAGGGCGCCGTGATGGTGATGGCGGACCTGGCGCGTGCGCTGTCCACCCCCGTCACGATGGACTGGATGGCGGTGTCGTCCTACGGCGCGGGCACCCAGTCCTCGGGCGTGGTCCGGATCCTCAAGGACCTGGACACCGACATCAAGGGCAAGCACGTCCTGATCGTCGAGGACATCATCGACTCCGGCCTCACGCTCTCGTGGCTGCTGTCGAACCTCGGTTCGCGCGAGCCGGCCTCCCTCGAGGTCTGCACTCTGCTGCGTAAGCCGGATGCCGCAAAGGTGGCGATCGACGTGAAGTGGATCGGCTTCGACATCCCGAATGAGTTCGTCATCGGGTACGGGCTGGACTATGCGGAGAAGTACCGCAATCTGCCATTTGTCGGCACACTCGCGCCGCACGTCTACGGCGGCTGACGCCGTCGGGAACCTCAGCCCCCTTCTCGCCGTTGGAGGATGGGAGGGCGGGTTTGTCAGCCGTACCGTGCGGTCGCGGTGACGATGCTGGGGTACCGTCCGAAGAACAGTCTTTTCTCACAGCAGCATTTACCTACGGGCAGGAGGGACGGGGCGATTTCGCTCCGTATGGATGGACGTGAAGCGATACTTCCGTGGGCCGGTCATGTGGATCGTGCTGGCCGTCCTCGCCGTGGTCGTGTTGATGCAGGTCGTCGGCTCGTCCGGCGGCTACAAGACGGTGGACACTGGCGAGGTCGTCCAGGCGATCGACAAGAACCAGGTCGACCAGGTCAAGCTGACCACCGGCGACGAACAGATCATCAAGGTCGATCTGAAGGACGGCCAGAAGGTCAAGGGCGGCGACAAGATCCAGGCCAGCTATATCGGCACCCAGGGTGCTGATCTTGCGGCCACTCTGCAAAAGAAGTACGAAGCGGGTGACATCGAGAAGGGTTACACCGTCTCGCCGTCGAAGCAGAGCCCGTTCGTCTCGGTGCTGCTCTCGCTGCTGCCCTTCGTCCTCATCGTCGTGGTCTTCCTGTTCCTGATGAATCAGATGCAGGGCGGCGGCTCCCGAGTCATGAACTTCGGGAAGTCCAAGGCCAAGCTGATCACCAAGGACACTCCGAAGACGACCTTCTCCGATGTGGCGGGGGCCGACGAGGCCGTCGAGGAACTCCACGAGATCAAGGAGTTCCTGCAGGAGCCGGCCAAGTTCCAGGCGGTCGGTGCCAAGATCCCGAAGGGTGTGCTGCTGTACGGCCCGCCCGGTACGGGCAAGACGCTGCTCGCTCGCGCCGTCGCGGGCGAGGCGGGCGTCCCCTTCTACTCGATCTCGGGTTCCGACTTCGTCGAGATGTTCGTCGGCGTCGGTGCCTCCCGAGTGCGTGACCTCTTCGAGCAGGCCAAGGCGAACGCCCCGGCGATCGTCTTCGTCGACGAGATCGACGCCGTCGGCCGGCACCGCGGTGCGGGTCTCGGCGGTGGCCACGACGAGCGCGAGCAGACGCTGAACCAGCTGCTCGTCGAGATGGACGGCTTCGACGTGAAGGGCGGCGTCATCCTGATCGCCGCCACCAACCGGCCGGACATCCTCGACCCGGCGCTGCTGCGCCCGGGCCGGTTCGACCGGCAGATCGCCGTCGACCGTCCCGATATGCAGGGCCGTCTGGAGATCCTCAAGGTCCACCAGAAGGGCAAGCCGGTCGCCCCGGACGTCGACCTGGGCGCCGTTGCCCGTCGTACGCCTGGCTTCACCGGCGCGGACCTGTCGAACGTGCTGAACGAAGCCGCGCTGCTCACCGCACGCGGCGACAAGAAGCTGGTCGACAACCACGCCCTGGACGAGGCGATCGACCGCGTCGTGGCGGGCCCGCAGAAGCGGACCCGGATCATGTCGGACAAGGAAAAGAAGATCACCGCGTACCACGAGGGCGGTCACGCCCTGGTCGCGGCGGCTTCGCCGAACTCCGACCCGGTCCACAAGATCACGATCCTGTCCCGTGGCCGTGCGCTCGGCTACACCATGGTCCTGCCGGATGAGGACAGGTACTCGACCACGCGCAACGAAATGCTCGACCAGCTGGCGTACATGCTGGGCGGGCGCGCGGCCGAGGAGCTCGTCTTCCACGACCCGACCACCGGTGCGGCCAACGACATCGAGAAGGCCACGACCACGGCCCGCGCGATGGTCACGCAGTACGGCATGACCGAGCGGCTCGGCGCGATCAAGTTCGGTGGCGACAACACCGAGCCGTTCCTGGGCCGTGAGATGGGTCACCAGCGCGACTACTCGGAAGAGGTTGCCGCGCTCGTCGACGAAGAGGTCAAGAAGCTCATCGAGACGGCGCACAACGAGGCCTGGGAGATCCTCGTCGAGAACCGCGACGTTCTCGACAACCTGGTCCTCCAGCTGCTGGAGAAGGAGACCCTCGGCAAGGAGCAGATCGCCGAGATCTTCGCGCCCCTCGTACGGCGCCCGGCCCGCCCCGCGTGGACCGGCTCCTCGAGGCGTACGCCGTCCACGCGGCCGCCGGTGCTCTCGCCGAAGGAGCTGGCGCTGACCAACGGCGCCGCCGGCTCCAATGGCGCCAACGGCGCGGTGCCGACGGATGCCGCTCCCGCTGTGGAGGCGGTCCCGGAGGAGCGTCCGGAAGCCTGACCCAGCCGGCGCTCCGGTCACACGGGGCCCGGAATGAATGCCGCGCCCCCCAGGTTTTAGCCTGGGGGGCGCGGCATTCTCGTATGCACGCACGCGAAAGCACAGGAACGAGGCACAGATGACCGACCCGGTGACGCTGGACGGCGAAGGCACGATCGGCGAGTTCGACGAGAAGCGGGCCGAGAACGCCGTACGCGAGCTCCTCATCGCGGTCGGGGAGGACCCGGACCGCGAGGGTCTGCGCGAGACGCCGGGCCGTGTGGCGCGCGCGTACAGGGAGCTCCTGGCCGGGCTGCGGCAGGAGCCCGAGGACGTCCTGACGACGACGTTCGATCTGGGGCACGACGAGATGGTCCTGGTGAAGGACATCGAAATCGTGTCTCTGTGCGAGCACCATCTGCTGCCGTTCCATGGAGTTGCCCACGTCGGCTACATCCCGGCCGACACGGGCAAGATCACGGGCCTGTCGAAGCTGGCCCGCCTCGTCGATGTGTTTGCCCGTCGGCCGCAGGTGCAGGAACGACTCACCACGCAGATCGCGGACTCGCTGATGCGCATCCTCGAGGCGCGCGGCGCGATCGTGGTCATCGAGGCGGAGCACATGTGCATGTCGGTCCGGGGCATCCGCAAGCCCGGCGCCAAGACGACCACGTCGGCGGTGCGCGGTCAGCTGCGTGACGCCACCACGCGCGCCGAGGCGATGAGCCTGATACTGGCGCGATAGCCGGTGGGTCAGTGGCCCGATACCGTCCTGGATCAGTGAGTTGATCGATGATCCAGGCGGATAGCGACGGGGTGCAGGCTTCCGGGCAAGCAGAGGGTGAACGTGGCCGGCGGGCGCGGACCGGCCCCCAGGGCCGGTTGCGCGCCGCTCACGACGCCGGTGCCCTGTTTTCGTCGTCGTCCTCAGGGAGTTTGCAGACCCGCTCCAGGAAGAACGCCGCCGCGATCACTGCGATGCCCGCGACCACCGAGAAGCCCGCGTAGATCGCCTGGTCCCGGCGCGCCGGGATGTCCAGGGAGCCCAGCAGGAACACGCCCGTCCCGCCGTACAACCCGCAGACCAGCGCCGCCACGAGAGCGCTCGCCTGGCCGAAGACCACCGCGCGCGCCGCCATCAGCGGCTCCACGCCCTTCGCACCGGGGCGCCGCTCGCGCTGTGCCTTCAGGCGGGCGCGGAGCGAGAGCGCGGTCGCGGTGAGGATCACCGCGATCACCGCCAGCACGATCGGCGCGGCCAGCGGCACGCTCGGCAGTGTGCCGAACGATTCCCAGAGCCGTGCGCCGCCCCAGCTCAGTACTCCCGCCACGATGAAGAGACCGGCCAGTACTCCGAGCCGCAGTTGCTTCACCCAGCGCCCCGCATTCTGTGTGTCGTGTGTCGTGTGCCATAAGGGCCCGAAGAGCCTAACGACTAGTCGGGCAGACGGAGTTCCAGGTCGGCTCGGGGAAGCACACCGTCCTGGCCGACGCCGGCCAGCAGTTCGACGACCGGGCCGCGGCCCGGCAGCTGTGCCTCCGGCTCCACGTCGTACCACGGGGCGAGTACGAAGGCGCGCTGATGTGCCCGCGGATGGGGAAGGGTGAGCAGCGGGTCGTCCGAGACGACATCCGCGTACGCCACGATGTCGACGTCGATCGTGCGCGGACCCCAGCGCTCCTCCCGGACCCGCTCGAAGGCTTCTTCGATGGCCTGTCCGCGCTCCAGCAGGGAGGACGGGGGCAGTGTGGTCTTGATCACGACCACCGCGTTGAAGTACGAGGGCTGGCTGCCGGGAGCGACGCCCCACGGCTCCGTCTCGTACACCGGAGAGACCGCCTTGACCCGGAGGCCCGGCGTGTCCTCGAGTGCGTCGATCGCGCCCTGGAGCGTCTCCAGGCGGTTGCCCAGGTTGGAGCCGAGAGAGATCACGGCCCGTTTCGGATTGGACAGCGTGACGTCGGCCGCGTCGACCTGTTCCACCACGGAGGCGGGCACCGGCTGCACGGTCGGGTCGCTCTGCGTCCAGTCCGAGGGGAACGACGAAGAAACGGTCATACTCGGCTCCGGGTGATCGTGATGGTCACGTCGTCAAAGGGCACGGTGATCGGGGCGTCCGGCTTGTGCACGACCACCTCGACCTCTTCCACGCCGTCGTGCTTGAGGCACTGCTGGGCGATCCGCTCGGCCAGGGTCTCGATGAGGTCGACGGGCTCGCCCTCGACGACGGCGACGACCTCCTCGGCCACAATGCCGTAGTGCACGGTCTTCGCCAGGTCGTCGCCGGCCGCGGCGGGGCGGGTGTCGAGGCCCAGCACCAGGTCCACGATGAAGGTCTGCCCTTCCTCGCGCTCCCGGGGGAAGACGCCATGGTGCCCGCGGGCTTTGAGGCCGCGCAGCGCGACACGATCCACGCGAATCACTCCTGCTGTCGTTGGTTGCGGGCACACAGCCACGTGCGGGTGGCTCGGTGTCCCCATTCGAATCTACCTGCGGGCACCGACAGTGCTAGCCCACGGGGGTTGTGGAAAGGCATGTCGCGAGGCTGGTAGCCGCCCTACCCGGGACCCGGATTTCCAATCCCCAAGAGTCCGCTCACCTACTCAAGAAGGGGTCTCGTCGTCCTCTTCGTCGTCGCTTTCCGTCAGGACGGGTGAACCGTGATGTGACCAGATCTTCCATCCGTCCGATGTGCGGCGAAACACATTGGTGGCTACGACGAGTTGCCCGACGAGCGGTCCGAGCGCGCCGCTCTCCTCGGCCGGGCCGCCGCTGAGGATGTTCTCGGTGCAGGTCACCAGCGCGGTGTCGCCGGCCAGGCTCACCGTCACATCGGTGAGGAAGAACTGGATGTACTCGGTGTTCGCCATGATCAGCGCGTACGAGCGGAGCACCTCGCCGCGGCCCGAGAGCACCGGCCAGCCGGGGTGGATGCACGAGATGTCGTCCTCGAGCCAGAGACCGGAGAGTTCCTCGAAGTCTCCGCGCTCCATCGTCTCGTAGAACGTGGTGTTGGCCTCTTCGACCAGCTCTACGTCGGTGCGGCTCACCGGGCGGCCTCGACGGCCCGCGCGACGCGGACGGCGTCGGCCGTCGCCCGTACTTCATGGACCCGCACCGCCCACGCGCCCTCGTGCGCCGCGATCGCGGAGACCGCGGCCGTGGCGGCGTCGCGCTCCCGGGCCGGCGGCGGTGCGCCCTCCCTCGCCAGTACGCGGCCGAGGAACCGTTTGCGGGAGGCGGCGACCAGTACGGGGCGGCCCAGGGCGCGCAGTTCGCGGAGGTGGGCGACGAGGGCGAGGTCGTGCTCGGCCTGCTTGGCGAAGCCGAGGCCCGGGTCGATGACGAGGCGTTCGGGCGGGATGCCGCCGGCGATGACGGCGTCCATACGCTCGCGCAGTTCGGCGACGACCTCGGTGACCACGTCCGCGTACACGGCGCGGCTGTTCATGTCCTGGCTGAAGCCGCGCCAGTGCATGACCACGAAGGGGACTCCGGCCGCGGCGACCGCCGGGACCATGCGGGGGTCGGCGAGGCCGCCGCTCACGTCGTTGACGAGCACCGCGCCGGCCGCGACGGCCTGCTCGGCGACGGTGGCGCGCATGGTGTCCACGGAGACGGTGACGCCTTCGGCCGACAGGCCGCGTACGACGGGTAGGACCCGCCGCAGCTCCTCGTCCTCGTCCACCCGGCTGGCACCCGGCCTGGTGGACTCGCCGCCGACGTCGACGAGGTCGGCGCCCTCGGTGACGAGATCGAGGCCGCGCTTGACCGCGGCGGTGGTGTTGAACCAGCGGCCGCCGTCGGAGAAGGAATCGGGCGTCACATTGACGACTCCCATGACCGCACAGCGATCCCACTCCGGCAGGCCGTCTGCCCTGCCCCGTTCACGCAACGTACTCATACGCCCAGCCTAGGCCCGCCGGGCGGGGCGGAAGTCACGCCGGTGGGCCGGGGAGGGGTCGGCCGCATCCGCCGGCCCCCGGCTGTGGGGTACGGGATACGCCCACAGCCAACGGCTCGGGTCTCACGCCGCGCGGACCTCGTGTTCTGCCTTGTGGATGGTGGTGTGCGCGCAGGGGCGCGGCTGGCGGGCCGGGCGGTGGCGCGGGAAGAGGCGGGGGAGCGCGACGTTCACGAAGCCCTCCGCCTGCATCGCGGCGAAACCTATCCGGGGCAGGTCACGCGTGTTGCGGAAGACCACGAAGCGCGGCTCCCAGCGTGGCTGGAACTTCGCGTTGAACTTGTACAGCGACTCGATCTGGAACCAGCGGGACAGGAAGACGAGCAGGCCGCGCCACATCCGCAGCACCGGGCCCGCGCCGATCTTCTCGCCACGGGCGAGCGCCGACCGGAACATCGCGAAGTTTAGTGAGACCCGCTCGATCTTCAGCCCGGGAGAGGCCTGCAGCGCTGCGACGATCAGCAGTTCGTTCATGCCGGGGTCGGCGGAGCGGTCGCGGCGCATCAGCTCCAGGGACATACCGTCCGCGCCCCACGGAACGAAGTGGATGATCGCCTTCAGGTCGCCGTACGGAGAGTCGGCGTCTTCCTTGTGCGCGGTGGCGATCACGGCGTCGCCGTCGGCCGGGTCGCCTATCCGGCCCAGCGCCATCGAGAAGCCGCGCTCGGTGTCGGTGCCGCGCCAGGCCGCCGCGGCCTGCCGGATCTGCTCGAGCTCCTGGTCGGAGAGGTCACGAGCGCGCCGTACCCGGGTTTCGTAGCCATTGCGCTCGATGCGCTTCACCATCTGACGCACGTTTCGCATCGCGCGCCCGGTGAGGGAGAAATCCGCGACGTCCACCACCGCCTCGTCACCCAGCTCCAGCGCGTCCAGACCGGTCTCCCGGGTCCAGACCTCGCCGCCGGTCTCCGAGCAGCCCATCACCGCCGGGGTCCAGGAGTGCGCCTTGGCCTCGTCCATGAAGCGCTCGATGGCGCCGGGCCAGGCCTCGACGTCGCCGATCGGGTCGCCGCTGGCGAGCATCACGCCGGAGACCACGCGGTAGGTGACGGCGGCCTTGCCGCTCGGGGAGAAGACGACGGCCTTGTCGCGGCGGAGCGCGAAGTGGCCCAGTGAGTCCCGGCCACCGTGCCTGGTGAGCAGGTCACGCAGACGGTTCTCGTCGTCCTCGGTGAGGCGCGCGGCCGGGTGCTCCGGGCGGAAGGCGAGATAGATGGTGGTGACGGCGGTCAGCAGACCGAGCGCGCCGAGAGAGTAGCCGACCGTCCAGGACACCCCGTCGCCGTAGTCGACGGGACCCTCGAAGCCGAAGAGTCCGTACAGGACGTGCTCGAGGCGGTCGGTGAGGCTGGGGCTGCCGACCTCGTTGCCGGGGTGCACGCTGACGATGACCAGGCCGAGGCCCAGCGAACCGGCGCCCATGAGGATGAAGTTGGCGAGCGCCTTCCAGCGGCTGCGTGGGTCGGGCAGCGCTGCGAATTCGCCCCGGTGGCGCAGCAGCAGCGTCAGCAGCACCAGCGAGACCAGCGCGCCGATCACCGAGTGGCGGTAGACGAACTGCCCCACGGCCCCGGCGGGCAGCAGAATCACCGCGGCCCGCCAGGCGCGGCGCTTGTGGCGCTTGAGCCCGTGGGCGAGCAGGAGCAGAAGTACGCCGGCGCAGAGTGAGAGCGCCGCGGCGAACGGGCCGGTGGACCCCGGCAGCACCTCGGCGAGTGTGTGCATCCGACTGTGCCGGAAACGGGGAAAGACCCCGGCGGCAACGTCGATCAGGCCGACGAGCGTGCAGGCCGTGCCGACCAGCGCAGGGACCGCCTCCGGTCGGGGGCCGCGCAACACGCGACGTACCCGATCCGGAACCAATCCTGATTTGTCCCCATCTACCGTTGCAGACATCGCTTCCCGTGATTCCGCGAGAGATCCTGTGTCCGTGAGCCTCATGTGAGTGGCTGCGGACGATTTGCTCTCTCTAGGACGGGACTTCCGGGGGGCGGGTTCACTCATTCACAGGAAATTCTCAAGGAAGAAAGCTCACGCGACTCATGGGTCTGACCAGTAACAAAGTCCTGGCCTTGGCGATCATCGTGGCCGTGCTGCTGTTTGCGACCACCGTCTGGCTCTGGCCGCGGCTCTCGCGCCGCAGCTGGCGTGCCGTGACGGGCAGGGTCGGGCTGCTGCTGGCGACCCAGCTCGCGCTCTTCAGTGCCGTCGGCCTCGCGGCCAACAACTCCTTCCTCTTCTACGGCTCTTGGTCCGACCTCTTCGGTCAGGAACAGGACATGGGTGTGGTGGTGGACCACTCGGCCGACGGCAAGCGCGTCAAGGTTGTCGGCACGCAGAAGCTGGATGTTCCGGGCGGCTCGCGGCCCGCGACGGGCGGTCAGATACAAAAGGTCGTCGTGGTGGGCGAAAAGTCGAAGATCGACAGCCCTGCGTACGTCTATCTGCCGCCGGAGTATTTCCAGGCGAAATACGAGAAGAGCACATTTCCGGCATCCGTCGTGCTGACCGGATACCCGGGAACCGCGGAGAACCTGCTCAAGGGCCTGAAGTACCCGAGGACGGCCTTCATGCAGGCCAAGGAAGGCAAGATGCGGCCGATGATCCTGGTGATGCTGCGGCCGACCGTCGCGCCGCCGCGGGACACCGAGTGCGTGGACGTACCGGACGGGCCGCAGACGGAGACCTTCTTCGCCAAGGATCTGCCGAAGGCGATCTCGGAGACGTACCGGGTCGGGACCAAGCCGCGGAACTGGGGCTTCATCGGGAATTCCACCGGTGGTTACTGCGCACTGAAGATCGCGATGCACCACCCGGAGCAGTTCGGGGCGAGCGCGGGCCTCTCCGCGTACTACAAGGCCGCCGACGACCCGACGACCGGTGATCTCTTCCACGGCAGGAAGAAGGAGAAGAGCCGGGCCAATCTGCTGTGGAGCCTGGACCACCTGCCGCAGGGGAAGTCGTCCTTCCTGGTCACGACCTCGAAGGCGGGCGAGGCGAACCTCAAGGCGACGCTGGCCTTCATCAAGAAGGTGAAGTCGCCCGCGCGCGTCTCGTCGATCACGCTCGACAGCGGCGGGCACAACTTCAACACCTGGCGGCGCGAGATTCCGCCGGCGCTGACCTGGATCAGCGGCAGGCTCAGTGCTTCGTAGGCCTGAGCGCTTCGCAGAGCTGAGAGCTGCCAGGTCTCAGCGCCTCGCAAGGCTCGGAGTGTCGTTGACCTCAGCGCCTCGCAAGGCCCGGAGCGTCGTCGGTCTCAGGGCTTCGCAAGGCCCGGAGCGTCGTTGGGCTCAGGGCTTCGCAAGGCTCGGAGCGTCGTCGGTCTCAGGTCGTCTTGACCGTTTCGATCGTCTCCAGCGCGACTTCGGTGCGCGGGATGTCCTGCGCGTCCGCGTCGATGGAGCGGCGCAGGGCCTCGTGCAGCCGCGCCGGTGTGAGGACGCCGAGGAAGCGCCCGGTCTCCTCCTCGTCGATGACCGCGATCCAGCCCGCGTCGTGCTGGAGCATGGTGGAGAACGCCTGCTTGAGCGAGGCGCCGACCGGCAGCCACGCCTCCATCCGGCGGGCGTGTTCGCGTACGGATCCCGTCGCGCCGGTCTGCTCGGCCGAGATCCAGCCGTGCAGATTGTCCTCGGCGTCCAGGACGACGGCCCAGCGGGAGCCGAGCTTGTGGGGCAGCGGGTCGTCGAGATGGACGACCGGCGGCTGCTCCAGATCACCCTTCTCGATAGGGGTGACCGAGAGGCGCTTGAGACCGCGGTCGGCGCCGACGAAGTCCGCGACGTACGGGGTGGCGGGGGTGCCGAGCACCGCCGCCGGTACGTCGAACTGCTCGATCCGCCCCTGGCCGTAGACGGCGATACGGTCGCCGAGGCGGACGGCCTCCTCGATGTCGTGGGTGACGAAGAGCACGGTCTTGCGGACCTGGGACTGAAGTCTCAGGAACTCGTTCTGCAGATGCTCGCGCACCACCGGGTCCACCGCCCCGAACGGCTCGTCCATCAGCAGCACGGGCGGGTCGGCCGCCAGCGCCCGGGCCACACCGACGCGCTGGCGCTGACCGCCGGAGAGCTGCTCGGGGTAGCGGTCGCCGTAGACGGACGGGTCGAGGCCGACCAGGTCGAGGAGTTCGGCGGCGCGCTCACGGCCCTTGCCGCGCTTCCAGCCGAGGAGATGGGGGACGGTCGCGGTGTTCTCCAGGACCGTTTTGTGCGGGAAAAGACCGACCTGCTGGATCACATAGCCGATACGGCGCCGCAGTTGGACCGGATCGATGGCGGATATGTCGTTCCCGTCCAGGAATATCCGGCCGCTGCTCGGCTCGATAAGGCGATTGACCATCTTCATGGTCGTGGTCTTCCCGCAGCCGGACGGTCCGACGAGCGTGACCAGTTCGCCCTCGGCGACCTCGAACGACAGGTCGTCGACCGCCGTCGTCCCGTCCGGGTACCGCTTGGTGACCTGCTCGAAACGGATCATGGTTCCCCATTGTGACGGGTGTTGTGTGAAAGCCATATTGCTGCAATGTGGCGGCCCTCGGCGATTGTCAGTGGTCGGGGATATGGTCGCCAGACATACGTTCGGCACCGCCGGGGAGGTGGGGGGCATGAGTACGCAGCAGGCTGCGCAGAGCTGTCTGGCGGCCAATGACTGGATCTGCGGGGAGTACCTCCGCACCCGCAGCCAGGAATTGACCGATGCCACGATTCAGCATGTCTGGATCACCGTGGTGTCGGTTCTGATCGGTCTTGCCGTCGCGTTTCCGCTGGCGCTGCTCGCCCGCGCCGCACCGCGGTTCGCGGGCCCGGTCCTCGGACTCACGACGCTGCTCTACACCATCCCGTCGCTGGCGATGTTCTCTCTGCTGCTGCCGGTATTCGGGCTCTCGGCGGCGCTGGTGGTGACCGGCCTGGTGCTGTACTCGCTCACCATCGTCGTACGGAACATCATGGCCGGACTCGACGCGGTGCCCGACGAGGCGCGGGAGGCCGCGCGCGGGATGGGGTACGGATCGGGCCGGCTGCTCTGGGAGGTTGAACTTCCCCTCGCGTTGCCCGCGTTGATGGCGGGCCTGCGCATCGCGACCGTCTCGACGGTCGCGCTGACGACGGTCGGCGCGCTGGTCGGCAAGGGCGGTCTCGGCAATCTCATAGACGACGGCGTGCAGACCACCTTCAAGGCGCAGGTGCTGACCGCATCCGTGCTCTGCGTGCTGCTGGCGGCCGTAGCCGATGTGCTGCTGCTCGGCGCGCAGCGGTTGCTGACGCCCTGGACCCGCATACGCCCGGCGAACCGAATACGCACGGCGAAGGGCACGAACTGATGGGGGTAGTGGCCGACGCGTGGACCTGGCTCACCACCGGCTCCAACTGGTCGGGGGAGAGCGGCGCCTGGCACCGCCTGGGCGAGCATGTGTACGTCAGCGGGGTGGCTCTCCTACTGGCCTGCGCGATCGCCCTGCCTGTCGCGCTGTGGCTGGGGCACCTCGGCAAGGGAGGCGCACTCGCGGTCAACATCTCCAACGCCGGCCGGGCGATCCCGGTCTTCGCGGTCCTCGCCCTCTTCATGCTCACACCGCTGCGCAGCGCCGGCTATCTGCCGACGATCATCGCCCTGGTGCTCTTCGCCGTGCCTCCGCTGCTGACCAACGCCTATGTCGGTATGCGGGAAGTCGACCGGGCGGTGGTGGAGGCAGCTCGCGGGATGGGGATGTCCGGCGGCCAGCTCTTCCTGCGGGTCGAGCTTCCCCTCGCCTACCCGCTGCTCATGACCGGGCTGAGGTCCGCCGCGGTCCAGGTGGTGGCCACGGCCACCATCGCCTCGATGGTGGGCCAGGGCGGCCTGGGCCGGATCATCACCGCCGGCTTCAACACGTACAACACCCCGCAGGTCGTCGCGGGCGCGCTCCTCGCGGCGCTTCTCGCGCTGCTGGTGGAAGGCGTGCTGGTGGCGGCCGACCGGCTGCTGAACCCCCTGCGTAAGACCGCGTCGTCCGTGTGACGACGCTCAACCCTTTGCTGTGGACGGAGAACCTGATGATCAAGACCTCGCGCATCGCGGGCGCGGTACTCGGTGTGGTGGCCCTGACGGGTTCTCTCGCCGCATGCGGTGGCGACAGCCTGGAGAAGGGCAAGGGTGGCTCCGCATCGGCCGGTGGGGCGGGCACGAAAGGCAGGCTCGTCGTCGGCGCTGCGTCCTTCACCGAGTCCAAGGTGCTCGCCGAGCTGTATGCGCAGATCCTGGCCGACGCCGGCTACAAGACGTCCGTCACCACGGTGAAGAACCGTGAGTTGTACGAGCCCTCGCTGGAGAAGGGCGAGATCGACGTCGTACCGGAATACGCCGCGACGGCCGCCGAATTCCTCAACGCGAAGGTGAACGGGCCGAAGGCGCCCGACGAGAAGCCGGTGGCATCCAGCGATGTCACCGCCACCGTGGCGGCGCTTACGAAGCTCGCCGGGCCGCGCGGACTGAAGGTGCTTCCCGCCGGTGCGGCCGTCGACCAGAACGCCTTCGCGGTGAGCAAGGAATTCGCCGGGAAGAACAAGCTCAAGACGCTTTCCGATCTTGGGAAGTCGAAGCTGAAGGTGAAGATCGCGGCAGGCGACGAGTGCGAGGTGCGGCCGTTCTGCGCACCGGGTCTGAAGAAGACGTACGGCATCGACGTCTCGGGTATCGACCCCAAGGGAGTCGGCACCCCGCAGTCGAAGCAGGCGGTCAAGGACGGTGACGACCAGCTTGTGCTGACCACCACCACGGACGCGGTGCTCGACGGCCTGGTCTTCCTGGAGGACGACAAGAAGCTCCAGAACGCCGACAACGTCCTTCCGGTGGTCAATGCCAAGGACGCGGGCGCCAAGGAGATAGCCGACGCGCTCGACAAGCTCACCAAGGCGCTGACGACCGAGGATCTTGCCGAGTTGAACCGCAAGGTCGACGCCGAGCGCGCGAAGCCCGAGGACGCGGCGAAGGCCTATCTGGAGTCCAAGGGCTTGCTCAAGAAGTAGAGACGGGTCGGCCCGGCGTTCTTCATCCAGAGATTTGCCGGGCCGACACCCCATTCGGCGACTGCGCACGGTAAATTTCAGGCCATGCCACGTGGACGCCATCGCCATTCCCCGCCCCTGCACAGGATGCTGCCGCCTTCGGCGGTAGCCGGAGCGTCGGTTTTGTGTGCCGCCGGCGCGTGGTTTCTGGCGGAGCCAATCATGCTCCGCTCCCTGGTCGGAGCCGCCGCAGCGGCGGCTGTCACCGGCGCGGTCCTCATGCGGAGTTGGGACCGGAACGCCGGCCGCCGCGTCGCGGAACTCACGCGCGCCCGCGCGAGCGACGAGTGGAAGACCGAGGAGCGCATAGCCGAACTCGAGACGGATATCGAGGAATCGCGCGAGCTGCGTACCAAGCTCGACGCGAGGCTGCGCGCCAAGCGGGTCGAGCTCGCCGCGCTGCGCAACGAGCACGCCGCGCTGCTGCGGCGGTACGCGACGGCGGAGACCGAGCGGGCCAGCGCGCTCGAGGGCCGCAGGCAGCTCGCGCTCGAAGCGGCCGCACCGGTCAGGGCGCTGCCCCCGGCCGGGTCCACGCCCACCCTGTCCACGTTCCTCCGCGCTTCCAAGGCGCTGGACGATCTGTCGCGCAACGCCGCCGCGCAGGAGGCGAAGCGCACCGTCGAAGAAGCCCGTCAACGCGATCTGGCCGAGCGGGCCCGGGAGGCGGACGAACCGCAGGGGAAGCACGCGGCGGCCGCCGGGGGAGAGCAGCACACCCGCCCGACGTCCGCCGTCCCCGCCCGTCGTCGCGTCCCCGCCGCGACAGCGATCGTTCCGTACGGTCCCAAGCGCCGCCCCGCACGCCCCGAGGGCGGCTTCGACTTCTTCGGCACGGCCGAGGGCGCGGGTGCGCAGAAGGCGATCGAGGCCGCGCAGAACGAGGACCTCGCCGATGTGGTGGGCGAGGAGGCCCTGGCCGCACAGGACACGACGGACGACCGCGCGGTCGGCAAGGTGATCGACCTGACGGCGCACGACGAGACGGAGCAGTTGGACGTCGCCGAGCTGCGCACCGCGATTTCCTGACCGACGACGTCGCGGACGCTGCTTGCCGGCCTGTCGTCCCGTCCGCTACTTGTCGATCAGTCGATTACTTGTCGATGTCGCCGACGACGAAGAACAGCGAGCCCAGGATCGCCACCATGTCGGCCACCAGTGTGCCCGGCAGCAGCTCCGTCAGCGCCTGGATGTTGTTGTACGACGCCGAGCGCAGCTTCAGCCGGTAGGGCGTCTTCTCTCCCTTGGAGACCAGGTAGTAGCCGTTGATGCCGAGCGGGTTCTCGGTCCAGGCGTACGTATGGCCCTCGGGTGCCTTGAGGACCTTCGGCAGACGCTGGTTGATCGGGCCCGGCGGCAGCTCGGAGATCCGGTCCAGGCACGCCTGCGCCAGGTCCAGCGCGTTGTGCGTCTGGTCGAGGAGAACCTCGAAGCGGGCCAGACAGTCGCCCTCCGTGCGGGTCACGACCTTCAGCGTGTCCTGCAGCTCCCCGTACGCCAGATACGGCTCGTCGCGCCGGAGATCGAAGTCGACACCCGAGGCGCGGGCGATCGGGCCGCTCACTCCGTACGCGTGGACCGTCCCGGCCGTGAGCACACCCACATCGCGGGTACGGCCGCGGAAGATCTCGTTGCCGAGTACCAGCCGGTCGTAGATGTCCATCCGGGAGCGGAGGGCGTCGACGGCCTCGCGGGCGCGGCCGAGCCAGCCCGCCGGAAGGTCCTCCTTGAGCCCGCCGACCCTGTTGAACATGTAGTGCATCCGGCCGCCGGAGACCTCCTCCATCACGTGCTGGAGATCCTCGCGCTCGCGGAACGCGTGGAAGATCGGCGTGATGCCGCCCAGTTCGAGCGGGTACGACCCGAGGAACATGAGGTGGTTGAGGACCCGGTTGAGCTCGGCGAGGAGCGTACGGGTCCAGACCGCGCGCTCCGGGACCTCCATACCGAGCATCCGCTCGACGGCCATGACGACGCCGAGCTCGTTGGAGAACGCGGAGAGCCAGTCGTGGCGGTTGGCCAGCATCACGATCTGCCGGTAGTCGCGCGCCTCGAAGAGCTTCTCGGCGCCGCGGTGCATATAGCCGATGACCGGCTCGGCGTGCCGGATGCGCTCCCCGTCCAGTACGAGCCGGAGGCGGAGCACGCCGTGCGTGGAGGGATGCTGGGGACCGATGTTGAGCACCATGTCGGTGCTCTCCGCCGCGCCGCCGATGCCGACCGTCGTCTCCGTCATGGCGACAGTATCCCCCGTACGTGTCACTCCTGGGGCGCCGCCCCGGACCCCGCTCCCCGGACGCCGGACGGGCCGGGTTGTCGCTGCACCAGCCAGCCGAAGTCGCCGAGGCCGCCCCGCGCCGTCAGTTCGGCCGCCTCCCCGGCACCGGCGAGTGCGCGGACGTACGCCGCGGGGTCGGAGGTGGCCAGCGACAGCGGGGGGCGTTCGCCGGTGATGCCCAGGTCCCGCAGCACCTCGCGCTGGGTGCGCAGCCGGGCGCCGGGCAGCGCGCACGCGTCCAGGGCCACATGTGCGGTGATGTCGCAACTGCCGTCCGGGAAGGGACGTACCTCGCGGCCCGCCCGGAAACCCGTCAGGGTGCCGAACGGCGGCCGCGTCTCCAGGGCGTGTGTGTAGTCGACGGCGACCGCGAGGCCCGCCTTGAGCGTGCCCACCACCCGCGCCCATGCCTCGTCCCGCGGACGGCCGATCTCCGCCCGCATCCCCGGCTCGGGCAGCGGCCACCAGCGGGCCAGCCACTCGGCGTCCGCTCCGGAGACCGGGGAGCCGAGCCGTTCGGTGCCGTCCGCGCGGACGAGGACATACCGTGCGACGCCGTCCGGGTCGGTCTCGGCGACATCCACCGGGACGTTGTCCAGCCATTCGTTGGCGAAGAGCAGCCCGCTCACACCGGCCGGGGGCTCGGCGGTCCATTCGATGCGGGGGTCCAGGCCCGCGGGACGGGCCGCACGCTCCACGGCGTACGCCCGTACCGGGAAACCGGACGGCAACGCGGCCAGCACCCCGGTGAGAAGCTCGCCGCGGCCCGCGCCGACGTCGACCAGTGCCACCTCGTCGAGATCGAGCGGCTCCGCCGTGGTGACCAGCAGCCGGGCGACCGCCGAGGCGAACAGCGGCGACGCGTGCA
Source organism: Streptomyces sp. NBC_01750 (assembly GCF_035918095.1). Classification (NCBI taxonomy): domain Bacteria; kingdom Bacillati; phylum Actinomycetota; class Actinomycetes; order Kitasatosporales; family Streptomycetaceae; genus Streptomyces; species Streptomyces sp. NBC_01750. Next base: position 5,083,313 of record NZ_CP109137.1, read on the forward strand.
CCGACGTACGGAAGTGTCCGCCCGGTCCCTCGGGCCGCAGATAGAAGCCGCCGGGCCCGTACAGCGCTGCCTCCGTCGCTTCCCGCCATCCCCGCCACTGACACGTCTCATCCGTCACGCGCACAAGTCTCCACCTTGCGGAGTACGCTTCCGCCGACCGGATCGCCCCTCCGGTTGACACTTGCACCTATCTCCTTTCCCTACGCTGGGTTACGTGCAGCGCCTCTACGACTTCATCCGCAGACACCCGACGGGCGTCGACAGCTTCTGGGCTGTCATGCTCTTCGGGTTCTCCATGCTGTGGGTGATACAGGTACCCGTCGGTATCGAGCCCCGTATCTCCGCGGCTCTGATCGTTCTGCTGCTGAGTCTGGTCGTGGCGCTGCGCCGCCGGATGCCGGAGCAGATGCTGGTACTCGCCGCGGCGCTGGGAGTCGCCCAGCTCGCGCTGGACGTCGAGGTCAACCCGGCCGACTTCGCGATGCTGGTGATCATCTACACCGTCACCGCGCACGACGGGGCGCGCTGGGCCTCCCGGCTGGCGCTCGCCGGCGGGCTGTCCGCGGCCACGCTGGCGCAGCTGCGCTGGCCGGTGGAGAACACCGGCGCCGGCGGCAAGATCTTCTTCACCATCGTCATGAGTGTGCCGTTCGCCCTGGCCTGGGTGCTCGGCGACTCGATACGCACCCGGCGGGCGTACTTCGCGCAGCTCGAGGAGCGGGCAACCCGGCTGGAGCGGGAGCGCGAGGCACAGGCGAAGGTCGCGGTCGCGGCCGAACGCGCGCGGATCGCCCGCGAGCTGCATGACGTCGTCGCGCACAACGTCTCGGTGATGGTGGTGCAGGCCGACGGTGCCGCGTATGTCCTGGACGCCGCCCCCGACCAGGCCAAGCAGGCGCTGGAGACCATCTCGAGCACCGGCCGCCAGGCGCTCGCGGAGATGCGCAGGCTGCTCGGCGTACTGCGTACGGGAGACGCCCCGGAGAGCGGTGAGTATGTCCCGCAGCCCGATGTCCAGCAGATCGAGGACCTGGTCGAGCAGGTGCGCGTCGCGGGCCTGACCGTGGACTTCAAGATCGAGGGAACGTCGCGGCCGCTGCCGAGCGGCGTCGAGCTCACCGCCTACCGCATCGTCCAGGAGGCGCTGACCAACACCCGCAAGCACGGCGGGCCCGAGGCCGGCGCCAGCGTGCGGCTCGTCTACTTCGACGACGGCCTCGGACTGCTGGTGGAGGACGACGGCCGCGGTTCGTCGCACGAGCTGTACGAGGACGGCGGTGCCGACGGCCGGGGCCACGGGCTCATCGGCATGCGGGAGCGCGTCGGTATGGTCGGCGGCACGCTCGACGCGGGGCCGCGGCCCGGCGGCGGCTTCCGGATCAGCGCACTGCTCCCCCTCAAGCCCGCCCACTAGCGATCCCACCGGATCCCAGCAGAGATCGAGGCCTCACTGACATGTCCATCCGCGTGATGCTCGTCGACGATCAGGTGCTGCTCCGGACCGGGTTCCGGATGGTGCTCGCCGCCCAGCCGGACATGGAGGTCGTCGCGGAGGCGGGCGACGGGGCGGAGGCGATCGAGAACCTCCGCTCCACCGCCGTGGACGTGGTGCTGATGGATGTACGCATGCCGAGGCTGGACGGCGTGGAGGCGACGCGGCGGATCTGTGCCGAGCCGGACGCCCCGAAGGTGCTGATACTGACGACGTTCGACCTGGACGAGTACGCGTTCTCCGGCCTGAAGGCAGGCGCCAGCGGCTTCATGCTCAAGGATGTGCCGCCCGCCGAGCTGCTCGGCGCGATCCGGTCGGTGCACAGCGGCGACGCGGTTGTCGCGCCGTCCACGACGCGTCGGCTGCTGGACCGCTTCTCGCCGATGCTGCCGAGCAGCTCCCCCGAGCCGCAGCGCAAGGAGCTTCAGCGACTCACCGGGCGGGAGCGCGAAGTGATGCTCCTGGTCGCGCAGGGCCTGTCGAACGGAGAGATCGCCGCGCGCCTCGTCCTCTCCGAGGCCACGGTCAAGACCCATGTGGGCCGCATCCTCACCAAGCTGGGCCTGCGGGACCGGGTGCAGGTGGTGGTGCTCGCGTACGAGACCGGGCTGGTGCGTGCGGGCGGCGGAGCGAGTTCTTCCTGACGCGGGGCACGGCGCCCGTCCGCACGGAGCGGCTCCTAACGCAGCACCGTTTCCAGGAAGTCGCTGCCGAGCCGGGCGACGGCGGAGACGTCCAGCTGGTGCAGGACGTAGCGACCGCGCCGCCGCGTGGAGATCAGCCCGGCCTTCTTCAGCACGGCCAGATGGCGGGAGACCTCGGGCGCGGTGATCGCGTACTCGTCCGCCAGTTCGCCGGTCGTGTACGGGGCACGGGCGAGGTTGCGGCACAGCCGCATGCGCATGGGGTGCGCCAGCGCTTCCATCCGCAGCTTCAACAGCTCCACGGGGGCGGGGCCCGGGAGTTCGGGTGAGCCGACGGGGTAGTGGATCACCGGCCGCCAGCCGGGCGCGTGCAGCACCATGAGATGCGGCCAGCCGAAGCTGGACGGTATGAGGGAGAGTCCGGCGCCGACGGCGGGGTCGACGGCGGTCGTCCGCCCGTCCGCGAGTTTGTCGGCACTGATACGTGTCCGGTCCTCGTCCACCGCGAGCGCGGGGGAGACCGCGTGCAGCGCCTCGGCGAGGCCCTTGCGGCGCAGCAGCTCGGTCTTGTGGCGGGCGTCGGCGGCGAGCTGGGGGCGGACGCGTCGCCAGGTGTCGGCGAAGAAGGACTGGTTGCAGTCTTCGAAGAGGCGCCGCACCCAGGTGCGTACGGAGGCGGGGTCGTCCAGCAGCCGACGGGTGAAGTCGAGCTGCTTGGGGCCGCGGGTGGCGGCGAGTTCGAGTGCGCGCTCGCGCCGGGCGGGGTCGGTGAGGGCGGACGGGCTGGGGGTCCCGTACGTACTGGCGCAGGTGAACTCCAGGGCCGCGGCGACGAAGCGCTCGTCGTCGAGCCGGTCGAGCATGTCCAGCTCCTCGGCGAAGCAGGCGCCGGTCGGGCCGCAGGCTGTGCTGAGGGCCGCGGGCAGCCCGGCGAACGGCATGAAGACGTCCGAGAAGGTGGACCGCCAGAGGAAGTCGGCCTCGTGCAGCCGGTCCGCAAGGTCCGGCTTGAGCCCGGCGGCGGTCGCCGTGGCCCAGCCGTGCAGCCCTGGATGGTGCCCGGGTTCGGCGAGCGCGTGCAGCGCCACACCCAGCTCGGCGAGGGGGGAAATCTCGAAGACGATGCGCTCGGGGGGCAGCCCCGCGATATCTATGGACACGCTCACGCCTCCATGGTGCGGGTGCACGGGGCGCCTCTCGCGCCATTTGACGGGGCTCGTCAATCGACGCGACGGAATACGCGGGGCGGGCGCAGCGTACATGCATGAACGCCATGCATCAGTACATGATCGACAATTACCGCGCGGCGCAGCGGGGCGAGCAGGCTCCGCCGCAGCCGGGCCTGAACGACTGGCAGATGGTCCGGGAGTTCCGCGACTACCGCCGCTTCCACGCGGTGCTCGCCGGTCACCGCTCCCACGGCCGCATCCGGGCGGCGCTGACCCGCCTGCTGCACCCGCGCGCGGCGAACTGCGGCTGAGCCCCGGCCGAGCCCTGGCCGAGCCCCGGCAGAGGGGCCCGGCCCGGACCCGGCCGAGGGCGTCCGGCCGAGCCCCGGTCGGGAGCGGCCGACTACCCGACCCTCCGCAGGAACTCCGCCACCGCCGCTCTCACGTCCTCACCCGTCCACTCCAGCCCCTCCGCCGCCACCGTCAGCTCCGTCACCGACACCCCAGGCGGGCAGCCCTCGGTGAACCACCTCCTGAAGAGCGTCACGCCCGTCTCCTCCGCCTGGCGCACCGCCGCCTCGTTCAGGGCGTCCGCCTCGTACCCGAGCCAGACCTGGAACTGGTGCGTGTGCGGCTCCTGAGGGTGGACCCGGAACCACGGGACGTCCGCCTCCGTGAAAGCCTCGCGCAGCGCCGCCGCGACCACCTTCGCGTGGGACACGTACGACGGGAGCCGAGGCAGCTCCCGCTCCAGGCCCAGCAGCGCGGACAGGGCCGCCGGGTACTGCTGGAAGACCTGGCCGCCGTACCGGTGCCGCCAGGTCCTGGCCTCGGCCACCATGTCCTCCGGGCCCGCCAGCAACGCGCCGGAGAGCGCATCCAGGGACTTGTAGAAGGACACGTAGACGCTGTCCGCGAGGGACGCGATCTCATCCAGCGGGCGGCCGAAGTGCGGGGCGCACTCCCACAGGCGCGCGCCGTCGAAGTGCACCACTGCATCGCGTTCCCGCGCCGCCTCCACGACCTCGACCAGTCCGTCCCACGACGGCAGTACGAAACCCGCGTCCCGCAGCGGCAGTTCCAGCATCAGCGAGCCGAAGGGCTCGTCCAAGTCGCGTACCTCCGCCGCTGTCGGCAGCCGCGGCTCGTGCGTCGGGTGCACCGTCCGCAACCCGCTCACCGCACCGAACGCGCCCCGCTCGTGCCTCTCCGGATGCGCCGTCGGATGCAGCGCGACCGTCGGATTCCCGGTACGCCCCGCCCAGCACCGCAGCGCCACCTGCTGCGCCATCGTCCCGGTCGGAAAGAACGCCCCGGCCGGGAACCCGAGCAGCCGCGCCGCCCGCTCCTCCAGCTCGGCGACGACCCCGTTGCCGTATACATCCGTCCACTCGTCCAGGTCGTACACCTCGCCCGCGTCCGCCGCCAGCGCCGCGAGCCGGTCGCCGACCCGGTAGTCCGCGGAGGCCCGCCACAGCACCCGGTCCGACGCCCGCCAGGCGGCGAGCCTGCGGTGCCGCTCGTCCTTCTCGATCTCCTCAGTCATGCACCGATCATCCACCGGCGGCCGATCGCCGCCCACAGCCTGTGGACAACTCGAAGGCCTCGGGAAACGCTGGCGTAGCATGACGTGAAATCGTCCGGTACCCCCCGCGGACTGGAACGGAAGGCCCCGCCGCGTGAATGCCACAGCACCACAGGAACCGCTCGACCCGCGGGACCGCCCCGCCCGACTCACTGTCGGCGTCGTCGGAGCAGGCCGCGTCGGCCCGGCCCTCGCCGCATCGCTCCAGCTCGCCGGCCACCGCCCGGTCGCCGTCTCCGGCGTTTCCGACGCCTCCGTACGACGCGCTGCCGCACTGCTCCCCGACGTACCGCTGGTGACCCCCGCGGAGGTCCTCGCCCGCGCCGAGCTGGTGCTGCTGACCGTCCCGGACGACGCGCTGCCCGCGCTGGTCGACGGGCTCGTCGGGACCGGCGCCGTACGACCCGGACAGCTGCTTGTGCACACCTCCGGGCGGTACGGCGCGAAGGTGCTCGACCCCGCCACCAGGGCCGGCGCGCTGCCGCTGGCGCTGCACCCCGCGATGACGTTCACCGGGACCGGCGTCGACGTCCAGCGGCTGGCCGGCTGCTCCTTCGGAGTGACCGCCCCCGAGGAGCTGCGGCTGGCCGCCGAGGCGCTCGTCATCGAGATGGGCGGCGAGCCCGAGTGGATCGAGGAGGAGGCCCGCCCGCTCTACCACGCGGCCCTCGCCCTCGGCGCGAACCACCTCGTCACCCTGGTCGCCCAGTCGATGGAGCTGTTGCGTACGGCGGGGGTCACCGCCCCTGACCGGATGCTCGGCCCGCTGCTCGGCGCCGCCCTCGACAACGCCCTGCGCTCCGGCGACGCCGCGCTCACCGGACCGGTCGCGCGCGGCGACGCGGGCACCGTCGCGGCGCATGTCGCGGAGCTGCGCAAGCACGCGCCCGCGACGGTCGCCGGGTACCTGGCGATGGCCCGTACCACCGCCGACCGGGCGCTCGCTCATGGTCTGCTCAAACCGGAGCTCGCCGAGGACCTGCTGGGCGTTCTCGCCGAGGGGGACACCCGATGAGCCGCGATTTCGAACTCGTGCCGACTCTTCAGGACTTGGACGACGTCCTCGGCCACCGCGCCGTCCCCGGCCGCACCGCCGTCGTCATGACCATGGGCGCTCTCCACGAGGGCCACGCCACCCTGATCCGCGCCGCCCGCGAGCACGTCGGCAGCACGGGCTTCGTCGTCGTCACCGTCTTCGTCAACCCGCTCCAGTTCGGTGCGGGCGAGGACCTCGACCGTTACCCCCGTACTCTCGACGCCGACCTCAAGACGGCCGAACAGGCAGGCGCAGACGTCGTGTTCGCGCCCTCGGCCGACGAGGTCTACCCGGGGGGCCAACCACAGGTCCGCATCACCGCGGGCCCGATGGGCGAGCGGCTCGAAGGGGCCTGTCGTCCCGGTCACTTCGACGGCATGCTCACCGTCGTCGCCAAGCTCCTGCACCTCACCCGCCCCGATGCGGCCTTCTTCGGCCAGAAGGACGCGCAACAGCTCGCGCTGATCCGCCGGATGGTCCTCGATCTGAACTTCCCGGTCGAGATCGCCGGCGTACCGACCGTCCGTGAGGCCGACGGCCTCGCGCTCTCCAGCCGCAACCGCTACCTGTCGGCCGACGGGCGCCGTACCGCCCTCGCCCTGTCCAGGTCCCTCTTCGCGGCGCACGACCGCCTCGCCGCCGAACACGCCCTGCACGCGCGCGCCGAGGCCACCCACGGCACCGTCGCACGTGCCGCCGCGCTCTCCGCGATAGGTGAGGCCCGAGCGGCGGCCGACGCGCACGCGGTGGCCCAGGCAGGACCGGGCGGCGTCCCCGCCGTCCGCGCCGCGGCCCGCGCCGTCCTCGACGAGGCCGCGCGCGCCCAACCGCCTCTCGTCCTCGACTATCTGGCCCTCGTCGACCCGGCGACCTTCACCGAGGTCCCGGACGACCACACCGGCGAGGCGATCCTCGCGGTCGCCGCGCGGGTCGGTGCGACGCGCCTGATCGACAACATCCCCCTGACCTTCGGAGCCCCAGCATGACCGGAATACGGCTGAGCGCCCCCGCCCCCGGCTGGGCCATCGAGGCCGACGTCGTCGTGGTCGGCTCCGGAGTCGCGGGTCTGACCGCCGCGCTGCGCTGCACGGCCGCCGGGCTGAGCACGGTCGTGGTCACCAAGGCCCGCCTGGACGACGGCTCCACGCGCTGGGCGCAGGGCGGCATCGCCGCCGCGCTGGGCGACGGCGACACCCCGGAGCAGCATCTGGACGACACCCTGGTCGCGGGCGCGGGCCTGTGCGACGAGGACGCGGTCCGCACCCTGGTCACCGAGGGTCCCGACGCCGTACGCCGGCTGATCGCCACCGGCGCGCACTTCGACACCTCCGAGGCCGGTGAGATCGAGCTCACCCGCGAGGGCGGCCACCACCGGCGCCGTATCGCGCACGCGGGAGGCGACGCGACGGGCGCCGAGATCTCCCGCGCGCTCGTCGAGGCGGTACACGCCAGCGAGCTGCGCACCATCGAAAACGCCCTGGTCCTGGACCTGTTGACGGATGCCGACGGCCGTACGGCCGGAATCACCCTCCATGTCATGGGCGAGGGCCAGCACGACGGCGTCGGTGCCGTCCATGCCCCGACCGTGGTCCTGGCCACCGGGGGCATGGGCCAGGTCTTCTCCGCCACCACCAACCCCGCGGTCTCCACAGGTGACGGTGTCGCGCTCGCGCTCCGTGCCGGTGCGGAGATCTCCGACCTCGAATTCGTGCAGTTCCACCCGACGGTGCTCTTCCTCGGCGCGGACTCCGAGGGCCAGCAGCCGTTGGTCTCCGAGGCGGTACGAGGCGAGGGCGCCCATCTCGTCGACGCGTCCGGCACCCGCTTCATGCTCGGGCAGCACGAGCTGGCCGAGCTCGCCCCTCGCGACATCGTCGCCAAGGGCATCATGCGCCGGATGCAGGAACAGGGCGTCGCGCACATGTACCTCGACGCCCGCCACTTCGGCGCCGAGATGTGGGAGCAGCGCTTTCCCACCATCCTCGCGGCCTGCCGGGCCCACGGCATCGACCCGGTCACCGAGCCCATCCCGGTCGCCCCGGCCGCCCACTACGCCTCCGGCGGCGTACGCACCGACCTGCACGGCCGCACCACCGTCCCGGGCCTGTACGCCTGCGGCGAGGTCGCCTGCACCGGAGTACACGGCGCGAACCGCCTCGCCTCCAACTCCCTTCTGGAGGGCCTGGTCTTCGCCGAGCGCATCGCCACCGACATAGCCTCCCGCGCCCCGCTCCGGGCCGGCCCGCCCGCCGCGCCCGCGACCCCCTCCGTCCTGCCGCTCATAGCACCCGAGGCGCGCGCCGAGATCCAGCGGATCATGTCCCACGGCGCGGGTGTGCTCCGCTCGGCGCAGAGCCTGACCGAGGCGGCGGCCGCGCTCGGCGCCGTACACCGCAACGCCGTGCAGAACCAGGAAGGTTCGGGCAAGACGGCCGAACCCGGAGTCGAGACCTGGGAGACCTCCAACCTCCTGTGCGTGGCCCGTGTCCTGACCGCCGCCGCGCTGGAGCGCGAGGAGACGCGCGGCTGCCACTGGCGCGAGGACCGCCCCGACCGCGACGACGCCGAGTGGCGCCGCCATCTCGTCGTACGCCTCGCGCCGGACCGCAGCCTGGTCGTTCGCCGCACCGAGAACACCGCATTCGCCCCCACTGTCCCCGACGCCCCCAGGGAGCCGTAACCGTGAGCACGCCCGAAGAACGTCCGCGTCCCGTGGACGTACCGCTGATCCAGATCGGCGCACCCGCAGCGGCCCCGGCGGGCGGCTGCTCGGACGCCTGCGGCTGCGCCGCCGGCGAGGAGGGTTACGACGACCTGGAGTGCGGCCTCGACCCCGGCCTCGCGCAGCTTCTGCTCGACGCGGGCCTCGACCCCGTACAGGTCGAGGACATCGCCCACCTCGCCATCAGCGAGGATCTCGACGGCGGCGTGGATGTGACGACCGTGGCGACCGTCCCCGCGGACGCCGTCGCCACCGGCGACTTCACCGCCCGCGAGGCCGGTACGGTCGCCGGCCTGCAGATCGCCGAGGCGATCCTGTCCATCGTCTGCACCGACGAGTTCGAGGTGGAGCGACACGTCGAGGACGGTGACCGCGTCGAAGCAGGCCAGAAGCTGCTGTCCGTCACCACCAACACCGGTGACCTGCTCACCGGCGAGCGCAGCGCGCTCAACGTGCTGTGCCGCCTCTCCGGCATCGCGACCGCGACCCGTGCCTGGGCCGACGTGCTCGAAGGCACCAAGGCCAGGGTCCGCGACACCCGCAAGACCACCCCGGGCCTGCGCGCGCTGGAGAAGTACGCGGTGCGCTGCGGCGGCGGCGTCAATCACCGCATGTCGCTGTCCGACGCCGCGCTCGTCAAGGACAACCACGTGGTGGCGGCGGGTGGCGTCGCGCAGGCGTTCAAGGCCGTACGGGAGCAGTTCCCGGACCTCGCGATCGAGGTCGAGGTGGACACCATGCACCAGGTCCGCGAAGTCCTCGACGCGGGCGCGGACCTGATCCTGCTGGACAACTTCACCCCGGCCGAGACCGAGGAGGCCGTCGCGCTCGTCGCGAGCCGTGCCGCGCTCGAGTCCTCCGGCCGCCTCACCCTCGAGACCGCCCGTTCGTACGCCGAGACGGGCGTCGACTACCTCGCGGTGGGCGCGCTGACGCACTCCTCCTCGATCCTCGACATCGGCCTCGACCTGCGCGAGGCAGGCATCTGATGCTGCTCACGATCGACGTCGGCAACACCCATACCGTCCTCGGCCTGTTCGACGGTGAGGAGATCGTCGAGCACTGGCGCATCTCCACCGACGCCCGGCGCACCGCCGACGAACTCGCCGTCCTGCTGCAGGGCCTGATGGGCATGCACCCGCTGCTCGGAGACGAACTGGGCGACGGCATCGAGGGCATCGCGATCTGCTCCACCGTTCCTTCCGTGCTGCACGAGCTGCGCGAGGTGACCCGCCGCTACTACGGCGACGTCCCGGCCGTCCTCGTCGAGCCCGGAATCAAGACCGGTGTGCCGATCCTGATGGACAACCCCAAGGAGGTGGGCGCGGACCGCATCATCAACGCGGTCGCCGCCGTCGACCTCTACGGCGGCCCGGCGATCGTCGTCGACTTCGGTACGGCGACGACCTTCGACGCCGTCAGCGCGCGCGGCGAGTACGCGGGCGGTGTGATCGCGCCCGGCATCGAGATCTCCGTCGAGGCGCTCGGCGTCAAGGGCGCCCAGCTCCGCAAGATCGAACTGGCCCGCCCGCGCAGCGTGATCGGCAAGAACACCGTCGAGGCCATGCAGGCCGGCATCGTGTACGGCTTCGCGGGCCAGGTCGACGGTGTCGTAGGACGGATGAAGGTCGAGCTCGCCGACGACCCGGACGACGTGACCGTGATCGCGACCGGCGGTCTCGCTCCGATGGTGCTCGGCGAGTCCTCCGCGATCGACGAGCACGAGCCCTGGCTGACGCTGATCGGTCTGCGTCTGGTCTACGAGCGGAACGTCTCGCGTATGTGAGCCCGGCGCGGTACTCCGCCGCGCCGGAACTCATCGCATTAACCAGATTTTGTCCCTTTGGCACGTATCGTCGGCCCATGCCCACGCCATACGGACCCCGCGGCGGAATGGCGTTCGGCGCAGACGAGCTGCGTGTGCTCCGACGTGCCCTCGCCGTCGCCCTCCACCCTGCCCTTCTCGCCGACGAGGACATCCAGGACTGTCTGCGTCTGGCCGATTCCGTGGACGAGGCGGTCCGCGAGGCGGGCCGGCTGCGCGCGTTCCTCCACGCCGACCTCGCCCGCTACCGCGCAGCGCTTCCCGGCTCCGCCGCGGGCTATCTGGAGCTCCTCCAGGACGCCCTGGCAGGCGGCTACGACCCCCGCCCGGAGGATCTGGCCGCGCTGCGCACCCTGCGCGGCACGCCGGCCGGCGCCGCCGTGCTGCACCGCTGCCAGACGCTCGCCGAAGCGTCGGTACGGGCCCGGCTGGCCGGCCGGCCGGTCGAGGCCGCGCCCTCGCCCGCCGCCCCGGCCCCGCGCACCCGTCTGCTGGCGCTCCCCGGCGGCCGCGCCGCCGCCGACGAACCGAAGCCGCAGCAGAAACCGCAGCAGAAACCGCAGCCCAAGGCGCCGGTGCCCGCCGACCGTCCGGTCCCGAAGCCCTCCGAGGCCTTCCCGCCGCGTCGCAAGCCCGTGCCCCCACCGGAACAGCTGGCCGCCGGATAGCTACTCTTGGGTGCCATGGACTACGTATCCGCGCTCCTGCCCCCCGTGGTGATGGCCGCCTTCTTCATCGGCCTGGTCGTGACGATCGTCAAGAGCCAGGGTGGTCCGAACAAGGCCAAGGAGGACGCGATCGTGGACGCCGCGCTCGCTCGCGCGGAGTCGACGCAGCAGGCCGTCCGCGGCGACTGACGCGCACATCGGCATCGAGGACGTACGGGCGATTTACACCCGTACGTCCTTTTTGTTACGTCAATAACCAGCCATTCCGACATCTCCGACTATGGTGGCGCTGTGCCCCGCCAATTGGGAGAGCTGGAAGACGCCGTCATGACACGCGTCTGGCAATGGAACCGGCCGGTCACGGTCCGGGAAGTCCTCGAAGACCTTCAGCAGGAACGGTCCATCGCCTACACCACCGTCATGACGGTAATGGACAATCTCCATCAGAAGGGCTGGGTTCGCAGGGAAGTCGAAGGCCGCGCCTATCGATATACGGCGGTCTCCACCCGTGCCGCCTACTCGGCCGCACTCATGAACGAAGCTTGGTCCAAGAGTGACAACCCCGCGGCCGCACTTGTCGCCTTCTTCGGCATGATGTCGCCCGAGCAGCGTGAAGCTCTCCTTGCCGCCGTCCGCATCGTTCAGGGCGACGAGGCCGCCGACGGTGGGACCGCGCAGGGGCGATAGCGTCGGGCCATGCCTTATGCCGCAGCAAATGCCATCACCGTCCGGCGGGCCAGGACCAGCGATGTGCCGTCGGTCCGCCGACTCGTCGACCCGTACGTGAGTGAAGGCATCCTGCTCGACAAAGCAACGGTGACGCTTTACGAAGCCATCCAGGAGTTCTGGGTCGCGGAACGCGACGAGGATGCCGAGGTGGTCGGCTGCGGTGCGCTGCATGTCATCTGGGAAGACCTGGCCGAAGTGCGCACTCTCGCGGTGGATCCCGCGTTCAAGGGCACCGGCATCGGCCATCACGTGCTCGACAAGCTGTTGCAGACCGCCCGCCGGCTCGGAGTGAGCAAAGTTTTCTGCCTCACCTTCGAAGTCGACTTCTTCGGGAAGCACGGCTTCGTCGAGATCGGTGAGACACCGGTCGACGGAGATGTCTACAGCGAGCTGCTGCGTTCCTATGACGAGGGCGTCGCCGAGTTCCTCGGGCTCGAACGAGTGAAGCCGAACACCCTGGGCAACAGCCGGATGCTTCTGCACCTGTGATCGCCACTAGAGGCGGATCCCTATGTCCGAATCGCGCACGTTTCCCGCGTTCTTGAGGTTCTGAACCTCTGCCAAGGGTTTGTGTTTTCCAGGGAAAAGCGGTTTCCTTTCCGCGTACTGCATTTTCGATGAAAGGAAATCCGGTGGCACAGAAGGTTCAGGTCCTTCTTGTCGATGACCTCGACGGCGGCGAGGCGGACGAGACCGTGACGTTCGCTCTGGACGGCAAGACCTACGAGATCGACCTCACCACCGCCAATGCGGACAAGCTCCGTGGTCTGCTCGAGCCGTTCGCAAAGAGTGGCCGGCGTACCGGCGGCCGTGCCGCGGCCGGTCGGGGCAAGGCACGCGCGGCGGCCGGGGGCAACAAGGACACCGCCGAAATCCGCGCCTGGGCCAAGGCGAACGGCTTCGAGGTCAACGATCGCGGCCGCGTCCCGGCCACGGTGCGTGAGGCTTACGAGAAGGCCAACGGCTGAGTATTCGTATGCGGCGTATTCGTACGCAGCAGACGGGCCCGGTGGCACTCGGTCGCCGCTGTGTCCACGAGTCGCACGAGATCGGGGCTGATTCCCCCGCCGGACCCGGCACTGTGCCCGAATGGGGCAAGCGCCGGCAACGTCGGCTCCACCTCGCGTCCCGGCACGGGGGGCCGCAGCCATACGGCGGCCTCCCGCGAGCGGGAAAATCCGGGCGGCGGCGGGGCGGTCATCCGTCCGCCCGCGCCGATGGCGGTCAGATCGAGAGCGATCCCGCCCCACTGCAGCCAGTCGAGCAGCCCAGGCAGCTCGTCCGCGCTCCCCACGGCCACCAGAAGCCGCATTCGCTGCCCCATGAGGGCCACAGGCCCGGCGGGCTCCGTCCGGCGCAGCACAGCTGCGCCTGCGTCCGCGGGCAGCTCCAGTACGTCGAAGCGCAGCCCGGTCAGCAGCTGCACCGGGGCCCCGTCCGCCACGGCCCAGCCCAGCTCGTTCTCGTACCACTGCGCGATGCCGCCGTCGAAGGGCGCACGGGGGAGCGGGACGGTGAAGGCCATACCCCGGGAACTCCCGACCCGGCTCGAGAGTTACGCAGAGTTGAGGTTCGGTTGCACTCAGTGTCGGCGTTGGGGGCGTACAAGCCCATTCGAGGGCGCAAAGTTGTTCGCCCGTAGCTGAGGGGAACCGGTGCGCGCTGCATGGAGTGCCAGTTATTACGGGTAAGACATTCCTAGTGGGGAGGGGCGACACGCCTGTTTGGCCGTCTCACGTTCGCCATCGGCGTAGCGGTGACGAGGGTAACTGCCTGGCCTGCGGGAACATCGTCTCGCACCATCGAGTTGGACCAGTTGTCGGCGTTCAGCGGTCAGGAGGCCACAGACGGGTGTCGGCAGTTGGAATGAGCGGTCCCCGCTTGCGGGACTAAGCTGCGGAAGGACAGGGAGGGGACCGACCCCTTACTGCCTGACCGCTCTGAGGAGCGATTAACGATGTTCGAGAGGTTCACCGACCGTGCGCGGCGGGTTGTCGTCCTGGCTCAGGAAGAAGCCCGGATGCTCAACCACAACTACATCGGCACCGAGCACATCCTCCTGGGCCTTATCCACGAGGGTGAGGGTGTCGCCGCTAAGGCCCTGGAGAGCCTCGGGATTTCGCTCGAGGCGGTCCGCCAGCAGGTGGAGGAAATCATCGGCCAGGGCCAGCAGGCCCCGTCCGGGCACATCCCCTTCACCCCTCGTGCCAAGAAGGTCCTGGAGCTGTCGCTCCGCGAGGCCCTCCAGCTCGGCCACAACTACATCGGCACCGAGCACATCCTGCTCGGCCTGATCCGCGAGGGCGAGGGCGTCGCAGCCCAGGTCCTCGTGAAGCTGGGCGCCGATCTCAACCGGGTGCGGCAGCAGGTCATCCAGCTGCTCTCCGGATACCAGGGCAAGGAGGCCGCCACTGCCGGCGGCCCGGCCGAGGGCACGCCCTCGACCTCGCTCGTCCTGGACCAGTTCGGCCGGAATCTCACCCAGGCCGCTCGTGAGTCCAAGCTCGACCCGGTCATCGGGCGCGAGAAGGAGATCGAGCGGGTCATGCAGGTGCTTTCCCGCCGTACGAAGAACAACCCGGTCCTCATCGGCGAGCCCGGCGTCGGCAAGACGGCGGTCGTCGAAGGCCTGGCGCAGGCCATCGTCAAGGGCGAGGTGCCCGAGACCCTCAAGGACAAGCACCTCTACACCCTCGACCTCGGCGCGCTGGTCGCCGGCTCCCGCTACCGCGGTGACTTCGAGGAGCGCCTGAAGAAGGTTCTCAAGGAGATCCGCACCCGCGGCGACATCATCCTGTTCATCGACGAGCTCCACACCCTGGTGGGTGCGGGTGCCGCCGAGGGCGCGATCGACGCCGCCAGCATCCTCAAGCCGATGCTGGCCCGCGGTGAGCTGCAGACCATCGGTGCGACGACGCTCGACGAGTACCGCAAGCACCTGGAGAAGGACGCGGCCCTCGAGCGCCGCTTCCAGCCCATCCAGGTGGCGGAGCCGTCGCTGCCGCACACGATCGAGATCCTCAAGGGTCTGCGCGACCGTTACGAGGCGCACCACCGGGTCTCCATCACGGACGAGGCGCTGGTCCAGGCCGCCACCCTGGCCGACCGGTACATCTCGGACCGCTTCCTGCCGGACAAGGCGATCGACCTGATCGACGAGGCCGGATCCCGGATGCGCATCCGCCGGATGACCGCGCCGCCGGACCTCCGCGAGTTCGACGAGAAGATCGCGGGAGTCCGCCGCGACAAGGAGTCGGCGATCGACTCCCAGGACTTCGAGAAGGCAGCTTCGCTCCGTGACAAGGAGAAGCAGCTGCTGGCGGCGAAGGCCAAGCGGGAGAAGGAGTGGAAGGCCGGCGACATGGACGTCGTCGCCGAGGTCGACGGCGAGCTGATCGCCGAGGTCCTCGCCACGGCCACCGGTATTCCCGTCTTCAAGCTGACCGAGGAAGAGTCCTCGCGGCTTCTGCGCATGGAGGACGAGCTTCATAAGCGCGTCATCGGGCAGAAGGACGCCATCAAGGCCCTCTCGCAGGCGATCCGCCGTACGCGAGCCGGTCTGAAGGACCCGAAGCGTCCCGGTGGCTCGTTCATCTTCGCCGGCCCGTCCGGTGTGGGTAAGACCGAGCTGTCCAAGACGCTCGCCGAATTCCTCTTCGGCGACGAGGACGCACTGATCTCCCTCGACATGTCGGAGTTCAGCGAGAAGCACACGGTTTCCCGTCTCTTCGGTTCCCCGCCCGGATATGTGGGTTACGAAGAGGGCGGACAGCTCACCGAGAAGGTGCGCCGGAAGCCGTTCTCCGTCGTCCTCTTCGACGAGGTCGAGAAGGCCCATCCCGATATCTTCAATTCCCTGCTGCAGATCCTGGAGGACGGTCGTCTGACCGACTCCCAGGGCCGCGTCGTGGACTTCAAGAACACGGTCATCATCATGACGACCAACCTCGGGACCCGGGACATCTCGAAGGGCTTCAATCTGGGCTTCGCGGCTCAGGGCGACGTCAAGTCGAACTACGAGCGGATGAAGGTCAAGGTCAACGAAGAGCTGAAGCAGCACTTCCGGCCCGAGTTCCTCAACCGTGTCGACGACACGGTGGTCTTCCACCAGCTCACCGAGGAAGACATCATCCAGATCGTCGACCTCATGGTCGCCAAGGTGGATGAGCGCCTGAAGGACCGTGACATGGGCCTCGAGCTCAGCCCCACGGCCAAGTCGCTCCTCGCCAAGAAGGGCTACGACCCGGTCCTGGGCGCCCGGCCGCTGCGCCGGACGATCCAGCGCGAGATCGAGGACATCCTGTCGGAGAAGATCCTCTTCGGCGAGCTGCGCCCCGGTCACATCGTGGTCGTGGACACCGAGGGCGAGGGTGAGGAGAAGAAGTTCACCTTCCGCGGCGAGGAGAAGTCGGCACTGCCGGACGTCCCGCCGATCGAGCAGGCGGCCGGCGGAGCCGGTCCGAACCTGTCGAAGGACGCGTAGGCGTTCTGAGCAGCTGATCAGAGGGGCTGCCCCGGACCGTACAACTCGTACGGTCCGGGGCAGCCCCTTTTTCCGTCTGCGGTTCAGCAGAACTTCGGCTTCAGCCAGGAGCATTCGAGGTCGCCCGGCGGCTCGGTGCCCCGCGCGGCCTTCGGCGGTACGGCGGTGATCGTGCCGTGTGCCGTGTCGGACGAGGCGAGCGTGACGACGATCGCGTCCTCGATGCTCTTCACCGAAGAGGCCAGGTAGTTGTTGAGGACGACGCTGTAGACGAGCTCACGCCCGCCGGCGTCCGTGACGAATCCCGAGAGGGCCGATGCGCCCGTCAACGAGCCTGTCTTGCCACGGGCGTTGAGAGCGGCGGGCGTGGCGCACATCCGGGAGCGGAGGGTGCCGCCGACGGCGCGGTCCGGATTGCAGGCGACCGGCAGGGACGCGTACCACTCTGCGTACCAGGGTGCGTCCCGTACGGACAGCAGCAGCGTGGCGAGCTGTTCGGCCGGGAAGAGGTTCATCCGGGTCAGACCCGAGCCGTCGAACTGGCGGATGGTGGTGGTCTTCACGCCCTCCTTCTCCAGATAGCCGCGGATGGCTGCCAGCCCGGCGTCCCAGGTGCCGCGGCCCGATGTCTCGTAGCCGATCGTCTTGGTCAGCGTCTCGGCGTGCATGTTGTTGGAGAGCTTCATGAACGGGAGCAACAGCTCCTTGAGCGGCATGGAGCTGTGCGAGGCGAGGAGCGTGGCGCCGGGCGGGGTGGGGCGGCCCGGGCGGGGACCGCCGGTGAGGCGTACGCCGTGCCGGCCGAGCGCGTCGGAGAAGACCGCGGCGGCATAGCCGGTCGGCTCCCAGACGGTCACCCACTCCTTGGTGGCGCTCGCGCCGACCGGGGTGTTCCCGCTGACGGTGATCGTGTTGGTGCCGTGCTGCCGCTCGACGGCGAGGGTGTCGGCCTGGCCGGCCGGGACGGTGGTGCCGCGGATGTCGAGGCGTACGTAGTCGGTCGGCGGGGTGATCTTGACCTGCGGCTTGTCTCCGGGCTCGGCGCCCGGGAGGGCCTCGACGATGACCGTGCCGGAGTCGTAGTCGGTGTCGGGCGCGACGGTGAGTGGCGAGATCTGTGCGGAGTAGTACGAGGATTCGTCGTCAGCGGCCCAGGAACGGCCCAGGCGCTGGGTGTCGAAGCGGGTGTCGTCGGCGACGAGGCGGCCGGTGACGCGCGTGATGCCCGAAGCGGCGAGATCGGCGGCGAGCCGGTCGTAGTTCACGGCGAGGGTGGTGGGGTCGCCGCCGCCGCGCAGGTAGAGGTCGCCGCGGAGGACGGAACCGTGGCGGCTGCCGGTGGACAGGACGTCGGTACGGAAGCGGTAGCCGGGGCCGAGCAGCGCCATGGCGGCGGTGGAGGTGGCGAGCTTGGTGTTGGAGGCGGGCATCAGGCGGTCGGTGCCGTCCCGCTGGTAGAGCCGCTCCCCGGTGGCGGCGTCGGCGATCACCACGCTCGCGGCTCCGCCGTCCATGCGGGCGTCCGCGAGGATCTTGTCGATGGCGCCCTTGAGTCCGGTGTCGGAGGGGCCCGCCCCGGCAGGCGCGCTCCAGGTGAGTGTGCAGACGAGCCCGATGACGACGGGCCAGATCCAGCCGTGGCGCTTCAGGCGCCGGTCAGTGTGAATCACGGGTCTACTCATGGCACAGGAGCATCCCGGAGGGCGGGGTCGGCGGGAAGGACGCGGATCGGTCGTGTGAGACCGGCTTACAGGTGCTCATTTGGGGTGAAAGGGGCATTTCTGACTCGGGAGTTGGTGTGTCGTGGGCAACATTCCAGGGCCCGCACCGGCGCCGGGTCCGTGACAAGCCACACACGCCCATCCGGCCCTACTAGCCGCAATAGGAGCACGGTTCGACTCCCGGCGGGGGTCCTCGGTCCGGGCTGTGGCGGGAGTTTCGGCACATCGGTCGGAGAGTCGCGCTCATCCGTGCTTGATGGCGGCCCCGCTCGGCTTGTATGTGCGGTTAAACCTCCGCCTCTGGGGATATTTCAACCTCTCTCCGGCAGAGATCCCGATCAGTCCTGGAAGGTGTCAAGAGTCTGATTTGCGACGCTATGACTACGACGCAATGTCGTAGATGGGGGGTTTGAGTGGAAGTGGGCGCATCGGCTACCAAGGGATGGCCAGCCCGGTGCGAGTGCGCCGGGTCCGTTCATGCCCGGAGGTTCACCCCGTATGTCGAAGAGCGTCATCAACCACCGTCTCCGCCCGTCCGTGCTCCGTACCCGTGGTGCCGTCGTGGCCGCCGGAATCGGCGCCGTGATGGTCGTCGGAGCCGGTGCGGGTGTCGCCTCCGCCGATGCGGGCAGGACGGCAGTCGCGAATCCCGCCATTGCCGTGGCCGCCCAGGCCGGCGCACCCGCCAAGGCCACCGCGAACGCGAAGGCCGTCAAGGTCGCCGCGGCGAAGGCCGTCAAGGCCAAGCCCGCCAAGAAGGCCGTCGCCTGGGTCAAGCCCGTTGCCGGCTACACGCTGTCCGCGAGCTTCAACCAGGGCGGCGCCATGTGGTCGCACAAGCACTCCGGCCAGGACTTCGCCGTCCCGGTCGGCACCCCGGTCAAGGCCGCCCACGGTGGTGTCGTCGTGAAGGCCGGCCCGAACGGCGGTGGCGACGGTTCCGCGTACGGCAATGCCATCGTGATCAAGCACGCCAACGGCAACTACTCGCAGTACGCCCACCTGTCGAAGATCAACGTCGGCGCCGGCCAGACGGTGAAGACGGGCCAGGACATCGCCCGGTCCGGCAACACCGGCAACTCGTCGGGCCCGCACCTGCACTTCGAGATCCGTACGACCCCGGACTACGGCTCCGCGGTCAACCCGATGGCCTTCCTGCGTGCCGCGGGCGTCACCGTCTGACGCACCGCACCGCACCGCACCGCACCAGCGGCACCCCGCGTCAGCCCGTGACGCCGTGAGCCTGGCTCACCAGATCGATGGCGACCTCGAGGACGGCCTTGCGCTTGTCCTCCTGGTCGCCTTCGACGTCCTTGAGCACGAACATTCCGGCGTGCATCGTGAAGAGCGCGCTGATGCAGCGGACCTGGTCGGCCAGAGCGGCCTCCGGGTCCTTGATGAGCTCGAGCATCACCAGCATGCGGTCCTTGAAGGTCTCGCCGATGCTCAGATCGCGCATCGTCGCCTGGTTCTCCTGCATGAAGCGGAAGAGCGGGGCGGCGCCGACGAGGGCCTCGCTGTACCGGCGCAGGATCTCCTGTTTTGTCTCCAGGGTGTGCGGCTGCGTCTGCGCCCACTCGATCAGCTCGTCCATCGGCCTGGTGAGGTCCTGGAAGAGGCTGATCAGGATGTCTTCCTTGGTCTTGAAGTGGTAGTACAGCGCCGCCTTGGTGACCTCGAGCCTCTCGGCGATCTCGCGCAGAGACGTCTTCTCGTAACCCTGCTCGGCGAAGAGCTCCAGGGCCACGTCCTGGATGCGCTGGCGGGTGTTGCCTCTGGCCATGTCGGCTCTCCTGAGAACTTACTTGACGCCCGGCTAGTTACGGGTCTACCTTCCCCAGTGTAGTCAACTAGCCGGGCGGCAAGTAAGTGTCGGGGAGTGGGAACGATGGCCGGTAGAGCGAACGTCGAGAAACAGCAGGGCGCCGAGGCTCGGCCTCAGCCGCGCAGCGTGCGGGTCGTGATCCTGGCGCTCATGATCGCGATGCTGCTGGCCATGCTCGACAACATGATCGTCGGAACCGCGATGCCGACCATCGTCGGCGAGCTCGGCGGGCTCGAGCATCTGTCCTGGGTGGTCACCGCGTACACCCTGGCCACCGCCGCCTCCACCCCGATCTGGGGGAAGCTCGGTGACATGTACGGGCGGAAGGGCGTCTTCCTCACCGCCATAGTGCTCTTCCTGATCGGCTCGGCACTGAGCGGTATGGCCCAGGACATGGGGCAGCTGATCGGCTTCCGCGCCATCCAGGGACTGGGTGCGGGCGGCCTGATGGTCGGCGTGATGGCGATCATCGGAGATCTGGTACCGCCGCGCGAGCGCGGCAAGTACCAGGGCATGATGGCCGCCGTGATGGCCATCGCCATGATCGGCGGACCGCTGGCCGGCGGAACCATCACCGACCACCTCGGCTGGCGCTGGAGCTTCTACATCAACCTGCCGCTGGGCGCCGTCGCGCTCGCGATGGTCACCGCCGTGCTCCATCTGCCGAAGAAGCGGACCGACGCGCGGATCGACTATCTGGGCGCAGGGCTGCTGACCCTGGGCATCACCTCCATCGTGCTGGTCACGACCTGGGGCGGCACGGAGTACGCCTGGGACTCGGCCGTGATCATGGAGCTGATCGCGATGGGCGTGGCCGCACTCACCGGCTTCGTCTTCTCCCAGACCAGGGCCGCCGAGCCGATCATGCCGCTGCACATCTTCCGCAGCCGCAACTTCACGCTGATGTCGGTGATCGGTTTCCTGACCGGCTTCGTGATGTTCGGCGCGGTGCTCTTCCTGCCACTGTTCCAGCAATCCGTACAGGGTGCGTCGGCGACCAACTCAGGTCTGCTCCTGCTGCCGATGCTCCTGTCGATGCTCGTCGTCTCGATGATCGCGGGGCGGGTCACCACCAGCACCGGCAAGTACCGGATCTTCCCGATCATCGGCGGCGGGCTGATGATGTCGGGCCTGTTCCTGCTCTCCACCATGGACACCGAGACCTCGCGGCTGAGCTCCGGGATCTACATGGCGGTGCTCGGCGCCGGCATGGGCTTCCTGATGCAGATCACCATGCTGGTTGCGCAGAACAGCGTCGAGCTGAAGGACATGGGCGTCGCCTCCTCCGGGGCCACCCTCTTCCGTACCCTCGGCAGCTCCTTCGGCGTCGCGATCATGGGCGCGCTCTTCACCGGCCGGGTCCAGGACGAGATGGGGTCCCGGGGCGGATCGCAGATCACGGAGCGCTCCGCGCAGCTGGACGCCGCGAGCCTGGCGAAGGTGCCGGACCAGGTGCGTGAGGCGTACGAGTCCGCGGTGGCGTCCGGCACGCACGCGGCTTTCCTGCTGGGGTCGGCGGTCGCGGTGCTCGGCTTCCTCGCGGCCTTCTTCGTCAAGGAGGTGCCGCTTCGCGGCGCGGGACCCGCGACCGCGGACGAGACTTCCGGTGCCTCCGAGGACAAGGTGGCGCAGACCGTCTGAGCGGCACGGTCCGGGCAGCTTCGCGGTTCGTACCACCTCCCAGGCCGACGGCCCCCGGTGTGCACATCCGTTGTGCGCGCCGGGGGCCGTCGGTCCTGCTAGCCCGGTGGCCCGAAGGCCGGTGGCGGCGCGAACCGGCGGCGGCCGGGGCCGGTAGCGGCTAGTGCGGCAACGGCATCATCGGGAAACTGCCGGTGTTGGTCGGCGCGTGCTCGGGCAGCCAGAGCACCGCGATCGCACCGCCGGACTGGCCCAGCGGCGTCTCGGTGCCTTCCGGTGCGGCATTGCGGAAGGTCAGCCGCGCACCGAGGACGCGGGCCTGGCCGGCCGCGATCGTCAGGCCCAGGCCGTGGCCCGTGCCCGCGCGGTCGCTGGCGCCCGTACGGAAGCGGCTCGGGCCCTCGCGCAGCAGCTCCTCGGGGAAGCCGCGGCCGTGGTCCCTGACCCGCACCACGCGGCCCTCGACCGTGACCTCGATCGGCGCAGCGCCGTACTTGGCGGCGTTGGCCAGCAGATTGAAAAGGATGCGCTCGAGCCGCCGCGGATCGGTACTGACCCAGGACTCGTGCACCACCCGGACCACCACATCGGTGTTCAGCAGGGCTATCCGGCGGCTGACGAACTCCCCGAGCGCGATCTCCTGAAGTTCGGCCCGCTCCGACGCACTGTCGAGCCTCGCCACCTCCAGTACGTCCTCGACGAGCGTGCGCATGGCCTGCGCCCGGTCCCGTACCAGCTCACTGGGACGGCCCGGCGGCAGCAGCTCGGCCGCCGTGAGCAGCCCGGTCACCGGAGTGCGCAGCTCGTGCGCGATGTCCGCGGTGACGCG
The DNA here is from genome assembly GCF_035918095.1 of Streptomyces sp. NBC_01750. Classification (NCBI taxonomy): domain Bacteria; kingdom Bacillati; phylum Actinomycetota; class Actinomycetes; order Kitasatosporales; family Streptomycetaceae; genus Streptomyces; species Streptomyces sp. NBC_01750. The sequence continues at coordinate 5,105,682 of NZ_CP109137.1, forward strand.
GCGCTCCGCCTCGATGCGCTCGTTCAGCGCGTCGGTCAGCGCGTCGACGGCGCGGGCGAGGTCGTCGGTCTCGTCGCGTACGACGCCGCCGATCGCGTCCCGTACCCGAACCCCGGTATTGCCCTGAGCGACATGGCCGGCGGCCGCGGCAGCCTTGCGCAGCCGGCGCGAGATCTGTCCGCCGATGAGCACGCCGAGCGCGCAGCCGCCGAACACCACCGAGACCGAGCCGATGATCAGCGCCCGGTCGAGGTCCTTCATGACGGTGGCGCTGCGGCCGGCGAACTGGCTGTGCAGGGAGAGGACGTCGCCGTTGGCAAGCGGCACGGCCGCCCAGATGTCGGGCGTGCCGCGGTGGCTCTCTGCCACGTAGCTGCCGCGACGCTTCTCCCGCATCAGCTTCTGCAGGTCCTTGGGCAGCGCGGGGTCGTTGACCTTCGTGTTGAAGCGCGGGTCCTTGTTCTTGGACGTCTCGTACCAGCGCTGCGCGAGCAGCACCCGGTCCATCTGCACATCGCGGGCGTTGTCCAGCATCGAGACGCGTGCGGCGTTGTGCACGACAAGACTCAGCGCCACGGCGATCAGCGCGCCGACGGCCGCGATCGAGATGCTGATCTTCCAACGGATGCCGGTGCGCAGTACGAGCCGCTTCATGCCTTGAGCTTGTAGCCGAAGCCGCGGACCGTTTCGATCCGGTCCTGCCCGATCTTGGTGCGTAGCCGCTGGACATGGACGTCCACGACCCGGGTGTCGCCGCCCCAGCCGTAGTCCCAGACCCGTTCGAGCAGCTTGTCGCGCGAGAGCACGGTGCCCGGCGTGGCGGAGAACTCCAGCAGCAGCCGCATCTCGGTCGGCGTCAGCGCCACCGGCTCACCGGCCTTGCGTACCTCCATGCCCTCCGTGTCGATCTCCAGATCGCCGAAGGACAGCGCGCCCTGTTCCTGCTGCCCGGCAGGGTCGGACCCGCCGCCCACCGGTCCGCCCGCGTGCCCGAAGCGGCGCAGCACCGCGCGGATGCGGGCCACCAGCACAGCGCCGTCGAAGGGCTTCGTCACATAGTCGTCGGCGCCGGCCTCCAGGCCGAGCACCACGTCGATCGAGTCGGCACGCGCCGACAGCATGATCACGGGCACGGTCGACTCGTCCCGGATACGGCGGCACAGGCTCACCCCGTCCAGGCCCGGGACCATCACATCGAGCAGCGCTATGTCCGGCCGGTCGGCGCGGAACGCCTCCAGGCCGAGCAGCCCGTCGGGCATCGCGGTGACCACGAAGCCGTCACGCTCCAGCGCGAGCTGGGTCGCCTCACGGATGACGTCGTCGTCCTCGACGAAGAGGACATGGGTCTCGGCCATCCTGCTGCTGCCTCAGTTCTCGCTCGTTGTGGCTGGGTCAGGTGCGACTGCCTCGCCCTCACCGACTGTTCTGCTGAATTCGTTGCGTACCCAGTACTGCTGGGCGAATCTGCCGCCCGACCAGCGGTACGTGGTCACTTCCTCGCCGGACGGCTCGGTCACCGGATCGCCCTTGGTGTACACCTGCTTGGTCACCACCAGGTCCCCCCGGTCGATCGCGGAGTACACCGCCGGTTCCTCGGCCGCAAAAACGTTCTCGTACTTGTCGCCGTTCTCGCGGTACACGTACGTGCCCATGCCGACCGCGTCCCCGCACGTCAGCACATTGACGACGACATCGGGCGAGGTCCCGCCGGTGAGGTTCCCGTACGAGGTGTCCACAGGGTACGAGTCCCGGCCGCACGGTTTGAGGTCGGCCTTGACCCGCTCGCTGACCTTCGGGTCACTCATGATCAGCTTCACCGCGTTGACACTCTCGGGCTTCCGCGCGGCGCTGCCGGAGGACGTGACCGGGGAGGGGGTGGTCTTGGCCGCCGCATCGGCATGGGCCGCACCCTCGTCCTGCACGCCGGAGCCGCCCGTGGAGCAGGCGACGGTGAACAGGCCGACGGCGGCGAGCCCGGCCACTGCCGCGCCGCTCGCCGCCCTTGCCCTGCTGCCGCTTCTGCCTGTCAGGCCGCGCACCGCTCCTGCCCCCGTTCGTCATGCTCACGCCGCACTTCGGCCCGCTCAAGGGCACGGGCGTCCAGGTCCCGGCTCTCCAGCTCCTGGCGGAGCCGGGCGAGCGCCCGGTGCAGCGTGCTCTTCACCGTACCGGCCGACATACCGAGTGCGGCAGCCGTCTCTTCGGTGCTCATCTGCTCCCAGTGTCGCAGCACCACAACGCTGCGCTGCTTGGGCGCCAGCACCTTCAGAATGTCCATCAGCAGGGCGCGGTCCGCGCGCTGCTCACTGCCGTCCTCGACACTCGCGTCGGGCAGCTGCTCGGTCGGGACCTCTTCGAGCTTGCGGGCGCGCCACCACTCCGTACGCGTATTGATCATCACGCGGCGCAGGTACGCGTCGGCGAGCGACTTGTCCGCGATGCCGTCCCAGCGGCCGTACGTGCGGACCAGAGCGGTCTGCAGCAGGTCCTGCGCGTCGATCGGGTCGGGGACGAGACGCCGGGCGCTGCGCAGCAGCGCCTCCTGCCGAGTGCGTACGTACTCTTCGAATTCGAGCACCTCGCCGTGCGCCATTCCAACCGCCTCCGTCCCCGTGACAAGCCACTGCCTTGCCTTACGTCCCAAGAAGCTACGGAGGACTTGTCACGGCACTGTGCGGAGCAGCCGTCGGCGGGCGCACGGCCGTCCATCGGTTGTGTAACAGCGGAGGTTTCAGGTGCGGTTCGGGTGGGAAACGGCCGTGGGGCCGGATGCGGACCGGGCGCGGGTTCAGCCGAGAGGGAGGCGGTAGACACCGTCCTCCAAGTGCTCGACGAGGCCGTCGGCGACCAGCCCCTCCAGCGCCCGCGCCCGCTGCACCGGTTCGTGCCAGACCGCGTCCAGCGCCGCCTGTTCGACCGGAGCCACCGCCTCACGCAGTACGGCGAGGAGCTTGCCGCGCACTTGGCGGTCGGTGCCCGCGTATGTCTGGCCGCGGCGCGCCGGACCTTCGTAGGCGGGTTTCCCGGCCAGCCGCCAGGCGCACCGTTCGGCGATCGGGCAGCGCGCGCAGTCCTCGTTCTTCGCGGTGCACACCAGCGCGCCCAGCTCCATGGAGGCCGCCGCCCAGCGGGCCGCGGTCAACTCCTCCTCCGGGAGCAGTGCACGGGCCAGCTTGCGCTCGGCCGCTGTCGTCGCGGTCGGCGGGTACTGGATGCCGGTCGCGGCGCGGGCGAAGACCCGCCGGACATTGGTGTCGAGGACGGCATGCCGCTGCCCGTACGCGAAGGAGGCCACCGCGGCCGCCGTGTACTCACCGATTCCGGGCAGCGAGAGCAACTGCCCATGGTCGCTGGGTACATCGCCGCCGTGTCGCTCCGTTATCGCCTGCGCGGCCCCGTGCAGCCGCAGCGCGCGCCGCGGATAGCCGAGCCGGCCCCAGGCGCGGACGGCCTCGCCGGGCGCCTCGGCCGCGAGATCGGCGGGGCGCGGCCAGCGGGCCAGCCACCGCTCGTACACGGGGAGCACCCGGCTGACCGGGGTCTGCTGGAGCATGAACTCGCTGACCATCACACCCCAGGCACCGGCCTCGGGGCGGCGCCAGGGGAGGTCGCGGGCGTTCTTGTCGAACCAGGCGATGACGGGGGCGTGGAGGGAGGCCGCGTCGGACGTGGCGATGGCGGGGTCTGCGGTGGTGTCAGTCATGGCACTCCGATCCTGGCACGTCATGGCTACCGGACGGTGCTTACGCTCCGGGGGGCCGCCGCCTGTCGGCCGCGGCCCGGTCCGGCGGACCGGACCACGAAGCCCTCACAGCTCGTACGCATGGTGATCGTCGCCCGCGCCCGCCGGGCCGGCGGGAGGGTGAAGAGGAACGCCACCGCGACCGTGGATGCCGCGGGCGACGCTGTCGATGGTCACGGACCGTACCTGTCACGCGCAGACGGTCACCCATAGCGACCGATCGGAGCACACCCTGATGAATGCCGGCGGTGGGGCCGGTCCGTCCGGGATGATGATCCGTGGAACTTACCGAGTCGGGCGGCGGGTGGGGCGGGAGTTGGACCGGATCTCTCGTAGAGTTTGGGCCGTGGGATCTCTGCGCAATCCGATCGGGCCGCTCCCCTCCTCCATCTACTGGCGACGGAGGGCAGTCGCGGCGTCTTTGATCGCGCTCCTCGCGCTGCTGATCGCATGGGCCCTCAGTTCCGGTGGGGGCAAAGGGGGCAAGGCCGACGACGGCGCCAACGGCTCGACTCCCGCGCCCTCCATCACGCCCGGACCCGCCCAGTCGGGGCCCGCGATCAGCGAACAGCCCGGCGGCCGCGACGAGTCGGGCGACACCGGCGGCGACACCGGTGGCGAGAGCGACGGTACGGATGCCGGATCGGGCGGTGACCCGGGCAAGAACGGCGACAACGGAACGGGTGGTGCTTCCAGCGGCGGCGGGGGCGGCCAGCAGGTTCCCGCGGGCTCCAGCCTCCCCGACTGCGCCCCCGGCGCTGTGAAGTTCACGCTGCGCAGCCTCAAAGTCTCGTACGAGCCGGGGGTGAAGCCCACGTTCCAGCTGGTCGCCGCCAACTCGTCGGCGACGACCTGCAAGGCGGACTTCGGCCCCAAGGCGGTCGTGCTGACGGTCACCGACGACAAGGACGACGATGTGTGGTCCTCCAAGGACTGCCCGCACACGCCGGGCAGTCTGCTGCTGAGGGTCCCGGCGGGCGCGAGCATCACGCATACCGTGGAGTGGGACCGCAGGCGGAGCGCGCCGCAGTGCGCCACGCCGCCCGCGGGGGCCGTCCCGCCCGGTACGTACCTGCTGGAAGCGGAGATCAAGGGCGTGACGGTGCTGCCTGCGTCGTTCCGCCTGGACAAGGACTGACCGGCCCCGGCCGGGGCCGGAGGCTAGACGTACCGCTCGAGGATCGAGGACTCGGCGAGCCGTGAAAGCCCCTCGCGCACGCTGCGGGCCCGCGCCTCGCCCACGCCGTCGACCGTCTGCAGATCGTCGACGCTGGCCGCGAGAAGCTTCTGCAGTCCGCCGAAATGCTCGACGAGCCGCTCGATGATCGCGCCGGGCAGCCGCGGCACCTTCGCCAGCAGGCGGTAACCCCGTGGCGAGACCGCGGAGTCGAGTGTTTCGGGAGCGCCGGTGTATCCCAACGCCTTCGCGACTATAGGCAGTTCGAGCAGCTCGGCGTGGGTGAGCTCATTCAGCTCGGTGAGCGCCTCGGCGACCGTACGGGACCGCTTCGCGGTCGGCTCCGGCACATAGTCACGGACGACCAGCTCCCGCTCCGGCTCCACTCCGGCGATCAACTCGTCGAGCTGGAGGGAGAGAAGGCGGCCGTCGGTGCCCAACTCCACCACGTACTCGGCGATTTCGGTGGCGATCCGGCGCACCATCTCCAGACGCTGCGCCACCGCCGTCACGTCCCGGACCGTCACCAGGTCCTCGATCTCCAGGGCGGAGAGTGTGCCCGCCACCTCGTCGAGGCGGAGCTTGTACCGCTCCAGCGTCGCGAGGGCCTGGTTGGCGCGGGAGAGGATCGCGGCCGACTCCTCCAGCACGCGGCGCTCGCCGTCCACGTACAGCGCGATCAGCCGCATGGACTGCGATACGGAGACGACCGGGTAGGCGCACTGCCGGGATACCCGGTCCGCGGTGCGGTGGCGGGTGCCGGTCTCCTCGGTAGGGATGGACGCGTCCGGGACCAGCTGCACACCGGCCCGGTGGATCTTGCTGATGTCCTTGTCGAGGATGAGCGCGCCGTCGAGTTTGCACAGCTCGCGCAGCCGGGTCGAGGTGAATTCCACATCCAGCACAAAACCGCCGGTACACATGGATTCGACAGTTTTGTCCATGCCGAGGACGAGCAGGCCTCCGGTGTTGCCGCGGAGGATCCGCTCCAGGCCGTCGCGCAGGGCGGTGCCGGGAGCGACCGCGCTCAGGGCGGCGCGGATCAGCGCTTCGTTGCCGGAGCCTCCGCCGGACTTTCCGGGTGCTGATGCCCCGTCCTTGGCTGCCACTGCACTCCTCCGGCTCGTACGGATGGGCGAGACCAGGGCAAAGTCTACCGGCGCGGGTCGTCGTCCCGGGTGGCCTCCGCACGCTCTTTGCGCGGGGCCGTTACGGAGGCCCCGTCGGAAGGCCTCTGCCGCCCGCGCGGGAGCACCCTCAGCGCCTCCCCCATATCGGCCACTTCTATGACCTTCATACCGGTCGGGACCTTGCCGGGATCGGACGGTACGAGTGCGTGCGTGAAGCCGAGCCGGTGGGCTTCAGCGAGTCGGCGCTGGACGCCCGTGACCCGTCTGACCTCCCCCGCGAGGCCGACTTCGCCGATCGCGACGAGGTTCTTGGGAAGCGGAGTGTCGCTGGCGGCCGAGGCGAGCGCGAGCGCGATCGCCAGGTCCGCGGCGGGCTCGGAGAGCTTCACGCCGCCGACGGTCGCGCTGTAGATGTCGCGCTTGCCGAGCGCGGTGATCCGGCCGCGCTGCTCGAGGACCGCGAGCATCATCGACACCCGTGAGGTCTCCAGACCCGAGGTGGTGCGCCGGGGCGAAGGGATCTGCGAGTCGACGGTCAGCGCCTGCACCTCGGCGACGAGCGGGCGGCGGCCTTCCAGGGTGACCGTGAGACAGGTGCCGGGGACCGCCTCGGCCCGGCGGGTGAGGAAGAGGCCCGAGGGGTCGGCCAGGCCGGTGATGCCCTCGTCGTGCAGCTCGAAGCAGCCGACTTCGTCGGTCGTGCCGTAGCGGTTCTTGACACCCCGTACGAGACGAAGGCGGGCGTGCCGGTCGCCCTCGAAGGACAGCACGACGTCCACCAGATGCTCGAGCAGTCGCGGTCCCGCGATCGCGCCGTCCTTGGTGACATGGCCGACCAGCAGCGTGGACATCCCGCGCTCCTTGGAGGCGCGGATCAGCGCGCCGGCGACCTCGCGGACCTGCGCCATGCCGCCGGGCGCACCGTCGATCTCCGGCGATGCGACGGTCTGTACGGAGTCGAGGATCAGCAGGGACGGCTTGACCGCGTCCAAGTGGCCGAGGACCGCGGAGAGATCGGTCTCGGCGGCGAGATAGAGGTGGTCGTGCAGGGCATGGATCCGGTCGGCGCGCAGGCGGACCTGGCTCGCGGACTCCTCGCCCGTGACGTACAGCGTCCGGTGCTCGTCGCTCGCGGCCTTGGCGGCGACGTCGAGCAGCAGCGTGGACTTGCCGACGCCCGGTTCGCCCGCGAGCAGCACGACGGCGCCGGGCACCAGACCGCCGCCGAGGACGCGGTCGAGCTCGTCCACACCGGTGGAGCGGGCGGTCGCCTGCCGGCCGTCGACCTGGCCGATGGGGACGGCGGCGGTGGAGACGCGGCCCGCCGCGGTCGTACGGACAGCGGGCGCGCCGTACTCCTCGACCGTGCCCCAGGCCTGGCACTCGGGGCAGCGGCCGAGCCACTTGGCGGTCGTCCAGCCGCATTCTGTGCAGCGGTAGGACGGCCGGTCCTTCGCGGATTTCGTACGGGCAGCCATGCGGAGACCGTATCGGGGAGCGCTGACAACGCGGTCGCCGCGGTCACCGCGGGCCACTTACCGACGTCGAAGCGCAGGTGGGTGATGTCCGCCGAGCCGCGGACCGGATCCGCTTCGGTCCGACGGGCCCGCCGACATGGCACGCCTGCCGGCGCCGAGCAGGACCGGGACGAACCTGGTGTGGATGCCGTCCAGCAGGCCGGTGTCCAGCCGCTCCGGCCATGACGGGGCGACTGCCCGGCGGCGCCGAACTCATCGCCGTCCGGCGTACGCCGGTGGTCCAGTAGGGGCGGAATTAACGATTCCTGTCCCCCTTCGGGCGAACTGTTCACCCGTAAGGATTAAAAGTGTTCAAGAGGTATGAACGGGATCTCGTCCTGCGCCTACGGTCGCGACGTGACGAGCAGCAGGCTGGAACCCTCCACGCACACCACCGGCGCACATCGGGCGCACCGGCGCGCGCCCCGTTCGTCGGCGCAGCGCCCGCCCGCACGTTATGAGCCGTATCTCGACGGCCTGTTCACCTACTGCCTCTCCGTGCTCTGCGACCACGACGCGGCGACCGGGCTCCTCGGCGACGTACTCGCCATCGCCGAGCGGCAGTACGGGCGTAGCCCGGCCGGTGAGGCCGAGCGGAAGGCATGGCTGTACGCGCTCGCGCGCTGGGCCTGTCTGCGCCGGCTGACCGAGCAGCGGCGCAAGCGGCAGGGGGCGCACGGCGGGCGCCCCGCGCGGGCCGCCGTCTCCGAGGAGGCAGGGCCGCGGGTCCCGGAGGAGACCGCGGAGCGCCGCCGCCGTGAACTGACGCTGCTGGCCTGGCCGGAGGCGGCTGGTACGACCCCGGAACAGCGAGAGGCCCTGGAACTGGCTGTACGGCACGGCCTCGGCGTCCGCCAGGTCGCCGCGGTTCTCGGCCTGGACGCACTGGCTGCGCGCGAGCTGCTGGCGGCCGCGGCCTGCGAGGTGGAGCGCACCCGTGCCGCGCTCGCCGTCGTCGAGACGGGGAACTGCCCGGCCGTCGCGCGGCTCGCCGACGACCACCGGGTGCTGCTCTCCACGGCACTCCGCCAGGAACTCGTCCGGCACGTCGACGACTGCCCGCGCTGCCGTCGCGTCGCCGAGCGCGCCGGCGCGGGCGGGCTGTGGCCGGGGTCGGCCGTCACCCCGGCCGTGCTCCCGCTGGTCACGGCACCGCGGGCCGCCGCGTACGTCGCGATGCTGCACGTACCGCGCGCCCTCACGGGTGCGCCGCGCTTCGACTCCGGCGGCTTCCCGCTGGACCCGAAGGACTACGCGGCCCGGCGGGACCGGCTGCGGGCGCGGGTGGTGACGACCACGGTCGTGGCGACGGTCGTGGCGGCGCCGGTGCTCGCGCTGTGGGCGGCGTACCGGGGCGCGCCGCTGACAGGGGAGGGGCGGCACGGTGGGGCCTCGGTCACCGCGAGCGAGGCGGACCGGCCGGGCGGGCTCGACGGCGATCCTTACGGCCACTACGAGAACGCGGGCAACGCGCGTGCGGAACCGGACACGAGGTTCACGGCGGACAGCCGTTCGGACGTCTCGGTCGAGGTCATCAGCGCGGGCACGCCCGCGCCACCGTCCCGCCCCGGCGCGGCGGGCTCGGGCCGTCTCACGGTCGACGCGCAGCCGTCCGGTGACAGCACCCGGATCACGCTCACGGCGTCCGGCGGCTCCCCGGTGGCCTGGTCGGCCTGGACGGACGCGCCGTGGCTGTACATGAGCCGCTCCTCGGGCACGCTCAACCCGGGCGAGTCGATCACGATCTACATCACCGTGGACCACGCGCGGGAGCCGTCGGGGCCGTGGAGCGCGCGGGTGGGGATCGACCCGTCGGGAGCGGTTGTGGAGATCGACGGCTGGGGCGCGACGCACTCGCACACACCGCGGCCGCCCGACCCGACGCCAACCCCGTCGGACCCGGCCCCGACGCCGTCCGACCCGACGCCGACCCCCTCGGACCCCACGTCGGAGCCCTCGGCCTCCACCCCGCCGGACCCGACTCCCTCGGCGTCGGACTCCGCGTCCGCGCCCTGAGAGGGATCGGCGGCAGGCTTCGGACCCGCCTGAGGTGCCCCGGTGGCCGCTACGCCTTCGGGTCCGCCGGGTGCGGAGCCACCAGGGGGAGCTGTGAAGACAGTCGCGCCTCGCAGAGTTCCACCAGCACGTCGTACGCCTCCTTGCCCATCAGCTCCGTCAGCTCCGGGCGGTATGTCACAAACACCGGCTCTCCCGCCCCGTGCGCCGATGTCGCCGACGTGCACCACCAGTGCAGGTCGTGGCCGCCAGGGCCCCACCCGCGCCGGTCGTACTCACCGATCGAGACCTGCAGCACCTTTGTGTCGTCGGGGCGCTCGATCCAGTCGTACGTACGCCGTACCGGCAGCTGCCAGCACACGTCCGGCTTCGTCTCCAGCGGCTCCTTGCCCTCCTGCAGGGCCAGGATGTGCAGCGAGCAGCCTGCCCCGCCCGCGAATCCCGGACGGTTCTGGAAGATGCAGGAGCCCTCCCAGCGGCGCGTCTGGCGTTCGCCGTCGTCGTCGGTCTGGACCCAGCCCGACGACGTACCGACGTCGTGGAACTGCCACAGCTCCGGAGTGAGGCGGGCGACATGCCCCGCGACCCGTTTCTCGTCGTCCTTGTCGGAGAAATGCGCGCCCAGCGTGCAGCAGCCGTCGTCCGCGCGGCCCGCCTGGATGCCCTGGCAGCCGCTGCCGAAAATGCAGGACCAGCGTGAGGTCAGCCAGGTCAGATCGCAGCGGAAGACCTGTTCGTCGTCGGCGGGGTCGGGAAACTCGACCCACGCGCGCGCGAAGTCCAGGCCCTTCTCGTCGCGCTTGAGGTTCTTCGGGGGCTCGGCTTTGCCCGCTTTCGCCTTTTTCGTCTTTGGCACAACACCAGAGTATGCGTGCGACAGCAGTAGCGTTCGGTCCATGAGACTCGGAGTCCTCGACGTCGGTTCGAACACAGTGCACCTGCTGGTGGTGGACGCCCACCCCGGTGCCCGACCGCTGCCCGCCCACTCGGACAAGGCCGAACTGCGGCTCGCCGAACTTCTCGACGAGAACGGGGCGATCGGGCCCGAGGGCGTCGCCCGGCTGATCGAGACGATCGCGCGCGCCGTGCAGTCCGCCGAGGACCAGGGCTGCGAGCAGGTGCTCCCGTTCGCCACCTCGGCGGTACGTGGGGCCAGCAACGCCGACGAGGTGCTGGCCAGGATCAAGGCCGAGACCGGCGTGGATCTGGCCGTGCTGACCGGCGAGGACGAGGCCCGGCTCACCTTCCTCGCCGCCCGCCGCTGGTTCGGCTGGTCCGCCGGAAGGCTGCAGATCCTGGACATCGGCGGCGGTTCGCTGGAGATCGCCTGCGGGATCGACGAGGAGCCGGACGCCGCGGTGTCGCTGCCGCTCGGCGCGGGCCGGCTGACCGCGGCAATGCTGCCCGGCGACCCGCCCGACCCCCAGGACGTGAAGGCGCTGCGCCGCCATGTGCGGGCGGAAATCGCCCGTACGGTCGGCGAGTTCCGCAGGTTCGGGAAGCCGGACCACGTCGTGGGGACGTCCAAGACCTTCAGGCAGCTGGCCCGTATCGCGGGCGCGGCGCGCTCCACCGAGGGGCTTTACGTGCAGCGGGAACTGAGTCGTAAATCACTGCAGGAGTGGGTCCCCAGACTCGCCGCCATGACGGTCGAGGAGCGTGTCGAACTCCCCGGCGTCTCCGAGGGCCGCGCCCGTCAGCTGCTGGCCGGAGCGGTGGTCGCGGAGGCTGCGATGGATCTGTTCGGCGCCGAGACGCTCGAGATCTGCCCCTGGGCGCTGCGCGAGGGCGTGATTCTGCGGCGCCTCGACCACCTCCCGCCCCGCCTGGACCAACTCCCGAGCCGCTAGCGCGGGCCCGTACCCTGTCTCCCGTGGCAGAACCAGCGGTGCGTATCCCGGATGCGAAGGTTGTCCTGTCGACGGCTTCCGTCTACCCGGAGTCCACGGCGACGGCCTTCGAGATTGCCGCGCGCCTGGGCTACGACGGTGTCGAGGTCATGGTCTGGACCGATCCCGTGAGCCAGGACATCGAGGCCCTGCGCCGGCTCTCCGACTATCACCAGATGCCGATCCACGCTGTCCACGCGCCCTGTCTCCTGATCACCCAGCGGGTCTGGTCCACGGACCCCTGGGTGAAGCTCCAGCGCGCGCAGGCGGCGGCCGAGAAGCTGGGCGCTTCGACGGTCGTCGTGCACCCGCCGTTCCGCTGGCAGCGGCAGTACGCGCGTGACTTCGTGACCGGGATCTGGCGGATGGCGAACGAGACGGACGTCCGGTTCGCTGTCGAGAACATGTACCCGTGGCGCTACCGGGACCGCGAGATGCTGGCGTACGCCCCCGACTGGGACGTCACGAAGGAGGACTACCGCCACTTCACGATCGACCTCTCGCACACGGCCACGTCCCGCACCGAGACCATGGCCATGGTCGACCGGATGGGCGACCGCCTCGGCCATGTCCATCTCGCCGACGGCAAGGGGTCCGCGAAGGACGAGCACCTGGTCCCGGGCCGCGGCAATCAGCCCTGTGCCGAGCTGCTCGAGCGCCTCGCCGGCACCGGCTTCGACGGCCATGTCGTCATCGAGGTCAACACCAGGCGTGCGATGTCCGCCGCCGAACGCGAAGCCGATCTGGCGGAGGCGCTCGCCTTCACCCGGCTGCATCTCGCCTCGGCCGCATCGGGGATCAGCCGATCATGACCGGCGCACAGGCTCCGCGGCGGCGCGGGCGGCCGGCCCGTACGGAGACGGACGAGGGCCCCGGAGCCCGGGAGCGGATCCTCGAGGCGGCCCGTACGGAGTTCGCCGAGCGGGGCTACGACAAGACGACCGTCCGCGGTATCGCCAGGGCGGCGGGCGTCGACCCGGCACTCGTCCATCACTACTTCGGTACGAAGGACGAGGTCTTCGCGGCCGCCATCGAGGTCTCCTTCGAGCCGGCGCTGGTCATCCCGGCGATCCTGGGGCAGGGCGCGGACGGCATCGGCGAACGGCTCGCCCGCTATTTCATCGGCGTGTGGGAGAACCCGGCGACCCGGGGGCCGCTGCTGGCGATTGTCCGTTCCGCGCTCACCCATGAGGCGGCGGCCAAGGTGCTGCGCGGCTTCGTACTGCGGCGGCTGCTCGAACGGCTGGCAGGGGACCTCGACGTACCGGATCCGAAGTTCCGGGCGGAGCTGGCTGCCTCGCAGATGATCGGCATCGCGATCCTGCGGTATGTGATCAAGGTGGAGCCGCTGGCCTCGGCGGACCCCGAGGAGATCGTGGCGATGGTGGCCCCGACGCTTCAGCGGTATCTGACCGAAGCGTGAGCCGGCCGTCCCGTATAACGGACGCGCTGTCCAGATCTTGGAGCTGCGGCGTACGCTCGATGGGAGTTCTACCCCTATTGAGGAGCGAGCGACGATGCCCGAGCTGAGGTCCCGCACTGTCACCCACGGCCGGAACATGGCGGGCGCCCGCGCCCTTATGCGGGCTTCGGGCGTAGCGAGCTCGGACATCGGCAAGCCGATCGTCGCGGTGGCCAATTCCTTCACCGAGTTCGTGCCGGGACACACCCACCTCGCGCCGGTCGGCCGGATCGTCTCCGACGCGATCCTGGCGGCGGGCGCGGTGCCGCGCGAGTTCAACACGATCGCGGTCGACGACGGCATCGCGATGGGCCACGCCGGAATGCTGTACTCGCTGCCGTCCCGCGACCTGATCGCCGACTCGGTCGAGTACATGGTCGAGGCGCACTGCGCCGACGCGCTGATCTGCATCTCCAACTGCGACAAGATCACGCCGGGCATGCTGATGGCCGCGCTGCGCCTCAACATCCCGGTCGTCTTCGTCTCGGGCGGTCCGATGGAGGCCGGACAGGCCACGCTCGTCGACGGCACGGTCCGCAAGCTCGACCTGATCAACGCCATCGTGGACGCGGTCAACGAGAACGTCTCGGACGAGGATGTCCTCCGTATCGAGGAGAACGCCTGCCCGACCTGCGGTTCCTGTTCCGGCATGTTCACCGCCAACTCGATGAACTGCCTGACCGAGGCCATGGGCCTCTCCCTGCCGGGCAACGGCTCGGTGCTGGCCACGCACACCGCCCGCAAGGCGCTGTACGAGAACGCCGGCCGCACCGTCGTCGAGATCACCAAGCGCTACTACGAGCAGGACGACGAGTCCGTCCTGCCGCGCAATATCGCGACCCGCGCCGCCTTCGACAACGCCATGGCACTCGACATCGCCATGGGCGGCTCGACCAACACGATCCTGCACCTGCTCGCCGCCGCGCAGGAGGCCGGGCTCGACTACGACCTCAAGGACATCGACGCGGTCTCGCGCCGCGTCCCGTGCCTGGCGAAGGTCGCTCCGAACGTCGCGCCCGGCGGCACGTACTACATGGAGGACGTGCACCGCGCCGGCGGCATCCCGGCCATCCTCGGCGAGCTCTACCGCGCCGGGCTGCTCAACGAGGACGTGCACACCGTCCATTCGTCCAGCATCAAGGACTGGCTGGAAACGTGGGACGTCCGGGGTGGCTCGCCGTCCGAGACGGCCGTCGAGTTGTGGCACGCGGCGCCGGGCTGTGTGCGGTCGGCGACCGCCTTCTCGCAGTCCGAGCGGTGGGAGAGCCTCGACACGGACGCGGCAGGCGGCTGCATCCGCGACGCGGCGCACGCGTACTCCAAGGACGGCGGACTGGCCGTCCTCAAGGGGAATCTCGCGGTTGACGGCTGTGTCGTGAAGACGGCCGGCGTCGACGAGTCGATCTGGACCTTCGAGGGTCCGGCCGTCGTCTGCGAATCGCAGGAAGAGGCGGTCGACAAGATCCTCCGCAAGCAGATCAAGGAGGGCGACGTCGTCGTCATCCGCTACGAGGGCCCCAGGGGCGGCCCCGGTATGCAGGAGATGCTCTACCCGACGTCCTTCCTGAAGGGGCGGGGACTCGGCAAGGCCTGCGCGCTGGTGACGGACGGCCGCTTCTCCGGCGGCACGTCGGGGCTGTCGATCGGCCACGCCTCGCCGGAGGCGGCCTCGGGCGGGACCATCGCGCTCGTCGAGGACGGCGACCGCATCCGTGTCGACATCCCGAACCGTTCGATCGATCTTCTCGTCTCCGAGGCCGAGCTGGCCACCCGCCGTGAGGCGCTGGACGGGGTGTACGCCCCCAAGTCGCGTGAGCGGAATGTGTCGGCGGCGCTGCGCGCGTACGCGGCGATGGCGACGAGCGCGGACAAGGGCGCGGTCCGGGACGTGTCCCGACTCGGCTGACGTCGGCTCACCGGCTCAGCAGTTCACCATTGCGCCGGGTCCCGGGCATCGAGTGCGAAGACCGAGCCGTCCGGGGCGCCGGCGACGACCCTGCCGTCGGTGACGACAGGGGTGGGCAGTACGGACGGGAAGGTGTAACGCCCGTCGTCCATACGGGGTTTCGACTGGCCGAGCAGCACACCGCGGGTGGCGTCCACGGCCAGCAGCCGTCCGTCTCCGGCCGTCACATAGACCGCGCGGCCGTCGGCGGCTGGGCGCGAGAGATGCGTGACCGAGGTCTCGAGCCGCCAGAGCTGAGCGGCCTTCGTGGCGGTGGCGGCACGGGTGTCGACGGCGAGGAGGGAGCCTCCTGAGCCGGACAGATACACGGTGTCCCCGGCCACCGCCGCCTGGGCCTGGTCGACCGGGACGGACAGCGGAATGCGGCGGACGGTACGGGTCTTCTCCGCTGTGTCGAGGCGAACGACGGCGTCCGTGAAGCCGTCGGTGTCGGCGGAGAGCAGATACAGGGCGCCGCCCTCGAGCTGCACCGGGCTCAGCGAACCTTTGACGCGCTTCTCCCAGAGCAGGTCGCCACTGGTCGGGTCGACCGCGCTGACCAGCGTGGACGCCCCGTTCGCCGCGGGCGTCGCGGCGAGGGCCGGTCCTTCGCCGCCGGGGGAGGAGACCCACTGGGTGCCGCGTCCGCCGCGCTGCCGGGTCCAGCGCACCTCGCCCGTGGTGGCGTCGACGGCTCGCACGAGTCCGCCGTCCGTCACCAGCAGCACCACACCGGCGGCGTGCCGGACGGTCGAGTACCGCGAGATGTCCAGGTCCCAGCGCACCTTGCCCGACTTCGGGTCGAGCGCCTCGAGGTGGTCCCCGCCCGGCGCCACCACCTGCAGCAGCCCGCCGGCGAGCAGGGGCGTCATGCCCGCGTCGGTCTGCGTCGCGCTGTCGCCCGCCTTCGCCTCCCAGAGCGTCCTGCCGTCGTTCGGGCTCAGCCGGGCGGCCTTGATCCCGGGCGCCGTGCAGTACAGCGCCGGGCCCGCGGAAGCGCAGACCGGCGTCCTGTTCTCCGCGTGCCCGCCGCGCAGCGGGACACTCCAGGGGTGGAAGCGCTGCCCCGCGCGAGGCGTGGCGGTAGCGGATCCCGTGCTGTCGCCGTCGGCCACCGTGCGTGCGGTGATGATGCCGGCCGTGACCAGCACCGCGAGCGCGGCGGCCACCCAGCGGATCTTCTTGCCGCGCCAGGCCCGCGGTGCGGTCCGGATTCCGGCGACGAGACCACGCGGCGCGCTCTCCCGGGGGTCCGGCGTCCGCTGCGCAGGTATGTAGGCCTGGGTGTCGTACGAGGCCGACGGCGAGGACGCACGCAGCGCGACCATCAGCTCGTACGGCGTCGGCCGGTCGGCCGGGTCCTTCGCGAGGCAGCGCCGGAACAGCGGTACGAGATCCTCCGGCACACCTGCCAAGTCCGGTTCGTTGTGCACCACTTGGTACGCCACGATGTACGGGCTGTCCGAGTCGAAGGGCCCGCGCCCGGTGGCCGCGTGCACCAGTACCGCGCCCATCGCGAACACATCGGCGGCCGGTCCCACCTCGCGCGGACGCTGGAACTGCTCGGGCGCCATGAACGGCGGTGTACCGATCAGCTTGCCCGTCTCCGTACGCAGATCACTGTCCGTGGGACGGGAGATACCGAAGTCGATGACCTTGGGCCCGTCGGGCGCCAGCAGCACATTGCTCGGCTTGAGATCGCGGTGCACCACGCCGGCGCGGTGGATGTCGCGCAGCGCCTCGGCCAGCCCCGCGCCGGCCCTGCGCAGCTCCGCCGCATCCAGCGGTCCGTTCCGCTTCACGCGCTCCGCGAGCGTCGGGCCCTCGATGAACAACGTGGCCATCCAGGGCCGTTCGGCCTCGGGGTCGGCATCGACGACGGGCGCGGTGAAGGCCCCGCTGACCCGGCGGGCCGCCGCGACCTCCTGCTGGAAGCGGGCTCTGAACTCCGGATCCGAGGAATGCTCGGCATGGATGACCTTGACCGCCAGGCGCAACCCCGAGGCGGAGGTGGCCAGATGGACGACCCCCATGCCGCCTGTGCCCAGGCATGCCTCAAGCCGGTACTGCCCGGCATATTCCGGATGCTCCGCTTCCGGAAACTTCCCGGTGGTGCGCAGCGGTGGCATTTCCCACCCCCGTGTGGTTCGTGCGCAAGCGCGACGCACGGAGCCTAGTCGATGATGCGTGCGATGCAGCGGTGGCTTGCTAGCCTGCGCGGCGTACAGAGAGCACGTTTCAACGGGGGAGAGTCCGATGGCTGTTGAAGAAGTACAGAACGGCGTCGAGGGTGTCGAGGCCGAGGCGGGGGCCGTGGCGGGCGAGTCGCTGGGGTCGAAGCGCTATCCGGTCGCACCGGGCTGCCAGCTGAACGTCCGCAGCGGCCCCGGCACCAACTACCGGCTCATCAAGGTGCTCCCGCTCGGAGCGCGGGTGCCCATCAACTGCCAGAAGCCGGGCGAGTCGGTGAGCGGTCCGTACGGCACCACCAACATCTGGGACAACATCGCCAACGGGCAGTTCGTCTCGGACGCCTATGTGCAGACCGGCAGCGACGGCTATGTCACCATCCGCTGCTCCTGACGGGACACCGGCGCCGCCCGGGGATAATCGATCCCGTGAGCGAGCAGAGTGTGCAGAGCGACCAGAGCGACCGCAGCGAGAACAGCGGTAGCCACACCGGCGGCGGCAACGGCACCGGCGGCGGGCCGCAGCCCGAGCCCATCCGTTTCTTCGGTACGACCTGGGTCGGCCGCGACGGGGGCTACGGGCTGCGCCGCGCCGGCGTCGCCATTGGTTCGCTCGTCGCCGCCGTCGCCGGCTGTCTGGTCCTGCGGCTCGGCTACCAGGGCCTGGACATCGCCGATGTCGGCGGCTTCGTCAACATGCTGGTCATCCTCATGTTCGCGATCTGCAGCGCCGTCGCCTTCCGCAAGACCTGGGAGAGCTTCACGCGCCGGCCCACCGGAACCGCCACCGAGGACGCGCTGCGCACCCTCAAGGCGATCGGCTTCGTCGGCGCGCTTCTCGCGTACTTCTTCCGCTCCCTTGCCGAGGCGCCGGGCGAGAAGCTGCGGCGCGCGGAGTACGAGACGGCCCGCAGTCAGTACGAGAAGCGCCGTGGCAACCGCACCGGCAACCCTGCCGCCCGCAAGGGAAAGCGCGCCAAGCCCAAGCGTAGGTAGGGGCGTCCCGGTGAGGATGAGGCGCATGACGGACCACGCTCTGCGGGCACTCTCCTTCGACTCGGCTGCCGCTCGGTACGACGCCGCCCGCCCCGGTTACCCGCCCGCGCTCTTCGACACGATCGAGGAGCTGACTCCCGGGCGTGGGCCGGCGCCGGCGCGTCAGGCCTGCCGACGGGAGAACCGCCCGACCAGCCCCACGACGCCGACCACCAGCGCACCCCGCCACAGTCCGTCCCAGAGGCTGCCGAACAGCCCCTGAGCGGTGAAGGCCTGCCGTACCACCACATCGGTGGCGACCATCAGGGCGCCCGGCACGGCCGCGACCCGCCACGGGTGGGCCGCGGCCCACCGCCGGATCCGGCGGTCGTCGCCGCTGCCCGTGCCCGGCTTGTCGCCGAGCACCGCGCCCGCGCCGCCGACCATGAAGAACAGCATCAGCGCGACCGACAACGCACCGGCCAGCACGCCGAGTTCGATTCCGTCGCCGATCGTGCCGAGCGCGAGGGCGACGCCGCCGCCCAGCGCACCGACTGTCGCGGCGGCGCGCCACGGCCCGAGCGTCGCCGAGGCGACGGCGAGCCGCCGCCGCTCGGCCTTCGAGATCTCACTGTTGTGGCTCATATGTCCACGGTCCGTCGCCCATCCCGGGGAACGCCATGGGGGATGCCCCTGACGCACCCCCCATCTCTTGACGCGGCACAGCACCAGGAGCACTATTCATCGTATGATGAATTCTTCTGGGCCTGCTGTCCTGGCCCGCGGCCTCACCGTCGTACGAGTAGACCGCACCGTCCTTCGAGGCATCGACTTCACGGTGCCGCCCGGCCGGATCACCGGCCTGCTCGGACCGTCCGGCTGTGGCAAATCGACCCTGATGCGAGCAATCGTCGGCACCCAGGCCAAGGTCACAGGGACCCTCGAAATCCTCGGCGAACCGGCGGGCCACGCCGCGCTCCGCTCCCGTATCGGCTATGTCACCCAGGCCCCGTCCGTCTACGACGACCTGACGGTCCGCCAGAATCTCGATTACTTCGCCGCTGTGCTGCAGCCCGGCCGCCGCCGGCGCGACGCCCGGCGCGAACACGTCGCCCGGGCCATCTCCGACGTC
Organism: Streptomyces sp. NBC_01750; assembly: GCF_035918095.1. Lineage (NCBI taxonomy): Bacteria > Bacillati > Actinomycetota > Actinomycetes > Kitasatosporales > Streptomycetaceae > Streptomyces > Streptomyces sp. NBC_01750. Next base: position 5,124,856 of record NZ_CP109137.1, read on the forward strand.
GACCTCACCTCGCACGCAGACTCACTCGCCGGCCGGCTGTCCGGCGGCCAGCGCACCCGCGTCTCCCTCGCCGTCGCTCTGCTCGGCACGCCCGAACTCCTGGTCCTCGACGAACCGACCGTCGGCCTCGATCCCGTTCTGCGCCGCGATCTGTGGGACCTCTTCCACCGCCTCGCCGACGGACGCGGCGCGGCGATCCTTGTCTCCTCCCATGTCATGGACGAGGCCGAGCGCTGCCACCGCCTGATCCTCATGCGGGAAGGCGAGATCCTCGCCGAGGACAGCCCGGACTTCCTGCGCACCCGCACCAGCTCCGACACGGTCGAGGGAGCCTTCCTCCACCTGGTCGACCAAGCCAACGCCGGCCAAGCCAAAACCGGGCAAGTCGGCGCCAGTCAGGCCACGACCCCTCAGGCGGGCACCGATGAGGCCGACGCACTTCAGGAGAACGCCCGATGAGCACCGCACGCACCCTCGCCACCGCCACCCGCGTCCTGCGCCAGTTGCGCCACGACCCGCGCTCCATCGCACTGATGATCCTCGTGCCGTGCGTGATGCTCTTCCTGCTGCGCTACGTGTTCGACGGCAGCCCGCAGACCTTCGACTCCATCGGCGCCTCGCTGCTCGGCATCTTCCCGCTGATCACGATGTTCCTGGTGGCGTCCATCGCGACCCTGCGCGAACGCACCTCGGGCACGCTGGAACGACTGCTCGCCATGCCGCTCGGCAAGGGCGACCTGATCGGCGGCTACGCCCTGGCATTCGGCCTCGTCGCCGTCGTCCAGTCCCTCCTCGCCACCGGCCTCGCACTCTGGGTGCTGGGCCTGGACGTCATCGGCTCACCCTGGCTGCTGCTGCTCGTCGCACTTCTCGACGCCCTGCTCGGCACGGCTCTCGGCCTCTTCGTCTCGGCCTTCGCGGCCTCCGAGTTCCAGGCCGTCCAGTTCATGCCGGCCGTGATCTTCCCGCAGCTGCTGCTCTGTGGACTGTTCATTCAGCGCGAGAAGATGCAGCCCGTCCTGGAAGGCATCTCGAACGTCCTGCCCATGTCGTACGCCGTCGACGCCATGACCCAGGTCCTCGTCCATCCGGACGCCACCGCAGACTTCACCCGCGACGTCCTGATCGTCGCGGCCTGCGCGGTCCTGGTCCTGGCGCTGGGCGCGGCGACGCTTCGCCGTCGTACCGCCTAGCTCAGGGCGATGACGTCCCCGACGGCGAGCTGGTCGTAGAGCCACTTGGCATCCGGGGAACCCACTCCGATCGCGCTCTGGGAGAAGTTCCTGTCCGAAGGAGACTGGATGGCGAACATGGTGGTGCCATCAGGCCGCGACAGCTCCACCACCCAGCTCGCGTTGAGCATGTAGGCGTCCCCCAAGCCGATGATCTCCGCGGGCACCTTGCGCTTCGGGGACTTCGACACAACCGTCAACCGGCCCGGGGCGACCTTGCCCAGGACCACGACGACCGAACGGGGCTGCCCCCCGTCCTTGGTGACCGTCAGCGTCCCCGTCCCGCGCTCGATCGTGGCTGCCGGCGCCCGCACCGATACGGACGGGCTGGGCGGGACCGCCGCAGGCAGCTGCCGCGCCTCGTCCGCCCCCATCAGCTGCGGCAGCCCGACCGCGACACCGGCGATCAGCGCGAGGGCCGCCGCCGTCGGCCCGGCGACCCGCCGCCGACGTCCACGCATCTCGCCGCGCCGCCGGATCTGAGCACCCGACAGCGAAGACTGCACCTCCGCTCCGGCAGCCAGGACACGCAGCGCAGAGTCGAGTCCATCCCGCTCGCGACCCGTCTCAGACATGGCTGCCTTCCCTCTCGTCGGCAGACTCCCCGGGAGACAGCAACCTGGCGAGGGCGGCTCGCCCGCGCGACAGCCTGGCTTTGACCGTACCGGCCGGTGAACCCGTCTCTGCTGCGATCTGCTCGATGCTCAGATCGCAGAGATGATGCAGCACCACCGCCTGCCGCTGCGCCTCGGGCAGCTTCCGCAACGCCTCGACGAGCACCGTGTGTTCGGGCCCGGGCCCCGGCGTACGGTCCGCCGGCGGATGGTGCCGCACCAGCTCCAGCCACCGCCTCGCCCGCCGCCAGCGACTCACCGCCAGCCGCATCGCGACCGTACGGATCCACGCCTCGGGAGCCTCCTCCGCCAGAAACGAGGCACGGCGGTCCCAAGCCCGAACGAACGCCTCCTGGACCACGTCCTGCGCCTCGCCGTGATCGCCCGTCAACGCGTACAGCTGCCCCACAAGCCGGGGGAAGGCGCCCGCGTAGAAGGCGTCGAACTCCTCCACCGTCACGAGCGGTAGGACAGTCCCGGCGCCCTCTCGGTTCCACGGGAAACCATCTCCGCCCCCTGTGCAACCTGCCTCCCTTCCCATGCGTACAGAAGCCGGACCAACACAGCTGACCTTCAGCTGACCCAGGGGGGAACTCAATGCCACGACACATCACGGCTGCCGTGCTCGGCCTGATCTGCGCGCTGTCGCTCACCGGCTGCTCCGGCGCGGGCGGGACACCGGACGCCGTCGCGGCGCCACCGCGCCGGCCCGTCGCCAACTCGACCGCAGAAGCACCGCGGCCCACGGCCACCCCACCGTCCGCCGCCACCCTCGGCCACCTGGCCGACGCCTCCATCAACATCACCGACGGCGGGCACGTCGGCGTCGGCCTGCCTGTATCGGTGACCTTCAAGCGCGCCTCCGGCAACGGCTACGGCGACTGGAACCTCTCCTGGTCCGAATGGCGCTCCCGCAGCGCCCTCTAGCCAGCTGCACCGGCAGGTCCCGACGGCTCCGCCGGGACCTGCCGTCCGAGGGCGCGGACCGGAACGCACCCGTACCGCCCCTCGGACGCCCGGGCACGGCTACGCCCCTGGTGCGAGGATGACCCCACGTATCCCCACCGGCGAGGTGAACAGAGCCATGACCCAGACAGTCGCAGTTCTCGGTACGGGCAAGATCGGAGAAGCCCTGCTCAGTGGCATGATCCGCGCCGGCTGGCGCCCTGCCGATCTGCTGGTCACCACCCGCCGCGCCGACCGGGCCGAAGAACTCCGCACCCGTTACGGCGTCGAGCCCGTCAACAACGCCGAAGCTGCCAAGCGCGCCGACACCCTCATCCTGGCCGTCAAGCCCCAGGACATGGGCAAGCTCCTCGACGAACTCGCCCCGCACATCACCGCCGAGCGTCTCGTCATCAGTGCCGCGGCCGGTATCACCACCTCCTTCATCGAGGAGCGCCTGACCGTAGGCACCCCCGTGGTCCGCGTCATGCCCAATACCCCCGTCCTCGTCGACGAGGGCATGTCCGTGATCTCGGCCGGCAGCCACGCCACCGCCGAGCACCTCGCGCACGCCGAGGAGATCTTCGGCGGAGTCGGCAAGACGCTCCGCGTCCCCGAGTCCCAGCAGGACGCGGCCACCGCCTTGTCCGGCTCGGGGCCGGCGTACTTCTACTTCCTTGTCGAGGCCATGACCGATGCGGGCATCCTCCTCGGCCTCCCCCGAGCCCAGGCCCACGACCTGATCGTCCAGGCCGCCATCGGCGCAGCGGTGATGCTCCGCGACAGCGGCGAACACCCCGTAAAGCTCCGTGAAGCTGTCACCTCCCCGGCCGGCACCACGATCAGTGCCATCCGTGAACTCGAGAACCACGGTGTACGCGCCGCCCTGATCGCCGCCCTCGAAGCGGCTCGCGACCGTAGCCGTGAGCTCGCCTCGGGCAACGGCTGACGATCGCCGCACTCCCGCCGTCGTGGAGCCACGGCGGCGGGAGCAGCCGCATCCCTTTCTCTTGTCCGCGGCTACGCGGGCAAGAGCCCGATCGCCCGATAGGCGGCATCGACCCTCGGCCGCGCCATCCCCCTGGCCCGCTCGGCTCCCTTCCTCAGTACGCCATCGACGTGTCCCGGATCCGCCGCCAGCTCGGCATGCCGCTCTCTGACCGGCCTGAGCAGCTCCACCACCGCCTCGGCCGTGTCCTTCTTCAACGCTCCGTACGACTCATATACACCGGCCAACTCGTTCGGGTTCCCACCCTCGCAGGACGCCAGGATTTCGAGCAGATTCGCGATACCCGGCTTGCTCTCCCGGTCGTACTCGACCTCGCGCCCGCTGTCCGTGACCGCTCGCGTGATCTTCTTGCGCACCATGTCCGCGTCATCGAGCAGATAGACGATTCCGGCCCCGGACTCGTGCGACTTCCCCATCTTCGAGGTGGGGTCCTGCAGATCCATGACCCGCGCCGCCACCGGCGGATGCGTCGCCTTCGGCACGGTGAACGTATGCCCGTACCTCTGGTTGAACCGCACGGCCAGATCGCGGGTCAGCTCCACATGCTGGGCCTGGTCGTCACCCACCGGCACCTCATCGGCCCCGTACGCCAGGATGTCCGCCGCCATCAGCACCGGATACGTCAGCAGCGACACCCGCACACTCTGTCCGGCAGCCCGTGCCCGCGCGCTCTTCTCCTTGTACTGGATCATGCGCCGCAGCTCGCCGTCCGTCGCCGTGCACTCCAGCAGACAGGAGAGCCGGGCGTGCTCGTCCACATGACTCTGTACGAATACGGTGCACCGCTCCGGATCCAGGCCCGCTGCCAGCATCAGCGTCGCGGCCTGCCGGCTGAGTCTGCGCACCCGCGCCGGATCGTGCTCCATGGTCAGCGCATGCAGATCGACCACGCTGAACAGTGCGTCCGCCTGATGCTGATCGACCTCGACCCACCTGCGCAGGGCACCGAGGTAGTTGCCCAGGGTCAGATGCCCTGTCGGCTTGATACCGCTGAAGATCCGAGTCATCCCGCTCTCCGTCTCCTGACTGGAGCCGCCGCGTCGAGCGGCCGGACTCCCGGAGGGAGTAACGAGAACGGCCGCCGAAGCGGCGGCCGTTGAGTGCATGCGTAAGTGCCGGCCGCCGTCAGGCGGCCCACCACTGGAGGAAGCACGTACGCGCTGTCATGCGCTCGAGAGTACGCACCCGGGCCCGAAGTTGACAGCACATACGGGCATCCGTAGTGTTCTCCGAGTTGTCCGACGTGAGCACCGACTTCGGCCGGTCCCCGGACAGCCATTCCGCAAGATCCACTACAAGCGAGCGACACTCTGTCGCCCGACTTTCTGTGCGCTTTTGTGAAATGAGGAATCCGCGTTCGAATGAGCGCAACCCCGATTAGCGTCGGGGACGAGGATTCCGCTAAAGTCTCACTCGTCGGAACGGCCCAACAGCCGGAAAGACAAATCCCGCTGACTGGGAATCAGGCCCGAAAGGATCTGATAGAGTCGGAACCGCCGGAAAGCCGAAAGGCTGGAAAGCGAAACCCCGCTCCGACGGGGAATCGGACACGAAAGAGTCTGATAGAGTCGGAAACGCAAGACCGAAGGGAAGCGCCCGGAGGAAAGCCTTCAGACAGTGTTCTGCGGGTGAGTACAAAGGAAGCGTCCGTTCCTTGAGAACTCAACAGCGTGCCAAAAGTCAACGCCAGATATGTTGATACCCCGGCCTGTTTCGGCAGGTTCGAGGTTCCTTTGAAAGTCCTGTCTCCGCTCATTGCAGCGGGGCAGGCAATGACACAGCGAGGACGCTGTGAACAGTCGGTCTTATTCCGACCGGCTGTTCCGCTCTTGTGGTGTTGATCCCGATTACGGGAGAACATTCATGGAGAGTTTGATCCTGGCTCAGGACGAACGCTGGCGGCGTGCTTAACACATGCAAGTCGAACGATGAAGCCCTTCGGGGTGGATTAGTGGCGAACGGGTGAGTAACACGTGGGCAATCTGCCCTTCACTCTGGGACAAGCCCTGGAAACGGGGTCTAATACCGGATAACACTCCTTCCTGCATGGGGAGGGGTTGAAAGCTCCGGCGGTGAAGGATGAGCCCGCGGCCTATCAGCTTGTTGGTGGGGTGATGGCCTACCAAGGCGACGACGGGTAGCCGGCCTGAGAGGGCGACCGGCCACACTGGGACTGAGACACGGCCCAGACTCCTACGGGAGGCAGCAGTGGGGAATATTGCACAATGGGCGAAAGCCTGATGCAGCGACGCCGCGTGAGGGATGACGGCCTTCGGGTTGTAAACCTCTTTCAGCAGGGAAGAAGCGAAAGTGACGGTACCTGCAGAAGAAGCGCCGGCTAACTACGTGCCAGCAGCCGCGGTAATACGTAGGGCGCAAGCGTTGTCCGGAATTATTGGGCGTAAAGAGCTCGTAGGCGGCTTGTCACGTCGGATGTGAAAGCCCGGGGCTTAACCCCGGGTCTGCATTCGATACGGGCTAGCTAGAGTGTGGTAGGGGAGATCGGAATTCCTGGTGTAGCGGTGAAATGCGCAGATATCAGGAGGAACACCGGTGGCGAAGGCGGATCTCTGGGCCATTACTGACGCTGAGGAGCGAAAGCGTGGGGAGCGAACAGGATTAGATACCCTGGTAGTCCACGCCGTAAACGTTGGGAACTAGGTGTTGGCGACATTCCACGTCGTCGGTGCCGCAGCTAACGCATTAAGTTCCCCGCCTGGGGAGTACGGCCGCAAGGCTAAAACTCAAAGGAATTGACGGGGGCCCGCACAAGCAGCGGAGCATGTGGCTTAATTCGACGCAACGCGAAGAACCTTACCAAGGCTTGACATATACCGGAAAGCATCAGAGATGGTGCCCCCCTTGTGGTCGGTATACAGGTGGTGCATGGCTGTCGTCAGCTCGTGTCGTGAGATGTTGGGTTAAGTCCCGCAACGAGCGCAACCCTTGTTCTGTGTTGCCAGCATGCCCTTCGGGGTGATGGGGACTCACAGGAGACTGCCGGGGTCAACTCGGAGGAAGGTGGGGACGACGTCAAGTCATCATGCCCCTTATGTCTTGGGCTGCACACGTGCTACAATGGCCGGTACAATGAGCTGCGATGCCGCGAGGCGGAGCGAATCTCAAAAAGCCGGTCTCAGTTCGGATTGGGGTCTGCAACTCGACCCCATGAAGTCGGAGTTGCTAGTAATCGCAGATCAGCATTGCTGCGGTGAATACGTTCCCGGGCCTTGTACACACCGCCCGTCACGTCACGAAAGTCGGTAACACCCGAAGCCGGTGGCCCAACCCCTTGTGGGAGGGAGCTGTCGAAGGTGGGACTGGCGATTGGGACGAAGTCGTAACAAGGTAGCCGTACCGGAAGGTGCGGCTGGATCACCTCCTTTCTAAGGAGCACTTCTTACCGGGCTTGCCCGGTCAGAGGCCAGAACACCGGCGAATGTCCGGTGCTGGTTGCTCATGGGTGGAACGTTGACTATTCGGCACGGTTTCCTGGCTTCACTAGTACTGCTTCGGCGTGGAACGTGAGGGTTGGGGGGTCGTGCCGGGCGCGCTGTTGGGTATCTGAGGGTGCGAGCGTGAGCTCGCCCTTCGCGATGCCGGCCCCGGTGAACTCGCTCGTGAGAGCGGGGTGGTGGGTGGCTGGTCGTTGTTTGAGAACTGCACAGTGGACGCGAGCATCTGTGGCCAAGTTTTTAAGGGCGCACGGTGGATGCCTTGGCACCAGGAACCGATGAAGGACGTGGGAGGCCACGATAGTCCCCGGGGAGCCGTCAACCAGGCTTTGATCCGGGGGTTTCCGAATGGGGAAACCCGGCAGTCGTCATGGGCTGTCACCCGCTGCTGAACACATAGGCAGTGTGGAGGGAACGAGGGGAAGTGAAACATCTCAGTACCCTCAGGAAGAGAAAACAACCGTGATTCCGGGAGTAGTGGCGAGCGAAACCGGATGAGGCCAAACCGTATGCGTGTGATACCCGGCAGGGGTTGCGCATACGGGGTTGTGGGATCGCACTTCAACAGTCTGCCGGCTGTTGGGCGAGTCAGAAACCGTTGATGTAGGCGAAGGACATGCGAAAGGTCCGGCGTAGAGGGTAAGACCCCCGTAGCTGAAACATCAACGGCTTGCTTGTGCGACACCCAAGTAGCACGGGGCCCGAGAAATCCCGTGTGAATCTGGCGGGACCACCCGCTAAGCCTAAATATTCCCTGGTGACCGATAGCGGATAGTACCGTGAGGGAATGGTGAAAAGTACCGCGGGAGCGGAGTGAAATAGTACCTGAAACCGTGTGCCTACAAGCCGTGGGAGCGTCGCTGGCAGCACTTGTGCTGTCAGTCGTGACTGCGTGCCTTTTGAAGAATGAGCCTGCGAGTTTGCGGTGTGTTGCGAGGTTAACCCGTGTGGGGAAGCCGTAGCGAAAGCGAGTCCGAACAGGGCGATTCAGTAGCGCGCTCAAGACCCGAAGCGGAGTGATCTAGCCATGGGCAGGTTGAAGCGGAGGTAAGACTTCGTGGAGGACCGAACCCACCAGGGTTGAAAACCTGGGGGATGACCTGTGGTTAGGGGTGAAAGGCCAATCAAACTCCGTGATAGCTGGTTCTCCCCGAAATGCATTTAGGTGCAGCGTCGTGTGTTTCTTGCCGGAGGTAGAGCACTGGATAGGCGATGGGCCCTACCGGGTTACTGACCTTAGCCAAACTCCGAATGCCGGTAAGTGAGAGCGCGGCAGTGAGACTGTGGGGGATAAGCTCCATGGTCGAGAGGGAAACAGCCCAGAGCATCGACTAAGGCCCCTAAGCGTACGCTAAGTGGGAAAGGATGTGGAGTCGCAGAGACAACCAGGAGGTTGGCTTAGAAGCAGCCACCCTTGAAAGAGTGCGTAATAGCTCACTGGTCAAGTGATTCCGCGCCGACAATGTAGCGGGGCTCAAGCGTACCGCCGAAGTCGTGTCATTCGTACACATATCCCCAACGGGAGTACGGATGGGTAGGGGAGCGTCGTGTGCCGGGTGAAGCCGCCGCGGAAGCGAGTGGTGGACGGTTCACGAGTGAGAATGCAGGCATGAGTAGCGATACACACGTGAGAAACGTGTGCGCCGATTGACTAAGGGTTCCTGGGTCAAGCTGATCTGCCCAGGGTAAGTCGGGACCTAAGGCGAGGCCGACAGGCGTAGTCGATGGACAACCGGTTGATATTCCGGTACCCGCTTTGAAACGCCCAGTATCGAGCCCATTAATGCTAAGGCCGTGAAGCCGCCCTGATCTCTTCGGAGTTGAGGGGAGTGGTGGAGCCGCCGGCCCAAGATGGTAGTAGGTAAGCGATGGGGTGACGCAGGAAGGTAGTCCAGCCCGGGCGGTGGTTGTCCCGGGGTAAGGGTGTAGGCCGTGTGATAGGCAAATCCGTCACACATCAAGGCTGAGACCTGATGCCGAGCCGATTGTGGTGAAGTGGATGATCCTATGCTGTCGAGAAAAGCCTCTAGCGAGTTTCATGGCGGCCCGTACCCTAAACCGACTCAGGTGGTCAGGTAGAGAATACCGAGGCGTTCGGGTGAACTATGGTTAAGGAACTCGGCAAAATGCCCCCGTAACTTCGGGAGAAGGGGGCCATCACCGGTGACGGCATTTACTGCCAGAGCTGGGGGTGGCCGCAGAGACCAGCGAGAAGCGACTGTTTACTAAAAACACAGGTCCGTGCGAAGCCGTAAGGCGATGTATACGGACTGACGCCTGCCCGGTGCTGGAACGTTAAGGGGACCGGTTAGTCACATTTCGGTGTGGCGAAGCTGAGAACTTAAGCGCCAGTAAACGGCGGTGGTAACTATAACCATCCTAAGGTAGCGAAATTCCTTGTCGGGTAAGTTCCGACCTGCACGAATGGCGTAACGACTTCTCGACTGTCTCAACCATAGGCCCGGTGAAATTGCACTACGAGTAAAGATGCTCGTTTCGCGCAGCAGGACGGAAAGACCCCGGGACCTTTACTACAGTTTGATATTGGTGTTCGGTTCGGCTTGTGTAGGATAGGTGGGAGACTTTGAAGCGGCCACGCCAGTGGTTGTGGAGTCGCCGTTGAAATACCACTCTGGTCGTGCTGGATGTCTAACCTGGGTCCGTGATCCGGATCAGGGACAGTGTCTGATGGGTAGTTTAACTGGGGCGGTTGCCTCCTAAAGAGTAACGGAGGCGCCCAAAGGTTCCCTCAGCCTGGTTGGCAATCAGGTGTTGAGTGTAAGTGCACAAGGGAGCTTGACTGTGAGACCGACGGGTCGAGCAGGGACGAAAGTCGGGACTAGTGATCCGGCGGTGGCTTGTGGAAGCGCCGTCGCTCAACGGATAAAAGGTACCCCGGGGATAACAGGCTGATCTTCCCCAAGAGTCCATATCGACGGGATGGTTTGGCACCTCGATGTCGGCTCGTCGCATCCTGGGGCTGGAGTCGGTCCCAAGGGTTGGGCTGTTCGCCCATTAAAGCGGTACGCGAGCTGGGTTTAGAACGTCGTGAGACAGTTCGGTCCCTATCCGCTGCGCGCGCAGGAGTCTTGAGAAGGGCTGTCCCTAGTACGAGAGGACCGGGACGGACGAACCTCTGGTGTGCCAGTTGTCCTGCCAAGGGCATGGCTGGTTGGCTACGTTCGGAAAGGATAACCGCTGAAAGCATCTAAGCGGGAAGCCTGCTTCGAGATGAGGACTCCCACCCCCTTGAGGGGTTAAGGCTCCCAGTAGACGACTGGGTTGATAGGCCAGATGTGGAAGCCGGGCAACCGGTGAAGCTGACTGGTACTAATAGGCCGAGGGCTTGTCCTCAGTTGCTCGCGTCCACTGTGTTAGTTCTGAAGCAACGAACTGTCGAGTCCCCCTGTGCGGGGATTCCGGGTCGTACATCTTCATAGAGTTTCGGTGGTCATAGCGTTAGGGAAACGCCCGGTTACATTCCGAACCCGGAAGCTAAGCCTTTCAGCGCCGATGGTACTGCAGGGGGGACCCTGTGGGAGAGTAGGACACCGCCGAACAATCATTGTGGGAAAGCCCCGCACCGTTATGGTGCGGGGCTTTTCTGCGTTTAGGGTCCAGGTATGCGATACGACCTCGTCATCTTTGACAACGACGGTGTGCTCGTCGACAGCGAGCCGATCTCCAACACCATCCTGGCCGGCTATCTCACCGAGCTGGGGCATCCCACGTCGTACGAGGACTCCCTTCGTGACTACATGGGCGCCGCTGTGCACCGTGTACACGATCTTGTGCGGGAGCGGACCGGACAGTCGTTGCCGGCGGACTTCGACGAGACCCTGCACGCTCGTGTCTTTGCCGCCTTCGAGCGGGAGTTGGTCGCCGTCGACGGTGTGACCGAGGTGCTCGAGAAGCTGGTCGCGGACGGGGTGCCGTACTGCGTCGCCTCCTCCGGCAGCCATGAGCGGATCAGAGTCGGGCACCGGAAGACCCGGCTGGACCGGTGGTTCGAGGACCGTACGGTGTTCAGCGCGCAGGATGTGGGGCGCGGGAAACCGGCGCCGGATCTGTTCCTCCATGCCGCCGAGCGGATGGGGGTGGCGCCGGAGCGGTGCGTCGTCGTGGAGGACAGCCCCCTCGGGGTGGCGGCGGCCAGGGCGGCCGGGATGGATGTGTACGGGTTCACGGCCATGACGGCTGCAGACAAGCTCGATGGCGCCAAGGGGTACTTCGACGGGATGGCGGAGTTGCCCGTATTGCTCGTGTGATCGATCTACCCATGGGTAGATCGGCGCCCTACGCTGTGCGGCCATGACAGATGCGCGTTTGCGGCACGGGCGGGCCTCCTTGGCGTTGAGCTTCTTCGCGCAGGGGGTGGCCTTCGCCCTGCTCGTGACGCGTATCCCCGCCATCCAGGACCGGTACGGGATATCCGACGGCCTGCTGCCCGCCTTCCTGGCCGCTGTACCGATCCTCGCCGGTGTGGCCAGTGTGATCACCGAGCGGCTGGTGAAGCGGGTCGCGCCGAGTGTGGTGCTCCGATGGGCCCAGCCCGTGGTCCTGCTGGCGCTCCTCGGGGTGGCGGCCGGTAGCGAGATATGGCAGGCGGCCGTCGCGCTGGGCGGGTTCGGGCTGGCGGTGGGGGCGCTTGACGCCTCCATGAACATGCTCGGGGTCAGCCTGCAGCGGTCGTACGGGCGCAGCATCATGCTCGGCTTCCACGCCGCGTACAGCCTCGGCGGGATCGCGGGTGCCTCCCTCGCCTGGGCCGGGGCGCACTGGGACCTGTCGCTGCTCATGTCGTATCTGCCGGTGGCGATGGTGCTGTTGCCGACCGCGCTGGTCGGGAGCCGTTGGTACGCGGACGGGGAGCGGGCCGGGAGGGAAGGGGAGAGAGCCGAGGGGGACACGGAGAAAGGTGCGGGGGAGTGGCAGGCTGGCGCTTTCAAGCTGCTGCTGCCGCTCTGTCTGGTGATGACCTTCGCGTATATCGGGGACTCGACCGTCTCGAATTGGAGCGCGAAGTACCTGCAGGACGTGCTCGGGAGCTCGGAGGAGCTCGCGACCGTTCCGTACAACGCCTATATGGTCACCACGCTGCTGGGGCGGGCCGTCGGGGATCTGGGCGTGCGGCGGTTCGGGGCGGTGGCGGTCGTGCGATGCGGGACGGTGCTGGCGGCGGCCGGGTTCGGGGTGGTGGCCGTGGCGCCGGGGGCGTGGGTGGGGATGCTCGGGTTCACCATGCTGGGGCTCGGGCTGTGCGTGATCGTGCCGCAGACATTCGCGGCGGCGGGGCGGTTGTTCCCTGGGGCGAGCGACGTGGCGGTGGCGCGGCTGAATGTCTTCAACTATGTGGGGTTCTTGATCGGGTCGCCGCTGGTGGGCGCGCTCGGTGATGCGTGGAGCTATCGGTGGGCGATGGTCGTGCCGATGGTGTTGGTGCTGGTGACGTTGTGGTACGCCAGATCGTTCGGGGCGGATACCGCCCGGTACGGTGGCGTGCATGAGCGGCCGCGGGTTGTTGATGTGGGACGAGGCGGTAACGAAGTATGACTTCGGTGACGGCCATCCGATGGATCCGGTGCGGCTTGCGCTGACCATGGGGTTGGTGCGGGCGTACGCACTGGATCGTGCGGTGGATGTGGTGGCCGCGAAGCCGGCCGGGGACTCGACGCTCAGACTCGTTCATCACGAGGACTATGTGGCGGCGGTGCGGGCGGCGTCTCTCGACCCTCGGGCGGCCGACCAGTCGTACGGGCTCGGGACGGTGGATGACCCGGCCTTCGCCGGGATGCACGAGGCGTCGGCCCTGATCGCCGGGCAGTCGGTGGGGGCCGCGGAGGCCGTGTGGCGGGGTGAGGCCGAGCATGCGGTGAACTTCGCGGGCGGGCTGCACCATGCGATGCCGGGGTCGGCTTCCGGGTTCTGTATTTACAACGACGCGTCGCTGGCCGTCGCCCGCCTGCTGGAACTGGGGGCGGAGCGGGTCGCGTACGTGGATGTCGATGTGCATCACGGGGACGGGGTCCAGGCGGCTTTCTGGGAGGACCCGCGGGTGCTGACGGTGTCGCTGCACGAGCACCCGCGGACGCTGTTTCCACAGACCGGGTGGCCCGAAGAGACCGGGGCCGCCGGGGCGGGCGAGGGCAGTGCGGTGAATGTGGCGCTGCCGGCGGGGACGGGCGACGCGGGCTGGCTGCGGGCCTTTCACGCGGTGGTGCCGGAGCTGCTGGCGGACTTCCGGCCGCAGGTGCTGGTGACTCAGCATGGGGCGGATACGCACTTCGAGGATCCGCTGGCGCATCTGGCGGTCTCGCTGGATGCGCAGCGGGCGGTGCAGGAGTCGTGTCATGCCTTGGCGCACGAGTACGTGGAGGGCGGTCGGTGGGTGGCGCTCGGCGGCGGGGGCTACGAGGTGGTGGATGTCGTACCGAGGTCGTGGACGCATCTGGTGGGGATCGCGGCGCATGCGCCCGTGGATCCGGAGTCAGTCATTCCGTCGTCGTGGCGGGATGAGGTGTATGCGCTGACACGGCGGGTGGCGCCGGGGCGGATGACGGATGGGCGGGAGCCGGCCTGGCGGGAGTGGGAGCAGGGGTACGACCCGGCGGACCGGTTGGACCAGGCGGTTCTGGCCACGCGGCGGGCGGCGTTTCCGTTGCGGGGACTGTTGGCGTAACCCGCGGCGGTGCGTAACCCGCGGCGGTGCGCAGCGGGCGGTGGGCCGGTGTGGATGGGCGGCCGGATGGAGGTGCGGGACGCTGGGCGTTCCCCTCCCTCCCCTTCCCGGAACGGAGCTCCGCGGGGCCCGGCACTCCGCGTTTAGGCCGCGCGACTGTTACGCCAACTGTGGGTGCTACCCGGGCTTTTGGCCCGGAACCGCTACCGGTGCGGGAGCATCGGCAGAGTGTTGAGCACCGGAGCGCTGCGGGCGCATCTGCTGGCGGCCCGGTTGGCCGGGACGGTGGCCACATCGCGGGAGGTGAGCCTGCGCAGCTATCGGCTCTTCGCCGCCAGGGATCCCCGCGTGACTCTCGGGCTTGATCCCGAATGGGCCTGGGGCGAGCGGGATTTGATCGCGCTGATGGCTGACAAGTGTGGGGTTTCGGACGATCCCGAGTATGTGACCGGGCCCGATGCAATCGATCCGGAGCGGACGTTGAGCGGGCTCGCCGCGTTTGCCGAACGGCTCGGGGAGGTGGCCGCTCGGCGGGCGCCGGTGATGTTCGGGACCGGGCATCCGCATCGGCTTCTCGGGTTCTACGCCGGGCTGGCAGACGCTTTGTCGGCGGCAGGTTGCCTCGTACTCACCCCCGCGCAGGGGCGATGTGTCGACATAACGACCCGGTTCGGCGTACGTACGTACAACCTTGAGTACGTACGAGGAGTCGCGCTGGTGCGGGAACCCGGCGCACGGGGCGCCGGGAGTGAGACCGGCGCACATACCCATTCACCGCTCCCGGTTCGGGTCGCCCTGGAGGGTGTGACGGAGGGTGGCGGGCCACTGCCCGAGCTGGTCGTCGGGGACCACGGCTGGGTCTGCGGGGCAGGTCAGCTGGGGATTGAGGCCATCGGTCTGGCGGATACGGACGATCCGGCCCTCTTCGTCGGCGAGGCCGAGGGGCGCGTCTCAGTCGTTGTTCCGCTTGATGACGCAGTGCGGTCCGATTACTACCGACCGCTTACTCGCTATGTACTCAATCGAGCGTGTCTGTCACAGTAGGCGGCCGATGGCTGCTCCTCTTCCCCACTCGCACCACACGCCCCTAGTCTGGGAGTGAGCGCACAGCGACGTTGAGTCACCGGAGGGGAAGCCGGTGCGCGTCGGGTGCGGAAGGTACAGGTGGGTCATGGCTGCTGGCAGCGAGAGGCCTCTCAACGAGGTCAAGTTTCTTACCGTGGCGGAAGTTGCCTCGGTGATGCGAGTGTCGAAGATGACCGTGTATCGCTTGGTACACAGCGGTCATCTGCCGGCGATCCGGGTGGGCAGGTCCTTCCGGGTTCCGGAGCAAGCGGTTCACGAGTACCTCCGCGAATCATTCGTGGGGGTGGAATCCGCGTAACCGGAGCCGGGCGAATCCCCTCGGATTACGTCCCTCACTCGGCGGCAGGTAGGCTAGGCCGACGTAGGTCGTGTGGGCCCAGACGCCCCGCACCGAGTGAAGAGAAGTGAGCGAGGGTAGTCGTGGGCTCTGTTATCAAGAAGCGGCGTAAGCGGATGGCCAAGAAGAAGCACCGCAAGCTGCTCAAGCGCACCCGCGTTCAGCGTCGCAACAAGAAGTAAGCGACCGCTGTACGTGTCTCTGCGGCCCTTCCACCTTCACGGTGGGAGGGCCGCGGTGCGTTTGTGGGTGGCCAAAGGAGCGGTCGTGGCAAAAGACCGCCGTGCGGTCATCACAGCGCAACACGTAACCGCTACGGTGACGCATAAGAGTGGACCTAGGCGGACCTAAGGAAGGCGCTGATCTTGGGGAAGGTCGTGCTCGTCACCGGAGTGGCCCGGCAGCTCGGAGGCCGGCTCGTCCGGCGTATCCAGCGGGATCCCGAGGTGGACCGGGTGATCGGGGTCGATGCGGTGGCGCCCGAGCATCATCTTGGCGGGGCCGACTTCGTTCGAGCGGACATCCGCCAGCCCGCCATCGCGCGCGTGCTCGCCGAGCATGCCGTCGACACCGTCGTGCACATGGATGTCACCGGTACGCCGCTGGGCACAGGCGGCCGTACGACGGTGAAGGAAACCAATGTCATCGGCACCATGCAGCTGCTCGGTGCCTGCCAGAAGTCGCCGACCGTCAAGCGGCTGGTGATCAAGTCCAGTACGAGTGTGTACGGCTCCGCGCCCCGCGATCCGGCGGTCTTCAACGAGACCACGCCACCCAAGTCGCTGCCGAGCGGTGGGTTCGCGAAGGACACGGTCGAGGTCGAGGGGTACGTACGGGGCTTCGCGCGGCGGCGGCCGGATGTGGCGGTGTGCGTACTGCGCTTCGCGAACATCCTCGGGCCGTGCGCCGACTCGCCGCTCGCCGAGTTCTTCTCGCTGCCCGTCATGCCGACCGTCTTCGGCTACGACCCGAGGCTGCAGTTCGTCCACGAGGACGATGTGATCGACGTGCTGCGGATCGCCCTGCACGAGCCGCGGCGCGGCACGCTCAACAGTGGCACCTTCAATGTCGCGGGTGATGGTGTACTGCTGCTCTCGCAGTGTTCCCGGCGGCTGGGCCGGCCGACGATGCCGGTTCTGCTGCCTGCGGTCACCTGGGTCGGCTCCGCGCTGCGTACGATCGGCATTACGGACTTCTCGCCCGAACAGATCCGGCTGCTCACGCACGGCCGGGTGGTGAGCACCACTCAGATGCGCGAGACACTCGGGTTCGTGCCGAAGTACACGACAGCGGAGGCCTTCGCGGACTTCGCACGCAGCCGCGGGCCGGGGCTGCTGCCGCCGGACGCGCTCGCCAGGGCTGTGGACCAGGTGGCCGCGGCACTGCCTTTGGCCGGCAGTGCGAGGACGACAGCCGCGAGCAAGGCGATGGACCAAGCCGATCGATGACGCCGATCGACGAGGGCGATCGCCGAAGCCGATCGAGTAGGACGACCATGAAGACGACTCAGAGCGACGCCGAATAAGGAGCGCAGCCAACGATGGCGGACGCCAAGGTCATTCCGTTCGACGACGACCGTTCGCGCAGCAGCGCGCAGCGATCGGCGCGGCGGCGCCCCGCAGGAAGCAGCCGTCGGAAGGCCGAGCCCGCGGCGGTGCGCGAGGCTCCGGTCAGCCAGCTGCCGGGGCAGCAGAAGGACGGAGAGCCCCGGGGAGCGGTTCGGGCCCCCGAGGCGGGCCAGGAGCCCCTGACGGGCCAGGAGCCGACGGGCGGAGGCGGCTGGGAGCGGCGGATCGCCGGCGGCCTGGCGTTTCTCCGGCGGCGCGTCACCGGTGACTACGAGGTCGACGAGTTCGGCTACGACAAGGAGCTCACCGACCAGGTCCTGATGTCGATGGTCCGCCCCCTGTACGAGAAGTACTTCCGGGTCGAGGTGAAGGGCATCGAGAACATCCCGTCCGAGGGCGGGGCGCTGGTGGTGGCCAACCACTCGGGGACGCTTCCGCTGGACGGGCTGATGATGCAGGTCGCCGTCCACGACAACCATCCGGCCAACCGGCATCTGCGGCTGCTCGCCGCGGATCTGGTCTTCATGCTGCCGGTGGTCAACGAACTGGCCCGCAAGGCCGGGCACACCCTGGCGTGTGCGGAGGACGCGGAACGGCTGCTGCAGCGCGGCGAGGTCGTCGGCGTGATGCCGGAGGGCTTCAAGGGCATCGGCAAGCCGTTCAGCGACCGTTACAAGCTTCAGCGCTTCGGGCGGGGCGGGTTCGTGTCGACGGCGCTGCGGGCGGGGGCACCGATCGTGCCGTGCTCGATCGTCGGTGCCGAGGAGATATACCCGATGATCGGCAACGCGAAGACGCTGGCGCGGCTGCTCGGGTTTCCGTACTTCCCGATCACGCCGACGTTTCCGTGGCTGGGGCCGCTGGGCGCGGTGCCGTTGCCGACGAAGTGGACGATCCAGTTCGGCGAGCCGATCCAGACGAACGGGTATCCGCCGGAAGCGGCCGAGGATCCGATGCTGATGTTCAATCTGACGGATCAGGTACGGGAGCAGATCCAGCACACGCTGTACAAGTTGCTGGTGCAGCGCCGGTCTGTGTTCTTCTGAAGCGGTTTTTCCGGCGCGACTTTTCCGGCGCGACTTTTCTGAACACATGTACCGGCGGTACGTACGAAGGTGGGGCGCCCCTTTTCAGGGACGCCCCACCTTCGTACGTACCGCCTGCTAATCGTCCTCGCTGTCGAGTCCGAGGCCCGGCAGGATCCCCGGCAGCAGCGGCGGGATCGTGACGTCCGGCTCCGGTTGTGCGGGTTTGCTGCCGGACGGGGACGGTGTGGCGCCGCTCGACGGGCGCTCGAACAGGCCGCCCGTGTCACCGCCGAGCAGGTCGTCGTCCGCCGTGCTGCCCGAACCGGACGGACGCGGACTGCCGCTGTCTCCAGTACGGCCACTGCCGGTGGCCGGTGAGGACTGTGTCGTACGGCCCGGGTCCGAGGTGTTGCCCGAGTCCTGGGTGGCGCCGGGGCGCTGCGAGCCGCGGCCGCCCTTTTCCGGGACGCGTGGCAGCAGCGACGCCAGCGGGCCGACCTCTTGGTCTATGGCGTCGAAGACGGAGTTCACTTCGTCGCCGACATCGGTCAGCTGGGCCGGCAGCCGGTCGCGGAGTCCGTTCCAGGCGTCGCGATGGGACCGGGAGAACGAATCGAGCCTCGCCATCGGGCCGAGGGAGCCGTCCCTCGCGTACGCCTCGTGGAGCAGGCGGTGGCCCTCGGTGACGTCGTGTCTCATGCCGTTGAGTGCGCGGCGGACCTCGCCGAGCGACTCGTGGTCCATGGCGCCCGCCCGGCCGCGTTCCATCAGGCGGCGTGCCTCGCTGAGCCGGGTGGAGGCCTGGTCGAGGTAGAGCCCGCCGCGGTCGGAGTCGTCGTCCGCCAGGCCGAGCTTGAAATCTTCCATGCCACGCTTCAGCCCGTACAGCGAATCACCGGGAAGGGCGTCGGAGCTGGCAGCGGCCACTCCGCTGAAGGCTCCCGCAGCCACACCGACGGTGAGACCGCCGGCCGCGAGGCCCTTCGACCACCGGGAGCGTGGTCGCAATTTCCGGAGCGGGGAGGCCCGATGGGCGCCACGGCCGGGTGTCCGCTGTTCGGGCACTGTAGGGCCCGCGGACGCACCCCCCGAGGCGAACATCTCTTCCATGGCGGCCACGAGCTGTGCTCGCTGCACCACTTTGACCTCGGGATCCATCTCCGGTTTCGGCAGCTCGCCGAGACCGTTCGCCAGAGCCAACAGCCGTCCGGGCGCGGTCGGTTCGACCGATTCTTCGGGCTGTGCGGCCGCCTGATCTTCCAAGGCCTGGGCGAAGGCGTTCGCCCGCCGACGCGCCGAAACGTTCGCGATCACTGGCGGCACCTCCTCTCGTCATGACGATCGACTCCCCTGGGGGTCCGGATGGTTGCATACCTTGAACACATCCACACGATCGAGTGAGTGGCTGCGGGCATGGCGTGACCACAGGGAACCTGCATCCCGCACAACGAGCGTCGCGGCACTTGGGTTACGCGCGAAGGATGATGTGACCAGTGCGTCATCGAGGCGTCACCGATGGTGAGTTGGGAGTCGGTCAGCGGGCGTCGTCGGGGAGGAGCCGGGCCAGTGTGCGCACCGCCCGGTACTGGAGGGTCTTGATCGCGCCCTCGTTCTTGCCCATCACCCTGGCCGTCTCGGCGACCGAGAGGCCCTGCAGGAAGCGCAGGGTCACGCACTCCTGCTGCTGAGGGTTGAGCTTGCGGACCGCTTCCAGCAGTGCGGCGTTCGACAGGGACTCGAGGACCGAGTCCTCCGGGCTGCGCTCGACCTCGTTGGCGTCGAGCATCTCGCCGGTGGTTACTTCCAGCCGGAAGCGGCTGGACTTGAAGTGGTCGGCCACCAGATTGCGGGCGATCGTGACCAGCCAGGCGCCGAAGTCGCGCCCCTGCCAGGTGAAGGTGGAGATGCGGCGCAGGGCGCGCAGGAAGGTCTCGCTGGTGAGGTCCTCCGCCGTCGCCTTTCCGCCCACGCGGTAGTAGATGTAGCGGTAGACGGTGTCGCTGTACTGGTCGTAGAGACGGCCGAAGGCGTCGGTCTCGCCCGCCTGGGCGCGCTCGACCAGGTCCATCATGCGGGCGCTGTCGCTGTCGGCGCTGGGTCGGCGGGCGGCGGTCGAGGAGCCGCCGGCGCCCCGGCTGCCTCGTCTGCCGACGGCCGCGCGGCCGTCGGCCAGGGCGTAGCAGGGGGCGGCCGGGCCGCTTGGGGCAAGGCGGGGCATGGCGAATGCGGGGACGGCGTACGCGGTGGGGACGAAGCCGCGCAAGTGGTCGAGGACCGTTGCGCGCAGCGTAGCCAGGCCCGAGGCGTCAACCCCGACGTGTGGGTACACGGGACTCCCAGAGGCAGAGCTTCCATCACGTGCAGTGCGGGACCGTTCACCCGTCGTGGGGACTGGTGGGGTCCGTCATGCGTCTGAGGAGAATAACGCTTCGTACAGGCGTTGCTACACCCAGTTGCTCAAATCGTCGTTTCAGTCGCTTCTGTTACGTCTAGGAGACGTATCAAGTCGCAGATCGTGAGCACTTGTTGATCGAATTGATTCGTGATCTGTCGTGTCGGGCGGTGGATTGTGCCCGACACGCGGCAACAGGACTGGCGGGAGCGCACAGGGGCAAGGGCCTGGATTGCTCGCGGAAAGCGCTGTCGTCGCCGGAGCGGGCGTCGCCGTTCGAGTCGGCGTCGGCCCGGGAGTCGGCGTCGGCCCGGGAGTCGGCGTCGGCCCGGGAGTCAGCGGCGGCGGCGATGGAGGGCGACCGCGGCCGCCGTGCCACCCGCGATGGCGCCGACGCCCGCTGCCGCCGGAATGCCGACCTTGGCGGCTTTGCGGCCCGTGCGGTAGTCGCGCAGCCGCCACTCGCGCGCTCGCGCGTACTTGCGGAGCTTGGTGTCCGGGTTGATGGCGTACGGATGTCCCACCAGCGACAGCATCGGGATGTCGTTGTGCGAGTCGCTGTACGCCGCGCAGCGGGTCAGGTCCAGGCCCTCGGCGGCGGCCAGCGCGCGTACGGCCTCGGCCTTCGCGGGGCCGTGCAGCGGCTCGCCCACAAGCTTTCCGGTGTACACGCCGTCGAGGGACTCGGCGACCGTGCCCAGCGCGCCGGTCAGGCCGAGCCGGCGGGCGATGATCGTCGCGGTCTCGACGGGCGCCGCGGTCACCAGCCAGACCTTCTGCCCGGCGTCGAGGTGGGCCTGGGCGAGAGCGCGCGTGCCGGGCCAGATGCGGTCGGCCATGTACTCGTCGTAGATCTCTTCGCCGATCGACATCAGCTCGGAGACGCGGTGGCCCTTCACGATGGACAGGGCGGACTCGCGGACGTCCTGCATATGTTCCGGATCCTCGACGCCGGCGAGCCGGAACCAGGTCTGCTGCCAGGCGAACCGGGCCAGTTCGCGGCGCTGGAAGAACTTCCGCTTGTACAGGCCGCGGCCGAAGTGGAAGATCGCAGCGCCTTGCATCACGGTGTTGTCGAGGTCGAAGAAGGCGGCGGCCCGGTCGTCCCCGGCGACGGGGAAATCCGGTTCGGCGGCCGAGGCGGTGCCGTCCTGCGCTTCGAGTGCATCGAGCGCCTCGAAATGCTGCGACGACTTGCGCGCTGCCTCCGCTGCTGCCTCGCCTGCGAGCACGCTCCGCGCGGTGGCGGAGCGCCTACGGGGGGTGAGCCATCCCAGTGCGGCCATGTCGTGAGCATAGCCAGTCTGTTCGGTACTTCCCGACCCACCGGGATGCCATGGCGTGAACTCTCCGCGACCAACCCGTTAAACGGGCGATTCGGGCGTACGGGATGCGTGCCGCAGCCCTCCGGCGCGGGCGGAGAATGGGCACATGAGTCCTGTGTTGCGACGAGCGAAGAAGAAGGCCGACGAGCGGGTGGTGACGCTGATCGGCAAGCCGGGATGTCACCTCTGTGACGACGCGCGGGCCGTGGTCGAGGAGGTGTGCACCGAGACCGGTGCGTCCTGGGAGGAGAAGGACATCACTCAGGACGAGGCGCTGCACCGGGCGTACTGGGAGCAGATTCCGGTCGTCCTGGTCGACGGCGAGCAGCACACGTTCTGGCGTGTCGACGCGGGACGGCTGCGCCGCGCGCTCGGGGCGTAGATGAGCGGCCGGAGACCATCGGGGTCGTTTTGCTCGGGTCCCGGACGCGGTCCAGCCTCTATCGGGACGCTGTGCGGACAGGGCACAGTAAGCGGTCTCGGGGGCGTAGTCGTGAGGAGTGTGTACGGTTTTGCCCCCTTCGGCTCTTCAGCGGACCCATGCGGTCCAGAGTTCCAGGATCACGCGATCGGATGGCGTGACCCCGGTCACTTTGCACGGACAAAACGGACACCATCTTTGTGCACGCGTTCACAAAGACATAGCCTGCATTCGACGGGGCGGCCCTGTGACATACGGCCGCCTGCAGCCTCGCTCATCCCGCAGGAGCACCGTGGCAACTGGCCGAAATCACCGACCGGCGACCCGTAGCCGAGGAATCCCCGAGGCCACCGTCGCCCGACTCCCGCTGTACCTGCGCGCCCTGACCGCGCTGTCCGAGCGGTCCGTTCCCACGGTCTCGTCGGAGGAACTCGCCGCCGCGGCCGGAGTCAACTCCGCGAAGCTGCGCAAGGACTTCTCCTACCTGGGCTCCTACGGGACGCGCGGTGTCGGCTACGACGTCGAGTACCTCGTCTACCAGATCTCGCGCGAGCTCGGTCTGACGCAGGACTGGCCCGTGGTCATCGTCGGTATCGGTAACCTCGGCGCCGCGCTCGCCAACTACGGCGGGTTCGCCTCCCGGGGCTTCCGGGTCGCCGCGCTGATCGACGCCGACCCGGAGATGGCCGGAAGGCCGGTCGCCGGGATGCCCGTCCAGCACACGGACGAGCTCGAGAAGATCATCAGTGACAACGGAGTGTCGATCGGTGTCATCTCGACGCCCGCCGGCGCCGCGCAGCAGGTGTGCGAGCGGCTGATCGCGGCCGGTGTCACCTCGATCCTGAACTTCGCCCCCACCGTCCTCTCGGTGCCCGACGGCGTGGATGTGCGCAAGGTCGATCTCTCGATCGAGCTGCAGATCCTCGCCTTCCACGAGCAGCGGAAGGCCGGCGAGGAAGCCGAGGCCGCAGGCCGGAAGGGACCCGACGGGGACATGCCCGCCGTGATGCCGGCATGAGTCTCCTGGTCGTCGGGCTGAGCCATCGCAGCGCGCCGGTGAGCGTGCTGGAGCGGGCCTCGCTGTCCGCTGATGCGCAGATCAAGCTGCTCCAGGACACCCTCGCCGCGGAGCCCGCGGCCGAGGCGGCGGTGCTGGCCACCTGCAACCGCATCGAGCTGTACGCGGACGTGGACAAGTTCCACGCCGGTGTCGCGGAGCTCTCGACGCTGCTCGCACAGCACAGCGGGGTGGGGCTCGAGGAGCTCACTCCGTATCTCTATGTGCACTACGAGGACCGCGCCGTACACCACCTCTTCTCGGTGGCCTGCGGTCTGGACTCCATGGTCGTCGGCGAGGGGCAGATCCTCGGGCAGATCAAGGACGCTCTCGCCCTCGGGCAGGAGCTGCACACCGCGGGCCGGCTGATCAACGACCTGTTCCAGCAGGCCCTCCGCGTCGGCAAGCGCGCGCACAGCGAGACCGGGATCGACCGGGCCGGGCAGTCGCTCGTCACCTTCGGCCTCGAGCAGCTGGCCGCGGGCGCGTCCGTCGAGGCATGGGCCGCGGACAAGCGGGCGCTGGTCATCGGCGCCGGCTCGATGTCCTCACTCGCCGCGACGACGCTGGCGCGCCTCGGTGTACGTGAACTCGTCATCGCGAACCGGACGCTGGAGCGCGCGGAGCGACTGGCCGCGGTGCTGACGGAGCCGGGCGGGGTGAGCGCGCACGCCGTGTCCATGGCCGACGTCGCCGACGAGCTGACACGTGCCGATGTGGCGGTGTCCTGCACCGGTGCGACGGGCCTGGTCCTGACGGCCGAGTCCGTCGCGGCGGCGCTCGCGGAGCACGTGGTACCGGTGGCGGGGGCGGGGAAGGACCTGCGCGCTCCGGACGGCAGTCTGGTGGCCCGCCTCGCCGCGGCCGCGGCGCGCGACGGCCGCCTGGCCGACAAGTCTGCTGCGGGGGGCGCGGACGTGGCGGACCGCGCACCGTCCACCCGGTCCGGCGACCCGTCCGCCTTCGGCGGCGCTGCCGTCGGTGACACCGGGACGCCGGCCGGCCGCGACGCCGCGGTGAACCTCGCCGAGACCGCCGGGGCGTGCCCCGTCGGGCTCGGCGACGGGCTCGGACCCGACGCGCTCGCGCAGCACCAGGTATGGGTCGACAACGCGCCCCGGGACACCCGGGTCGCCGGAGCCCTGCACGAGCGGGGCGCCGCAGCCGCAGCCACCGCCCGCGTCCGGCTCGCCCTGCTCGACCTGGCCATGCCCCGTGACATCGACGGTGCCGTCCACCGGCTCGCCGGCGTACGGCTCGTCGACATCGAATCGCTCGCCGAAGCCTCCGCCGACGCCCCGATGGCCGCCGATGTGGACCAGGTGCGCGGCATCGTCTCCGACGAGGTGGCCGCCTTCGGCGCCGCCCAGCGCGCCGCGCACATCACTCCGACCGTCGTCGCCCTGCGCACCATGGCCGCCGATGTCGTCGCCGGCGAGGTCGCGCGGCTCGAGGGCCGCCTCCCCGACCTGGACGACAAGGAGCGCGCCGAGATCACCCAGACCGTGCGCCGCGTCGTCGACAAGCTCCTGCACGCGCCCACCGTGCGGGTCAAGCAGCTGGCCAGCGAGCCCGGCGGCGCCGGGTACGCGGACGCGCTGCGGACACTCTTCGACCTCGACCCGGAGACGGTCGCCTCCGTCAGCCGGGCCGACCTGAATGACGCCGACGTCAAGAACCGAGGGCGAGTATGACCGAGAGGGCACTGAGGCTCGGGACCAGACGCAGCAAGCTGGCCATGGCCCAGTCCGGACAAGTGGCGCAGGTGGTGCGCCAGTTGACCGGCCGTGCCGTCGAGCTTGTCGAGATCACCACGTACGGGGACACCTCCCGTGAGCATCTCGCGCAGATCGGCGGTACGGGGGTCTTCGTCACCGCACTGCGGGACGCCCTGCTGCGGGGTGACGTCGACTTCGCCGTTCACTCGCTGAAGGACCTGCCCACCGCGCAGCCCGACGACCTGGCGCTGGCGGCCGTGCCGCCGCGCGAGGACCCGCGGGACGTGCTGGTGGCGCGCGATGGACTGACCTTCGACCGGCTGCCGGACGGAGCCAGGATCGGCACCGGTTCGCCGCGCAGGATGGCGCAGCTCAACGCGTACGCGCGCAGCCATGGCATGGCGATCGAGACCGTGCCGATCCGCGGGAATGTCGATACGCGGATCGGATACGTACGCAGCGGGGAGCTGGACGCCGTGGTTCTTGCCGCGGCCGGGCTCAACCGCATCGGCAGGATCGACGAGGTCACCGACTTCCTGGCGGTCGACTTCGTCCTGCCCGCCCCCGGCCAGGGGGCACTGGCGATCGAGTGTGCCGCGGTCAACGCGGACCTCATCGCCGCGCTCGCCGAGCTCGACGACCCGCACACCCGGGCCGCCGTGACCGCCGAGCGTTCCCTGCTCGCCGCCCTGGAGGCCGGCTGCACCGCACCTGTGGGTGCGCTGGCCGACCTGCTGGCCGACGGGCAGGTTGTCACCGAGATGCGCCTGCGCGGCGTCGTCGGCACAACCGACGGCTCGACGCTGGTGCAGCTGTCCACCACCGGTCCCGTACCCACGTCGCACGGCGACGCCATCGCGCTCGGTCGCGAACTGGCGTCCGAGATGCTCGCCAAGGGTGCGGCCGGTCTTATGGGGGAGCGAGCACGTTGAGCCCCACCAACTTTCCGGCCCTTCCTGCACACGGACACGGGCACGTCACCTTCCTCGGCGCCGGACCCGGCGACCCCGGACTGCTGACACTGCGCGCCGTCGAGGCGCTCGCGAGTGCTGAGGTACTGATCGCCGAGCCCGATGTGCTCGACGTGGTACGCAGCCATGCGCGAGCGAGCGTAAGCACGCCTGAACTGACGGTTGTTGACGACGCGTCAACAGCCGCCGGGATCCCCGTCCTCAGGGATGCGGCCAATCTTGTCATGGAGGCCGCGAGGGTCGGCAAGCGGGTCGTCCGCGCAGTCTCCGGCGACCCCGGCCTCGACGGAAACGCAGGTCAGGAGATGCTCGCGTGCGCCGCGGAGGGGATTCCCTTCGAGGTCGTGCCGGGTGTCGCCACGGCGGTGGGCGTGCCCGCGTACGCCGGTGTGCCGTTGCGCGACCCGCAGGGCGCCGACGTCCGTTTCGTGGACGCCCGTAGCGCGAGTGACCGGTGCTGGACCGAGGTCGGCGCGAGCGACGGCACGGTCGTCGTCTCCGCGACGCTGGAGACGGTCGCCGCGGCGGCGGGCGAGCTGGTGGCCGCGGGCCGCAAGCCGGACACGCCGCTGACCGTGACCGTCGCCGGTACGACGACGCGGCAGCGGACGTGGTCCGCGACGCTGGGAACGATCGCGCAGGTCCTGAAGCAGGCGAAGGTACTGCCCTCGCCCGAGGGGCACCGGCCTGTCATAGCCGTGGTGGGTGAGCGCAGCGCCGCCGCCCAGCGGGACCAGCTCTCGTGGTTCGAGTCCAAGCCGCTCTTCGGCTGGAAGGTGCTCGTGCCGCGGACCAAGGAGCAGGCGGCTTCGCTCTCCGACCAACTGCGCAGCTACGGGGCCGTGCCGCACGAGGTGCCGACGATCGCCGTCGAGCCGCCGCGGACGCCCCAGCAGATGGAGCGCGCGGTCAAGGGCCTGGTGACGGGCCGCTACGAGTGGATCGCTTTCACGAGCGTGAATGCCGTGAAGGCGGTGCGGGAGAAGTTCGAGGAGTACGGGCTCGACGCGCGTGCTTTCGCGGGTATCAAGGTCGCGGCGGTGGGCGAGCAGACCGCTGCCGCGCTGGTCGATTTCGGCGTCAAGCCTGATCTTGTGCCGAGCGGGGAGCAGTCGGCCGCCGGTCTGCTCGAGGACTGGCCGCCGTACGACCCGGTCTTCGACCCGATCGACCGGGTCTTCCTGCCGCGTGCGGACATCGCCACCGAGACGCTGGTGGCGGGCCTCATCGAGCTGGGCTGGGAGGTCGACGACGTGACCGCGTACCGGACGGTGCGGGCGTCGCCGCCGCCGGCGGACACGCGTGAGGCCATCAAGGGCGGCGGGTTCGACGCGGTGCTGTTCACGTCGTCGAGCACCGTGCGGAATCTGGTGGGTATAGCCGGCAAGCCGCACAACGTGACCGTGATCGCCTGCATCGGCCCGGCGACCGCCAAGACGGCGGAGGAGCACGGGCTGCGGGTGGACGTGCTGTCGCCGGAACCGTCGGTGCACAAGCTGGCGGAGGCGCTGGCGGACTTCGGCGGGCAGCGCCGGGCGGCGGCGGTGGAGGCGGGCGAGCATGTGACGCGTCCGAGCGAGCGGCGTCCCGGCGGACGGCGGCGGCGGACGACGTAGTTCGGTGCGGGGGCGGGGTGCGGGTCGCCTTCGGGGCGTTTCCCCACCCCGCCCCTTCCTGTAACCGGGGGCAAGCCCCCAGACCCCGGTACGGCCTTCGGCCGTGTCCTCAATCGCCGGACGGGCTGGGTTTCCCGGACATCCCAGCGCCTTCGGCGTTTGAGGAGCGGGGCTTGGGGCGGAGCCCCAACAGGGGCCCCGCCGGCGATTGAGGCGCGGGGGCCGAGGCAGAGCCCCGGCATGGCCCGCCCGGCCCCGACACCCTGTCGGCACCTGCGCACCCCCGCCCGGCGTAGCGTTGCTCCCATGACTGCGTACGGATCCTTTCCCGGCGCGCGGCCGCGGCGGCTGCGCACGACACCCGCAATGCGACGGATGGTCGCGGAGACCCGGCTCAACCCCGCCGATCTGATCCTGCCCGCCTTCGTGCGGGAAGGGATCAGCGAGCCGGTGCCGATTTCCGCGATGCCCGGCGTCCTGCAGCACACCCGCGACACCTTGCGGAAGGCGGCCGTCGAGGCGCTCGAGGCCGGGGTTGCCGGGATCATGCTGTTCGGGGTGCCGGAGGACGCGAAGAAGGACGCCGCCGGGACCGCGGGGACGGATCCGGACGGGATTCTGCAGGTCGCGATCCGGGATGTGAAGGCCGAGGTCGGTGACGAGCTCGTCATCATGTCCGATCTCTGTCTGGACGAGTACACCGATCACGGGCACTGCGGGGTGCTGGACGCCGAGGGGCGCGTCGACAATGACGCGACCCTCGAGCGGTACGCCGAGATGGCGCAGGTCCAGGCGGACGCGGGCGTCCATGTCGTCGGGCCCAGCGGGATGATGGACGGCCAGGTCGGCGTCATCCGCGACGCGCTGGACCAGACGGGGCACGAGGACGTGTCGGTCCTCGCGTACACCGTCAAGTACTCCTCCGCCTTCTACGGTCCGTTCCGGGAGGCCATCGGGTCCTCGCTGCGCGGTGACCGCAAGACGTATCAGCAGGACCCCGCCAACCTTCGGGAGTCCCTGCGGGAGTTGGCACTGGACCTGGCCGAAGGCGCCGACATGGTGATGGTCAAGCCCGCGGGTCCGTATCTCGATGTGCTGGCGAAGGTCGCGGACGCCGTGGACGTGCCGGTCGCCGCGTACCAGATCAGCGGTGAGTACGCGATGATCGAGGCCGCCGCCGAGAAGGGCTGGATCGACCGGGACAGGGCGATTCTGGAGGCCTTGACCGGGATCAGGCGGGCCGGTGCGCAGATGATCCTGACCTACTGGGCGACGGAGGTCGCGCGCACGCTCTGAGCCGGAAACTGGTGCGGCTGCGGGCCGGGGGACTGTTCTCCCCGGCCCGCAGCCCGTTTTCGGGGGGTTGTCAGCAGTACAGGTTGCCGCCGGGGGCGACGCCGAGGATCTGGGTGAACGACTGGTAGCTGTTGACGCGGCTCTGGACCTGCGCCGGGTTCTTGCCGTCGCACTCCAGCGAGCCGTTGATGGAGCGGATGGTCTGGCCGAAGCCCGCCTGGTTGACCATGGCGTTGTGGGGCGTCATCGTGCCCGGGCCGTTCTGGGTGTTCCAGTACCAGAGGCCCGTCTTCCAGGCCACCGCGGCGTCGTTCTGCACAAGCCAGGGGTTGCCCAGCAGGTCGATGCCGAGCGCGTCGCCCGCGGCCTTGTAGTTGAAGTTCCAGCTGAGCTGGATCGGGCCGCGGCCGTAGTACGCCGCCTGGCCGGCCGGGCAGCCGTAGGGCTGGCTCCAGTCGCAGTAGTGCGGGTAGTTGGCCTGGTTCTGCTCCACGACGTGGACCAGACCGCCGGTCTCGTGGCTGACGTTCGCGAGGAAGGCCGCGGCCTCCTGCTTCTTGACGGTGTCGCTGCCGGTGTTCGCGAAGCCCGGGTACGCGCTCAGCGCGGCCTTCAGCCCGTTGTAGGTGTAGAACGAATTCCGGCTCGGGAACATCTGGTTGAACTGCGCCTCGCTCACGACGAAGCCGGAGGGGGACGGGTCCCCGCCGCCGCTGCACGTGTACGGGTCCCAGAACCAGGTGCTGATGGTGGGGTCGTAGCCCGGATTGTCGTGCTCGGCTATGTAGTACTTGCCGTCCGTGTATTTGACAACGTTGCCAGTGACGTACGAAGTACCGGCGGACCAGTTCGGCGCGGACGTGCACGCATCCGCGGAGGCGGCGGACGCGGCGGGCATGAAGGCTGCCGCCACTCCGCTCCCGACGAGGATCGCGACAAGCAACGCCATGATGCGGTGTCTCAGCACTCGTGACTCCTTTGCGCGGCAACGGCCTTGTCCGGAACGACAGTTGTCGTCCGGACAGGCCGCGGTGGGGGGCTGTGCCGCACACTCAAGCGTGTTGTCGTGATCGAGTCAAGGTATAGACCAATGCGGTGGAAGTTCAGCCGAAAATGTCCGTCAGTCCCACCAGAAGGTCCAGTGCTGTCGGCCGAGCAGAGCCAACTCCGCGTACTCGCGGATCGTGTCGTACCCCTGCCATACGTTGTCCGGGCAGAACGCGTGGTGCTCGGCGGCGACGGCCAGGGCCTCCGCCATCGTGCGGGGCGGGGCCGCGACGGAGACGTCCAGGCGGTCGAAGTGGAGCGCTACGACCCGTATGCCGAAGCGCTCCTCCCATGAGCGCAGCACGGCGGACAGCGGGCCGGTGTCCGCGTGATTGCAGGCGCCGGTCCAGCCCAGCGCCGCGGGGATGTCCGCGCTGCGGCGTACGGGGATCAGCCCGGCCCGGACGTCCCCCAGCTGTCCGGCCTCCAGCAGCCCGGCGGCGACACCGGCGGCCGTGACGTCCGGGTCGGCCTCCGGCTCGCCCGCCGGGGCGAGGCCGGGCCATTCGGTTGTGAAGGGCGCGATGGTGTCCGCGTCGTCCTCGTCGCCGTCCTCCGCCTGGACGTGGTCCCACAGGGCCGGCAGAACCTCTTCGGCGTCGTGGTCGTCCGGATCCGACTCCTGGGCGAGCCCGAGATCCCGGTCCCAGGTGTGGTCCTTGCCGTTCACAAGCAGCACAGGATGCATGCCGGACGCCTCCCGGGCGGGCAGGAGTCGCGCCCAAGTGTTGGGCTGCGCGGGCTCGTTCGCGTACCAGAGGGACGGCTGGACGCGCATGGCACCGGGCGGCAGATCGAGGCCGAGTGCGTTCGGGTTGATCACCATGCAGGCGACTTTAGGGGCCGCCACTGACAATCGGCTCAGAGCATGGTCGCGCTGAAGGCGGCCCCAGGTGGCTGGGGGTGAGGGTGAGCGTGCGGCCGTCGGCGTTCTTGGACTCCCCCGGGGCAGCGGTGGGTCGGGGGAGCCGTGATCCGAGCCGCCGTCAGGGAGTTCGCCGTCACTTCCTGAGCAGGTCGGCGATGCGGGACAGGCCGTCGGCTGCGTAGCCCTCTGTCATCGCGCGGTCCAGGATCGCCTGGAAGGGCTCGAAATGGTCAGTTCTGACGCCCTGGTCGCGAAAGGCGGTGAGGAAGTTCGGGATCGCCGCGTGGTTCACGGCGAGGCTGGAGACGTCCGTGAGGTGCTGCCCCGAGTCGATCGCCTTCGCCCACTCGGGCGCGCTGCCGAGCATCGCGCCGATCCCGGTCATTCCGAGGCCGAGAACGGATACGGCGGGCTTGGGCGTGGCCGTGCAGGGCTCCTCGGGAGTGACGTAAGGGATCTCCTTCGATCCTCGTGCCGCACTGGAATGCCCACAAGTACCGACTATTTGGTCAGGTACTTACCGCGGGGTGCGCACGAGGCGGACGGGCCCGGCCACACGCCCACCCGGGTCGGGCGGGCCGGAGTCGACGACTAGTGGTGATCTCGCCTCCGGCGGCGCACTCTGGAAGAGGTACCGGAGGTGATCCGCCATGCAGACACTCGTCGGATGGCATGTAGAGATGGAATTCACTGAGGAAGGCGACCGGACCAGGGCGGCCGCCATGGTGAGACTGGGCGACGGCACGGAAATACGCGGCCACGGTAATGCCCAGCGCCACCCGTCCGATTCGGAACAGCTGCGGGTCGGCGAGGAGATCGCGGGCGCACGAGCGCTCATGGACATGGCCTCGCAGCTGCTGCAGAAGGCCCACACGGAGATCGACGAGGCCTCGGGCAGAAAGTCGCACGCACTGATGTGACGGGATGCGGTATGGCCCCCGCCGGGTTCCCGGCGGGGGGCGGAGCCGTGCGCTCCGCGCGTTCCGTGCGCTCCACGTGTCCCGTGGACTCCATGCGCCCCATGCGCCCTGCGCGCCTCAGTAGGTGAGCGCGTCCGCCATGGTGCTCTGCCAGTAGCTGACGGCTGCGTTGGAGTCGGCGTACGTGCCGGCAGGGAGGGTGAGCACGTCGGGGGCCGTTTCGGTTGAGCCGGAGCCACTGCGCGGGGCGAAGTGGACGGTGAGCTTCTTTACCGTTTGTCCGTTCTGGCCGCTGTCGTCGGCCTCCAGGAGAAGCGAGGCGTACGCGGACTCCCCCGGAGCGATGGTGACGACCGCCTGCGGCTTGCTGGAGTCCATGATCTGCGTGACGGCCTGGGCGTCGTCGAAGCGCAGGAGCGGGGCGTGGTAGGCGTTGCACGCCTTCGAGCCGGTGTTGGTCATGGTGAGCAGCAGGTGGTTGATGGGGCGGCTCACCTTGCTGACGGTGACCTTGGTGTTCTCGCCGATGCAGGCGGCGGTGGCGGGGCCGGAGTCGCCCGCCTTGCCGGAGCCCTTGCCGCCGCTGTTGCTGTTCTTGCCGCCGCCCGTCGAACGGCCGCCGTTGCCGGTGCGGGTGTCGCTGCCCGCGGGGGTGTTCGTGGGGCTGGGCGCGGGCTTGGCGCCCGTGGACGGCGTACTCGTGGACGCGGGCGCCGCGCCCGACTTCTTTGCGTCGGCGTCGCCGTCGTCGCCGGACTGGCAGGCCGTCAGAGAGAGGGCGGCCAGCAGAGCGGTGGCGGCGACGGCGGTGGTGCGGATACGGGCATTGTGCATGGTGTTCGGTTCTCCCCGTGTGGATCGTCTGTGGATCAGAACTGGCAGATGAGGGCCGTGACGACCGCAGTCGCTGCGATCACCACAAGCACGGCCACCACATCGATGAGGCAGTTGCGTATGCGGGTTCGCATGGCTCCTTCCGGCTGCTTCCCGGTGGGCTGTGCGGTGTGATCACAGACTGCGTGGCGGCCGGTTCCGGCCGCAACAGCCCCTGAACCATTGGGGATGCTGGAACGCTTGCGCGTACGGTGACCTGGGGGGATACCCCGTCCCTGGAACGGCGTTCCGGGACAGTCGGCAGCGCTCAAGAGGGGGAACACCGCACGTGGCGACACTGGAGGCCGAGGAGTTCGCGGCCCTGCTCAGGGAACTCAAGGACCGCTCGGGACGCAGCTACGGCATCCTCGCGGGCAAGCTGCACGTCAGTACGTCCACGCTCCACCGGTACTGCAACGGCGACGCCGTCCCCACCGATTACGCCCCCGTGGAGCGGATGGCCCGGCTCTGCGCCGCGACGCCGGACGAGCTTGTGGAGCTGCACCGGCGATGGATCCTGGCGGACGGCGCACGTCGGCGTGCGCGGGTCGAGGGTGCCGCGGCGGAACCGGTGCCGGAGGTGCCTGAGCCGGCCCCCGTGCCTGAGCCGGACCTCGTGCAGGAGGTGGCTGTGCCGGAGGTGGCGCCCGAGCGGGGAGCGGTGCCCGAGGGTGGGGCCGGGCGTCGCACCCGCGACCCCAAGAGGCTGCGGATCGCGCTCGCCGCAGGCGCCGTTGTCGCCCTGGCCGTGCCCGCCGCCTTCATCGCGAGCCACGCGGCAACGCAGGACCAGGACGACAAGCAGACGTCCCACGCCGTAGCCGGGGCCAGTGCCCCGCCCGGCACCGCCGCGCCCGGTTCCCCGTCACCGAGCGCCTCGCCGAGTGGCAGCCCGGCCAAGAGCGCCTCGCCCAGCGGGAGCCAGGCGGCGACACCGGCCGCGGGCGTGGCCCCCACGCCGCCGGCTCAGTCCGGCGGCGTACCGCTGCGGGTGGGCGTCAGCTCGTACAACTGGGAGGAGCCCTGCGGTCAGTACTACCTCCTCGACCAGGCGCCCGACGCCGTCCCGCCCCCGCCCGCGCCGCAGGACAACCGGAGCTGGGCCCGTGCGCTGGGCGGGGTGGACGGCGGCCACCTGCTGCTTCAGCTGACCGCGACGGGCAGGACGGCGGACTCGGTGGTGCTGAACGCCGTGCATGTACGGGTCGTTGCGCGCAGCGCACCCCTCGATTGGAAGGCGTACTCGATGTCCTACGGCTGCGGTGGTGGCATCACCCCGCAGGCCTTCGACATCGACCTGGATGCCGGGCAACCGCTGGTGAAGCCCGTGGCGGGGCAGGACGGCGACACCGTCGTGCCCGCCAAGGACTTCCCGTACAAGGTCGCGTCCAACGATCCGCAGGTGCTCAACCTCGACCTCCACACCGAGGGACACGATGTCAGCTGGTACCTGGAGCTCGACTGGAGCAGCGGGGACCGGCGGGGGACGGTGCGTGTCGACGACGACGGGAAGCCGTTCCGTACGAGCGCGATCAAGGGACGGACCGAGTACGGGTACTGGCCGGACAAGAGCGCGTGGGTCGCGCAGGAGCGTCCTGAGGGTCCCTGAGAGTCTCCGAGGGGCGTTGAGTTCAGAGACGCTCGGGGGTGTGGATGCCGAGGAGCGCCATACCCTGGTGGAGCGTGCGGCCGGTCAGGTCGCACAGGAACAGACGGTTCTCGACGAGCTCCGCGGGGTTGTCGTCGCTCAGCACCTGGCACTGGTCGTAGAACGTGGTGAGGTGCGAGGCCAGCTGGTAGAGGTACGCGGCCAGCTTGTGCGGCTCGTACGACGAGGCGACTT
Organism: Streptomyces sp. NBC_01750; assembly: GCF_035918095.1. Classification (NCBI taxonomy): domain Bacteria; kingdom Bacillati; phylum Actinomycetota; class Actinomycetes; order Kitasatosporales; family Streptomycetaceae; genus Streptomyces; species Streptomyces sp. NBC_01750. The sequence goes on from NZ_CP109137.1 coordinate 5,159,156, forward strand.
CCGCCAGCGTCTCCCCGAACTGGTCCAGATGAAGACCCAACGCGCGCTCAGCCGGTGCCAGTTCGAGCTCCGGGTGGGCTGCCGGCTTGGCGTCGCCCGCTTTGCGCAGGATCGACTGGATACGGGCGTACGCGTATTGCAGGTACACCGACGTGTCGCCGTTGAGCGACACCATCTGGTCCAGGTCGAACTTGTAGTCGCGGGCAGCGGACGTCGACAGGTCGGCGTACTTCACCGCGCCGATGCCGATCTGCTCCCCGTTCTCGATGATCTCCTCTTCGGTGAGGGCGATCTTCTCGTTGTTCTTCTCCCGCACGACGGCCGTCGCCCGCTCGATCGCCTCGTCCAGGAGGTCGACCAGGCGGACCGTCTCGCCCGCCCGGGTCTTGAACGGCTTGCCGTCCTTGCCGAGGACGGTCCCGAACGCCAGCTGTACGGCCTTGACCTCGTCGTTCAGCCAGCCGGCCCGCCGCGCGGTCTCGAAGACCATCTTGAAATGCAGGGACTGCCGGGCGTCCACGACGTAGATGAGGGTGTTCGCCTTGAGGTTCTGCACCCGGTCGCGGATGGCGGAGAGGTCGGTGGCCGCATAGCCGTAACCGCCGTTGCTCTTCCTGACGATGAGCGGGGTCGGGTTGCCGTCCGGTCCCTTCACGTCGTCGAAGAACACGCACAGCGCACCCTCCGAGCGGACCGCCACGCCCGACTCCTCCAGGAGGCGGCAGGTCTCGTCGAGCATGTCGTTGTAGCCGGACTCGCCGACGATGTCGGGGTCGCGGATCTCCATGTCGAGCTTGTTGAAGACCGAGTAGAAGTAGATCTTCGACTCGTCGACGAACCGCTGCCAGTGGGCACGCGTCTCGGGGTCCCCGGCCTGCAGGTCCACCACCCGGTTACGGGCGCGGTCCTTGAACGCCTCGTCGGAGTCGAAGAGCGCGCGCGAAGCCTTGTAGATGCGGTTCAGGGAGGACATCGCCTCCTCGCCGGTGACCTCCTCGCCGCCCTCGTGGTCCAGCTCGTGCGGGTGCTCGATCAGGTACTGGATGAGCATGCCGTACTGGGTGCCCCAGTCGCCGATGTGATGGCGCCGGACCACCTTCTCGCCGGTGAACTCCAGGATCTCGACCATCGCGGCGCCGATCACTGCGGAGCGGAGGTGGCCGACGTGCATCTCCTTGGCCACGTTCGGCTGGGCGTAGTCGATGACCGTGGTGCCCGGGTTCTCGGCGTACGGGACACCGAGCCGGTCGTCGGCGGCGCGTGCGGCGAGGGTCTTCACGATCGCCTCGTCGGTGAGCGTGATGTTGAGGAAGCCGGGGCCCGAGACCTCGATCTCCTTGAGCAGGTCACCGGTGGGCAGGCCCTCGACGACCTTGGCCGCCAGCTCGCGCGGGTTGCCCTTCAGCTTCTTGGCGAGCGCCAGGATGCCGTTGGCCTGGAAGTCGGCCCGGTCGCTACGTCGCAGCAGGGGGTCGGCGGAACCGGCCTCCGGCAGGGCTGCCGAGAGGGCGTCCGCGAGGCGCTGCTGCACGGTCGAAGCGAGGGAAGGGACCGAGGCCATGAGCTTCCGTTCTTGTCGAGTCTCGTCGGGAGTCTGTTTCGGTTGTCAAGTGTCCCATGGGGCGGCAACCTCTTTTCTCCTCGGAATGGGCAACCTCAGGGGGAGCCGTTCCGTCTGGGACAATGGCGTACGACGCCTGTCGAGAACCCGCAAGAGAACCCCAAGCATTCAAGGACGTGCCGATCGTGGCTCAGAGCAGCACCGAGACCGACTGGGTCTCCCGTTTCGCGGACGAGGTCATCGCCGAGTCGGAGCGACGTGCGCCTGGCAAACCGGTCGTCGTCGCGTCCGGTCTGTCGCCGTCAGGCCCGATTCACCTGGGCAATCTCCGTGAGGTGATGACCCCGCATCTGGTCGCGGACGAGATCCGGCGGCGCGGTCACGAGGTCCGTCATCTGATCTCGTGGGACGACTACGACCGGTACCGCAAGGTGCCGGCCGGGGTCCCCGGCGTGGACGACTCGTGGGGCGAGCACATCGGCAAGCCGCTCACCTCGGTGCCCGCACCGGCCGGGTCGGCCTCCCCGAACTGGGCCGAGCACTTCAAGGCCGCGATGGTCGAGGCGCTGGCCGAGCTGGGTGTCGAGTACGACGGCATCAGCCAGACCGAGCAGTACACCTCGGGTGTCTACCGCGAGCAGGTCCTGCACGCGATGAAGAACCGCGGCAAGATCGACGCGATCCTCGACCAGTACCGGACCAAGAAGGCGCCCGCCAAGAAGTCGCAGAAGCCGGTGGACGAGGCGGAGCTGGAGGCGGCGGAGGGTTCCGGCGCGGCCGCCGAGGACGACGGCAGCGGGGGCGCCGCCGGGTACTTTCCGTACAAGCCGTACTGCGGCCGGTGCGAGAAGGACCTGACGACCGTCACCTCGTACGACGACGAGACGACCGAGCTCGTGTACACCTGCACGGCGTGCGGCTTCGGCGAGACCGTGCGGCTGAGCGAGTTCAACCGCGGCAAGCTGGTCTGGAAGGTCGACTGGCCGATGCGCTGGGCGTACGAGGGCGTGATCTTCGAGCCGAGCGGTGTCGACCACTCCTCGCCGGGATCGTCGTTCGTCGTCGGCGGGCAGATCGTGCGCGAGATCTTCGACGGCGTGCAGCCGATCGGTCCGATGTACGCGTTCGTGGGAATCTCCGGGATGGCGAAGATGTCGTCGTCCCGTGGCGGTGTGCCGACGCCGGCCGACGCGCTGAAGATCATGGAGGCGCCGCTGCTTCGCTGGCTGTACGCGCGGCGCAAGCCGAACCAGTCCTTCAAGATCGCCTTCGACCAGGAGATCCAGCGGCTGTACGACGAGTGGGACAAGCTGGAGGCCAAGGTCGCGGACGGGACCGCGCTGCCGGCGGATGCCGCTGCGCACTCACGGGCCGCGCGGACGGCCGCGCGTGAGCTGCCGCGTACGCCGCGCCCGCTCTCGTACCGGACGCTCGCCTCGGTCGTCGACATCACGGCGGGGCACGACGAGCAGACCATCCGGATCCTGAGCGACCTCGACCCGGAGAACCCGCTGTCCTCGCTGGACGAGGCACGGCCCCGGCTGGACCGCGCCGAGAACTGGATCACCACCCAGGTCCCGGCCGACCAGCGCACTCTGGTCCGCGAGGAGCCGGACACCGAGCTGCTCGGCTCGCTGGACGACCAGGCGCGCGAGTCGCTGCGGCTGCTCCTGGAGGGGCTGGACACGCACTGGTCGCTGGACGGTCTGACGACGCTCGTCTACGGCGTGCCGAAGGTGCTGGCGGGCCTGGAACCCGACGCCAAGCCGACGCCGGAGCTGAAGGCCGCGCAGCGGTCCTTCTTCGCGCTGCTCTACCACCTGCTGGTCGGCAAGGACACCGGGCCGCGGCTGCCGACGCTGCTGCTGGCGGTGGGGGCCGAGCGGGTTCGGAAGCTGCTCGGCGCGTAGCCGCCGACGTACACAGGGCCCTCGTCCGGGATCGGACGAGGGCCCTGTGGCGTTGCCGCGAGTCTTGGTCGGGCGAGTTCTGGTCGGGTGAGTCCTGGTTACGCGATGTGTTCGGCGTCCGCGTCCAGTTCGGTCTGGTAGCGGTAGCGGAAGTCCCGCAGATAGCCCCTGAGCGAGCTCTCGCTCAGCGGGCCGCCGGTGCGGCCCGTGATGCCGTAGAGGTCCATCAGATAGAGGCCGAACTGCCGGGCGTTGGGGAAGTCGCCGTGCTCACTGACGTACTTGCGGAAGGCGTTGAAGTACGCCTCCTCGCGCGTGAGGTCGTCGGGCAGACCCGGAGTCGGAAGTTCCTCGACCTCCGACTCCGGGTCGGCGTACTCCTCGGCCGGCGGCTGCTGCTGCCCGGCGGCGGGGCCGGGCTCGGCGTACTGGGCCTGGGCGTCCGTGCGCTGACCGGGGACGACGCCACCGAGGGGGCGGGTGCGGCCGGGGCCCGCCGGGACGCGCACCGGGGTGGGCTCCAGGCCCTCGACGTACGTCGGGTTGAACGCACTCTCGTACGCGTCCTGCGGGACCTGCGGAGCCGCGAACCAGGGGCTCTCGAGGTTCTCCTGCTGGTACTGCTGCTCCGCGTACTGCTGGTCCCCCTGGGCCTGGCCCGGGATCCGGCCCTGGTCCTGCATCCGGCCGTCGTACTGCTCGTACTGCGCGTACTGCTCGTCCTGCTCGAATTCCTCGTGCTCCTGGGGCCACTCCGGCCCGCCGGGCTCCTGGACCTGGGCCCGGCCCTGAGCCTGCGCCCGCGGCAGCTGGGGCTGGGGCTGGGGTGCCGGTGCCGGCGGGAGCAGCGCCGGCTCGACGCCCGCCGCGGCCAGCCCCGCCGGAGCCGTCTCCGCCAGCGGTACGCCGTACTTCGCGAGGCGCAGCGGCATCAGCGACTCCACCGGGGCCTTGCGGCGCCATGACCGTCCGAAGCGGGCCTGAAGGCGGGCCTGGTAGATCAGCCGGTCCTGCTCGAGCTTGATGACCTGCTCGTAACTGCGCAGCTCCCACAGCTTCATCCGGCGCCACAGTTTGAACGTGGGTATCGGGGACAGCAGCCAGCGGGTGAGGCGTACGCCCTCCATGTGCTTGTCGGCGGTGATGTCCGCGATCCGGCCCACCGCGTGCCGCGCCGCCTCGACCGAGACGACGAACAGGATCGGAATGACCGCGTGCATGCCGACGCCGAGCGGGTCGGGCCAGGACGCCGCGCCGTTGAAGGCGATGGTGGCGACGGTGAGCAGCCAGGCGGTCTGGCGGAGCAGCGGGAAGGGGATGCGCAGCCAGGTCAGCAGCAGATCCAGGGCGAGCAGGACGCAGATACCCGCGTCGATGCCGATCGGGAAGACGATGGAGAAGTCGCCGAAGCCCTTCTTCAGGGCGAGCTCGCGTACGGCGGCGTACGACCCCGCGAAACCGATCGCGGCGATGATGACCGCGCCCGTGACGACGAGCCCGATGAGTATGCGGTGCGTGCGTGTCAGCTGCATCGCGGCCACCCGCGATCCCCTCCCGTTTTCGAATCCAGCGGGCACAGCCTGGCACATGCTTGCGGAGCCCGTCCCTCCGGGGAGCGACGGGCCCCGTGAACAGGCCGGGTGCGGAACCTACTTGTTGGCGGCGGTGACCGAGGCCACAGCCTCCTTGGACGCCGTCACGGCGTCCTTCATCAGGTCGGAGGCGGACGGGCTCTTCGCGCCCGCGTAGCCGGTGCCGTTGTAGGTGAGCGTGATCACGACATTGCCGGTGCGCGCCACGACCGTCGCATACGTGAAGTCCTCGCCGGTCTTCTCCAGGTCGTAGCCGACGGCCGTGGCCGCTTCGCCGAGGCCGGCCGCGGGCGAGCTCCGCACCTTCTTGGCACCCTCCACGGACTTCGCCTTGGAGATCTCCTTGGCGTAGCTGTCCTCGGCGCGCTTCTCGCCGCTGATACCGAGGGACGACTCGGACTCGTACCGGAGGAAGGAGACATCGAGCCAGCGGTACTGCGAGCCCTTGACGCCGTTGTCGTCCAGACCGTTCCAGGAGCAGCTGCCGCGGTTGGCGATGTCCGTGGACTTGCCGGCGGTGCCCGACTTGACCTTGGTCTTCGGCACCAGCTGCTCGATCGTCTTCGCGGAGATCGTCTTGCAGGGCTCGGGAAGCTTCGAGTACTTCGCGGGTGCGACGGTCGCCGGCTTCTGCGCGTCCGGCGAGGAGGCGGAGGAGGAAGAGTCCTTCTTGCTGTCGCCGGCGGAGTCGGACGAGCAGCCGGCGACGACAAGCATCACCGGGACGGCTGCGCAGGCGAGTATGCGGGTGAGTCGCGTGGCTGAACGGTGCATGGTTCCTTCAGTCGATTGTCGTACGGTCCGGTTGTCGTAGGGTCCGGTCGGCGAGGCCACGGTACGCGGACATGGCCCGTCCACGGGTGTGTCTCCGGATACGTACGTTCGTCCTCGGGCCCGCTCAGTCGGTGAACTGCTCGACCAGCCCACGGGCCAGCCCTTGTGCCTTTTCCTGCAGTTCCTTGCTGTCCGGGACCTCTGTCGTCACGGCGGCCTGCTCGGCGTAGACGATGGTCACGATGACGTTCGATGTGCGGAAGACCACGCTCACGGTGCGGCGCTGGGCGGTGGAACCGGCCCCGGCCCCCGTGAGGACGTCGTCGAGGAAGGCGGCGTCGCCGAGCCTCTCGAGGACCCGCGGCGCAAGTCCGTCGGGGGTGCCGGTGCCCGATGGCGTTCCTGTGCCCGTCGGCGTGGACGGCGTCGTCGGCGTGGACGGTGTGGTCGGCGGGGTCGCGGGTGCCGTGGACTGTGCGGGGGCCGTGGACTCCTGCCCCTTCTCGCCACGCGGGTCGACGGCGACCGGCAGCGAGGCCGCGGCCTGCTTCTTCGCGAAGACCTCCTGCGCCCGGTCCTCGTCGCTCACCGCCCCGTCGTAGGAGACGACACGCTCGAAGTCGAGCGTGAGGTGATGGGAGGCGTCCGGGGCGTCGGCCTTCCAGCTGCAGCCGACGCGGCGGTCGGTGTCGTAGGTGACGGCGGCCGCACCGCGGTACACGTTCTGTTGCTGTTCCTCGGGCAGCTCGGCGGCGCCGGGCAGCAAGTCCTTGAGGGTGGAGCGCTCGACGGAGCGGCAGGGCTCGAGGAGAGTGCGGTACTTGCCCGGGGGAGCGGCGGAGGACTTGGCTCCGCCCGCCTTGGAGTCCGTGGCGGAGCCGTCGGTGCCGGTGCCGGCGGTGCAGCCGGGGACGAGCGCGACGAGGAGCGCCGCCAGGCCGGGTACGTACGCCTTTCGTTGCACGGTCCCAGGCTCCTTTCGGGAGGAAAAGCGGTTGCCGCCCGATGGCGGCCGATGGACACAATGTCTATCGCACACGCTGCCGTGGATGCCGGTCCGTTGAGTCTTTTGCGGTCCTTGGCACCGGATTTTGCGTTTTAGGCTTTTACGGGGGAATCGAGGAGTTATGTCGTATGTAGAGGTGCCGGGCGCCAAGGTCCCGATCCGGATGTGGGCCGACCCTTCGACGGTTGAGGGCGGTGCGATGCAGCAGCTGCAGAACGTCGCCACCCTGCCCTGGATCAAGGGCCTGGCCGTGATGCCGGACGTCCACTACGGCAAAGGCGCGACGGTCGGCTCGGTGATCGCGATGCACGGCGCGGTCTGCCCGGCGGCGGTCGGAGTCGATATCGGCTGCGGTATGTCGGCCGTGAAGACGTCGCTCACCGCGAACGATCTGCCGGGTGACCTTTCCCGGCTCCGCACCAAGATCGAGCAGGCTATTCCGGTCGGCCGGGGGATGCACGACGACCCGGTGGACCCGGGCCGCGTGCACGGTTTCCCGACGGCGGGATGGGACGACTTCTGGAGCCGGTTCGACGGGGTGGCCGATGCGGTCAAGTTCCGTCAGGACCGGGCGACGAAGCAGATGGGAACGCTGGGATCCGGGAACCACTTTGTCGAGTTCTGTCTCGACGAATCGGGTTCGGTCTGGCTGATGCTGCACTCCGGATCACGGAACATCGGCAAGGAACTGGCCGACTTCCATATCGGCGAGGCGCAGAAGCTGCCGCACAACCAGGGCCTGGTCGACCGCGACCTGGCGGTCTTCATCTCGGACACCCCGCAGATGGCGGCGTACCGGAACGACCTGTTCTGGGCGCAGGAGTACGCGAAGTACAACCGCGCGATCATGATGGGGCTCTTCCAGGACGTGGTCCGCAAGGAATTCAAGAAGGCGAAGGTGACCTTCGAGCCGGTGATCTCCTGCCACCACAACTATGTGGCGGAGGAGCGGTACGAGGGGATGGACCTGCTGGTCACCCGTAAGGGCGCCATCCGCGCCGGCAGTGGGGAGTTCGGCATCATTCCGGGGTCGATGGGCACCGGTTCGTACATCGTGAAGGGGCTCGGAAACGCCAAGTCCTTCAACTCGGCGTCGCACGGAGCCGGTCGGAAGATGAGCCGTAGCGCGGCGAAGCGGCGGTTCTCGACGAAGGATCTGGAGGAGCAGACGCGGGGTGTGGAGTGCCGTAAGGACTCCGGCGTCGTGGATGAGATCCCGGGTGCGTACAAGCCGATCGAGAAGGTGATGGAGCAGCAGCGGGACCTGGTGCAGGTGGTCGCGAAGCTCAAGCAGGTCATCTGTGTGAAGGGCTGACGTCCAGCACCTCACGTGATCGACATGCCCCGGACTCCGCGTCCGGGGCCCGTCGGTCGCCGAGCGGGTTGCGACGACCGCGTCCGGCCGAGGGGCGAGCGTGATGAGGATCTCTGAAACTGAAAATCCCCGCCCCTGCTCCTCTCCCCCACTTGGTTGCATGATCAGTGATGAGGCTGATTCGCCCGCCAGTTGAGGGTTCGGATCTCCCTTTCAGCGTGCTTTGCCGAAGAACTCGCGGACGTCGCTGACGAGCAGGTCCGGGGCTTCCATCGCGAGGAAGTGGCCACCGCGGTCGAGTTCGGTCCACCGCACGACGTTGTGGTCGCGTTCGGCCCAGCGGCGGATGGTCACGTCGTGGGTGGAGACCAGTACGGCGGTGGGCACCGTCCCGCGCCGGTCGGCTGCCCAGTTGTCCTGGCCGTTGACCCAGCTGGTGTCTTGGGCGCTGTCGACGCTGGAGTCGGTGTTCCAGTCGTCGGCTGCGGCCTCGCTCCAGTCGTTCGCCGAGATCTCCTCGTAGTAGACCTGGGCGGCTGAAGCGGCGGTGCCGGTCAGCCAGTACAACGAGATCTCGGTCAGGATGCGGTCCCGGTCGATGCTGTCCTCGGGCACCCCATCTTCCGGGTCGGTGAACTCCTTGAATTTTTCCACGATCCAGGCCAGCTGGCCGACAGGGGAGTCGGTGAGGGCGTAGGCCACCGTCTGCGGCCGTTTGGAGTTGCACTGCAGGTAGCCGTCGTTGAAGTTCTGCATGGCCTGCCAGCGCCGTTGTTCGACTTCGGTGAGGCCGTCCATCTCGCCTTCCGCGCCGACCGGGAACGTGATCATCGCGTTGACGTGGATGCCGACGACGTGGTCCGGGGCCTGCTTGCCCATCTCCGGGGCGACCCACGAGCCGGTGTCGTAGCCCTGGACGCCGTAGCGCGCGTAGCCGAGGCGGGACATCAGCTGGGTGAGCGCCCCGGCCATCGTGGCCGCGCCCATGCCCGGCCCGGCCAGTGGGGTGGAGAACGCGAACCCCGGCAGCGAGGGGACGACCAGGTGGAAGGCGTCTGCCGGATCGCCGCCGTGCGCGCGGGGATCGGACAAGGGCCCGATGACATCGAGGAAATCCACCACTGAGCCCGGCCAGCCATGCAGCAGCATCAGCGGCGTGGCATCGGGCTCGGGGGAGCGTACGTGCAGGAAATGAATGTTCTGCCCATCGATGGCGGTCAGGTACTGGGGGTGCTCGTTGAGCGCCGCCTCGTGCACCCGCCAGTCGTAGGCGGTGCGCCAGTGTTCGGCGAGGTCCTTGAGGTAAGCCAACGGAACGCCGCGGCTCCAGCCGACACCGGGCAGCTCGTCCGGCCAGCGGCTGGCAGCGAGACGGGCGTGCAGCTCGTCGAGTTGGGTCTGCGGGATGTCGATGCGGAAGGAGCGGATGCCGGGTGTCGTGTTTGCCATGGCTGTGACGCTAGGGCTTGCTTAGGTCACTTCTGGTCCTAACCTTCGGGCAGTCTGGAGGCATGCTCGAGACCTCCGGGCGGCTGCTGAAGCTGCTCTCCTTGCTGCAGACCCACCGCGACTGGTCCGGCGCCGAGCTCGCCGAACGCCTCGCAGTCAGCCGGCGCACCCTGCGCCGCGATGTGGAGCGGCTGCGCGAGCTCGGTTACCCGGTGCACGCCACCCAGGGCGCCGCCGGCTACCGGCTCGGCCCCGGGGCCGAGCTGCCCCCGCTGCTGCTCGACGACGATGAGGCCATCGCCGTCGCGATCGGGCTACGCACCGCGGCCGGCGGCTCGGTCACCGGGATCGAGGAGTTCTCCCTGCGCGCACTCACCAAGCTGGAGCAGGTGTTGCCATCCCGGCTGCGGCACCGGGTGCACACCCTGCACACCGCTACCGTACGGGCCGGCGCGGTCCCGGCCCCCAAGGTCTCTGCGGACACCCTCATGGCCATTGCCGCGGCGTGCCGCCGACGTGAGCGGCTGCGCTTCGACTACACCAGCCCCCACCGCGGGCCAAGCATCCGCTCGGTCGAACCGCACAGCCTGGTCAGCTTCGGGCGCCACTGGTACCTGGTCGCCTGGGACACCGAACGCACCGACTGGCGCACCTTCCGCGTCGACCGGCTCACCCCACGCACTCCGACCGGCCCGCAGTTCAGCCCCCGCGAACTCCCCGACGGCGACGTGGCCACCTATCTGGCCCACCAGCTGTCGTCGCAGACGTGGCCCTTCCGGGCCACCATCACCCTGCACGAGCCCGCCGCAGCGGTCGCCGACCGCGTCTGGCCCGGCATGGGCGTCATCGAACCCGTCGACGACCACAGCTGTCTGCTGCACCTGGGCGCCGGCACCCCCCGCGACCTCGTCTGGATGATCACCTCGGTCGACGCCGACTTCACCCTCACCCACGCCCCACCCGAACTTGCCGACGCTCTGCGCACCCAAGGCTCCCGCTGCCTGAATGCCGTACGAGAGGTATAGGTCCCCCCATTTCATGCGGAGCCCGGTTCAAGAACACCGTCCGCGCGCAGGACGCTACCCCGGTCAGGCATGGCCACGGTTGTCGGACCGCAGTGGCAGGGTCGCCCCTACGACATGCTGGATGTGATCAGGCTGGCGCGCCAAGCGGGGCTGAATCATCTCGACGTCGACGATCCCGCGTTCGTGAGATGGGTCGGCGGAGGAAAGCACGAGTGGGTCCCCTGAGCGGGCGGATTTTCCGGCGTATCCGGGTCGTGCCCCGTCAGCAACAACGTGAGGCCCAGCACGGCGCCGAGCATCCCGCATGCGGCAGAGGGGGTCGGCGAGGCTCGCTGTTCCTATGATGCGCTGGCGTGCTTGTTCGAGCGCGCGGTGTCCCCCGGCAACTCGGGGAGGCAGAAGAGGGGGGACATGAACTACAACAACACAGCGAGCGCTGTGCGACGGGTGGCGGTCGCGCTGCTCGGTGCACTCGTATTGCTCGCGGCGACACTGGTGTCGGCGGAACCCGCGCAGGCGGCCTCGGCACTGCCGGGCGGCAAGAAGAACTGGGTGGTCGCCGTTGGTGGCCTCGACAGGCCGGAGGTGACCGACTACCGCAACTGGGTGCGGCTCGGCTACTACGAGTTCCATGAGAGCGGCACCGTCAAGACGAACTTCTGGGACTGGCACCAGCGTGAACAGCCGGAGCGGAAACCGGCGATGAACGCGGACTGCGACGGCGTTGACGTGCCGGTCTGCGACATCCGCACGGTCGAGGGCTTCGAGAACCCGTCCGCCGGGCCGTGGGGAGGATACGAGGGAACCTTCGTCTACGACCCCATCAGGTCGGTGGTCGTCGTGACATGGAAGAAGAAGGCCGACGGAACGGACCTTCCGCAGAGCCGCAGTGAGAGCTGGCAGCTGGAGACCGGGTTGGCCGGTGGCAAGGTCGCCCGCATCTCCAGTCCCACCTTCTACGAGAACCTTCGGCCGGAGGCGACGGTCCCCACATCCACCACGTGGGGCGGGGCGTTCTCGGACTACGGCGCCACTTTCGGCGTCGGGTACGGCAGCAACGCCGAGCTGGACGCGGCCAGCCGGGTGTCCATGGACGAACTCCTCACCGATGACGTGTACAGCAAGGAGCAGTACCGGGGTGCGAACGTCTCGGCCAAGGCCGGGATCGTGGGCCGTGAAGGGGCCGGCGGCGACTGGACGTTCAGCGGGGAGGGCGGCGAGAACCCGAAGGACCCGTGGAAGCGCTGCTCGGGTGCCGCGTGCATGGGCTTCCTCCAGGCCGGCACGACGTGTCTGGGGCAGGTGGACGACGTCGAACGGGTCCGCTACATCGGAGAAATCGGCGGTGGCAGGCGCAACCTGGAGGAAATCTGGTGTCAGGGCCTGGCTGCGAGCAGCGAGGACTGCTACCAGTACAACTCGCACCCGCGGCCCATGCTCCAGGTCATCGACGACTCCGGAAAGTTCCAGGGTTGGGTCGGCGTCGAGGCGTTCACCCATGTGAGCACGAAAACCAACGAGCCGGACCAGGATTGGTCCTCCGGCTACTGGAGCGTCTTCGACATGGTGTCGATGGACCATCTGCGGCCGCCCATACCGGCGACAGAGCTGCGCCCCCTGTCGAAGTTCGAGCTGTCCCACGGCAACAGCGTGGCATCGGGCGATCTGCGCTGGTTCCGAACCCTGGGCAAGGAGAGCGTGACGTTCGAGGGCGGCAACAAGGTCGTCAGCGGCTGCCGGTTCGTCGAGGTGGTGGTGTTCGCGGCCGACGGAACTAAGCAGGCGCGGACATCGAGTCCGTTCTGCATCAACTCGGGCGACCTGAACAGCACCCGCCAGTTCGAGGGGAACATCAGTTTCGCGGGCCTGCCGGAACCGACCCACGCCCAGATCACCTACTGGGTGGCGGACGACCAGACCGGCCCGTATGAGACCAAGGGCACCGTGCGGTGCACCGCGACCGACGGCGCGTGTGTCAGCTCGCCGCGCGACCCGGGGCCGGTGACCGTGTTCAAGCTGCGCCACGGCGCGAGCCTCGGTACCGGCGCGGTGTCCTGGTACAACCGGTCGACGAGGATCACCGGCAACAACCACATTGAAAGCGGCTGCCGCTTCGTCGAGATGGTCGCCACCGGGGCCAACGGATCGGTGCAGCGGGCCACCACCACGCGCCACTGCTCGGCCGGTGACCACCCCTTCGGCCAGGTCGAGTTCGACTTCGGAGACTTCGCCCCCCGCGACGTCGTCGTCACGTACTGGGCGTCCGACGATGCCGGACGCACGTACGCCACGAAGGAGATCCAGAAGTGCACCCGCACCGGATGCGTCACGGACAACACTGCGGCGGACTGGGTGACCGAGTTCCGTACGGAGCACGGAGCGAGTGTCGGCGCCGGGTCGGCGACCTGGTACAACCGGTCCGTCACCCTGAACGGCAACAATCATGTGGCCAGCGGCTGCCGCTTCGTCGAGATGGTCGCCACCGGGGCCAACGGATCGGTGCAGCGGTCCACCACGACCCGCCACTGCTCGGCCGGTGACCACCCCTTCAGCCAGGTCGAGTTCGACTTCGGAGACTTCGCCCCCCGCGACGTCGTCGTCACGTACTGGGCATCCGAGGACGGCGGGCTCACGTACGCGACGAAGGAGACGCAGAAGTGCACGCGCGGCGGCTGTGTCACCGACAGTGGGGCACGGGACGAGGTCACCGAGTTCCGGCTGACGCACGGGGCAAGCGTCGGGACAGGTGAACTGCAGTGGCTGGAACGGTCCGTGACGTTCATCGGCAACAACCACGTGGCGAGCGGCTGCCGCTATGTCCTGCTGACCGGGACCGGCGCGGACGGGTCGGTCAAGACCGCCTCGACGACCAAGTTCTGCTCCGCGGGCGACCATCCGTTCGGACCGCAGACACTCAACTTCTCGCTGGTGGATAACGGCGCGCAGCGCGTCGTCGTCGACTACTACGCGGACGACGGCTCCGGCTACCAACTGAAGGACAGCACCACGTGCACCCGTGCCGGAGGGTGCGTGTAGCACACACCGTGTGCCGTGGGCTTGGCGCCCTCAGATCCGCGCACCCCGCATGCCGAGGCCGGGGGGCACCCGTACAACCCAGTGGGTGCCCCCGTACGGCCCAATAGCGTGGATGGGCTGCGCGGAGCGGGCAGACGGATACACGACGCGGCCGTGAGAGATGGTCAGGACAGGCTCGCGGAAGGCATCGCGTACCTCTTTGGCTGCGCGGAACGCGAGGCTGCGGCAGTGTCCTCAACGTCGCGAAACCGAGTATGCCGCCGCGAACTCGCCTGACTGAGCAGGTCAGTTGTAGTCAACACGACTATGTGGCGGAGGATCGGTGCGAGGGGATGGACCTGCTGGTCACCCGTATGGGCGCCATCCGCGCCGGCAGCGGGGAGTTCGGCATCATTCCGGGGTCGATGGGCACCGGTTCGTACATCGTGAAGGGGCTCGGAAACGCCAAGTCCTTCAACTCGGCGTCGCACGGAGCCGGTCGGAAGATGAGCCGTAGCGCGGCGAAGCGGCGGTTCTCGACGAAGGATCTGGAGGAGCAGACGCGGGGTGTGGAGTGCCGTACGGACTCCGGCGTCGTGGATGAGATTCCGGGTGCGTACAAGCCGATCGAGAAGGTGATGGAGCAGCAGCGGGACCTGGTGCAGGTCGTCGCGAAGCTCAAGCAGGTCATCTGTGTGAAGGGCTGAGGGGCAGCAGACCACCTCATCAATGGGTCCCGGGCTGAAGGCAGCCCGGGGACCCGTTGCTGCCAGCGATCACTCTGCGCGCGGTCCCTTTAGACGAGGCGCCGGCCGTCATCCACGTGCTCAGTAGTGCTCGCTCACCGCACTGTGCGGGAGGACTCGTCGTGGTGGTCTTTCGGTACTCAGTTGCCACCCGTTGCCTCCCCCGGGTGGGGGAGGCGGATGCGTCCGGCGGGGGATGTGGCCGGGCGGGTAAGGCCGGAGGCTGGGATTCCTGCCGATGGAAGGGGAGTTCGGGTGGAGCGCTGGGATCGGGTCGGGCGGAGCGCTGCGTATGGGGCGGCTCTGGCGTTGTCGCCGTACTTGCTGATCAAAGTCTCGTGGGTGGTCGGCGCGCTGATGGGCGTGCTGCCGATCGGTGATGGGTCCCTGTCCACAGGTCGACTGTCACACGATGAATCCAGGTTGAAGGCGCGAAAGCGGAATCCACTATTCGCTTCCCATTCGAATTCGTTTAACAAAAAACATTCATTGGACATTCCTTTACTATCTCATAGTTGTGACTTGCATCACATTGACTTTTGGCGTTCGTAGGCGCGATTGTTACCCCGGTAGACTGCTCCGGACAAGAGTTAACAACGCTACGCGACGGGGGATTCAGAGAGTGCGATGGCGTATGCTTCATCCAACTCTTCGCCTGCGAATTGCAGTTGGATTCGTAGAGCGTTTCCTCAACACAATTATCACGCCTCTCATGGCCATTTACCTGGCCGCCGAGGTCGGCGCCGCGCTCGCCGGGTTACTCGTCTTCTTAGCCGTGGGAATATCGGTCGCCGCCAGCCTTTTCGGCGGTCCGGTCGCGGATGCGTACGGCCGCCGTATGCCGCTGATCGTGGGCACCGCCGGGTCGGCGCTCGCATTCGGGGGAATGGCGCTCTTTAGCTCTCCCTGGATCAATTCGGCCATCTCCGTCTATCTCTTCTACGTTCTCAATACCTCGCTCTCCAGCTTCGCGCTCCCGGCGAATGAGGCGATGATCGTCGACACGACATCGTCCGACGAGCGCAAGGGCATTTACACCCTGCAGTACTGGTCGGTGAATGTGGCTCTGGCCGCCGGCGCACTGACCGCCGGCTTCCTCTACGCCGACTTCTTCGCGGCCATGCTCGGAGTGGCCGCCGCCATCGCCGGCACCGCCGCCCTCGTCAGCGTCCGGTACCTGGCCGAGACCGCGCCGCAGCGCCCCGCGGGGCAGGCGGCCCCAAGGCCCAGCTCCATGCTGAGGATGAGCAGCCTCATCACCAGTTACACCGGGGTCCTCGAGGACTCCATGTTCCTGCGCCTGGTGCTCGGCATGACGCTCTGGCTGGGCATCGAGATGCAGATGGTCGGCTATGTCGCCGTGCGTCTCGCCGAGGACATGAATCCGCAGCAGTTCCTCTCCATCGACATCGACGGATACCGCATGCTCGGTATTCTCCGGTCCGAGAACACCCTGCTGATCGTCATCCTTGCGTTCTTCTCGGAGCGGCTCCTTCGTCATCTTCCGGACGGACGGCGCGCCTACTGGGGCATCGCGCTCTTCGCCGCCGGAATGGCCGCGCTCGGCTTCAGCAATTCTGTCATGCTGTTGCTCATCGCCGTCGCGGCCCTGACCGTCGGCGAGTTGATGCACATTCCGGTCATGCAGGCGATGCTCGCCGACCTGGTGCCGGAGCAGTCGCGGACAACGTATCTCGCGGTCTTCAAACTCAGTATTCAGGGCGGCCTGATCATCGCGTCACTCGGTCTCAGCTTGAGTGCGGTCCTGCCGCCCTGGGGGATGGCGGCTTCTTTCGTCGCCATGGCCGCCCTCATCATCGTCTCCTACCGACCCGTCATCGCACGTCTTGGCCAGCCGACTGCGGCCGATGCCACGGATGAGGCGCCGGGGAAGACGACGGGTGAGGCGTCGGTAGCGGAATCTGATTAGGAATGAGAAGACCAATGCCCGCAGTACCCCTGCACAACGTCCATGTCATCATCTTCAACCGGTGGCGGGACAAATACGCCGACTATCTCGCCTACCTCGACCACGACTCCTGCAAGGTCACCTATGTGACGACCGAGATCGGCCGGTCCGCCGTCCCGGACGAAGCCGCCGAGATCCTGGTCCTCGACGACGTCACCGACTACGACGCGGTACGTGCGGCGATCGACCCCGCCGTCACCCGTCATGGCACACCGGAGGCGGTCATCGCCCTGCAGGAGGGCGACCTCGCCGTCGCCTCCCGGCTGCGCGCCGAGTTCGGCTCGCGGGGGCGGCGCCCGGAGGAGCTGCACCACTTCCTCGACAAGGAGGCGATGCTCGAGGCAGCTCGAAGGACCGGGGTGGCCACGCCCATCTCCGAATTAGTCGTCTCCCACGGTGAGTTGGAGAATTTCGCCGCCGAAAACGGCTGGCCCATCATCGTCAAGCGCCTGCAGGGCAGGGCCAGCACGGGCATCCAGCGCCTGGACGGCCCCGCCGACATCGCCGGCCTGACGATCGACGCCGCCGACCCCGTCGTCGTACAGGAGTACCTGCCCCATCGGGTGTGCCACGTCGACGGCATCCACACCGGGCAGGACCTCGGCCCCTGGCGGCTTTCCGCGTACGAGAACGTGCCGGACTCCGCGACCACCGGGCCGCTGGCCTTCATGATGGGTGAGCCGGTCGGCTCGGTCGAGATCGACGACGCCGCCGCCAACGCCGCCGTGGAGAAGTTCCTCAGAGTCGTCATCCCCGGCATGTCGTCGAAGCCGTGGGTGTTCCACCTGGAGCTGTTCCTGTCCAAGGCCGCCGACGGCTACGACTGTGTCTTCCTCGAGGTCGGCTGCCGTCCCGGCGGCGGGGACATCCCGTTCGTCTGGCGGGAGGTGCACGGCATCGACCTGATGGAGCTGGAGTTCCATCTGCAGTGCGACGTGCTGCCCCGGCTGCGGCCGTTCCAGGCCGACGAACCGGTCGGCGGCTGCCTGCTCGTCCCGCTCTCCGGGCCCCGCCCGTGCCGCATCGCCGCCGCCAACTCGATGGTGGGCACCCCCGGCCCGTACGCCGAGGTCCTGCCGGAGGTCGGCTCCGTGGTGCCCGATCTTCGCGGCACGTACGAATTCATCGGCGGCCGGTTCCGCTACCGCGGGGAGTCCACCGCGGAGGTCACCCGGCAGATCCTCGGGACCGCGGCCGACTACGAGGTCCGCCTCGAGCCCGTCGAGGAAGCCGCGCCTGTCGCGTCCAACTCCCAGGTCGCGTCCGCCTCCCCGGTCGGGAGCTGACATGGCGATACGCATAGCAGTCATCGGGGGCCAGTCCGACATCCTGCGGGCCGCCGCGCACTACGGCCTCGACACCGTCCTCTTCCACGCACCGGGCAAGGCCGGCCCGGACTCCGCGGAGCTGTGCGAACAGGTCGTCGACGTGGACCTGTTGGACGAGGAGGCCATCGCCGCCGAGGTGCGGAGGGCCCACGCGGATCGGCCGTTCCGGCGGGTCCTGACCCTCACCGAACCCGGACTGCTCCCAGCCGCCCGGCTCAATGCGGAGCTGGGCCTCGGCGGCAACAGCCCGCGCACGGTCGAGCTGCTCAAGGACAAGTCGGCGATGCGCCTGCTCCTCGCGGACACCGGCCTCTCACCGGTGCGGCACCGCGTGGTGCAGGGCGCCGACGAGCTCGCCGCGTTCGTGGATGGCCTCGGCGGCCCGGCCATCATCAAGCCGCTTGACCACGGCGGCAGCGCGGACGTCCAGCGCATCGAGGGCCCGGCCGACGCCGACGCGGCCTGGCGCGAGGTCAAGCGCGTGGGCCGGTCCCGGATGCTGGCCGAGGAGTATCTGGAAGGGTCCGAGATCAGCCTGGAGGCGTTCTCCGTGGCAGGCCGACACACCGTCGTGGCGATCACCGACAAGCTGCTCGGCCCCCGCTTCATCGAGTTCGGTCAGGCGGTGCCCGCCGAGCTGGGCCCGGAGCTCACCGAGGCCTCAATCGCCTTGACCCAGCGCCTCCTTGACGCGGCAGGGCTCGTCGAAGGCCCCTCGCACACCGAGCTCAAGCTCACCCCTGCGGGCCCCCGGATCGTCGAGTCCCACAACCGCACCGGCGGCGACAGCATCCCCGAACTGGTCGAGCTCGCCTACGGAGTCGACCTCGTCCGGATGGCCGTCGGGCTGCCGCTGGAGCTCGAGACCTGGGACCACGCCGTACCGCCCGCCAAGGGCGGCGCGGCCATCCGGTTCATCGAGGCCGACCCGGGGACGGTCACCGCCGTGCGGCGGCCCACGGCCGAGCGCGACGGCGTATCCATCGCCCTGAAGGCCACCGAGGGCACCGTCGTGCCGCCCCTGACCTGGTCCGTCGACCGGGTCTGCGGCCATGTCATCGCCACCGGCCGCAGTGCTGCCGAGGCGATCGAGCGCTGTGAGCTCACCCTGCGGGACATCGACGTCGTCACCGCTCCTGCCCCTGCCCCTGCCCCTGCCCCTGCCCAAGGAGTGCGCCCATGACAGTGGACAGCGAGACAGTGGACAGCAAGGCACCCAGCATCACCATCGTGGGCGCCGGTCTCGGCGGCTCCCTCATGGCCGTCTATCTGGGCCTGCGCGGCTACCGTGTCTCGGTGTACGAGCGCCGCGAAGACCTGCGCAAAGACACCGACGACAGCAGCGGCCGCTCCATCAACCTGGGCCTCTCCGCACGCGGCATCCGCGCCCTGGACAAGGTCGGCCTGCTCGAAACCCTCTGGCAGCACACCGTCCCCATGCGCGGCCGGGTCATCCACCGGCCGGGCGCGGAACCGGCGTTCCAGGCGTACGGCACCGAGGACAGCCACATCCTCCATTCGATCCTGCGCGGCGACCTGAACTCCACGCTGATCGACCGCGCGGAATCCATGCCGAACGTGACCTTCCACTTCCGCAGCCGGCTCACCCGCCTCGACAAGGACAAGGCGGTCGCGTACGTCACCGACGAGGCCACCGGCCAGGAGTCGGAGGTCGCCGCGGACGCGGTCATCGGCGCCGACGGCGTGTACTCCACGGTCCGCGCCCAGCTGCACCGAGGTGAACGCGCCGACCTCCAGCAGGAGTTCATGGAGTGGGGCTACAAGGAGCTGACGATCCCCGCCGCTCCCGACGGCTCCCCGCAGGTGGAGATCGAGGCCCTGCACATCTGGCCCGGTGGCGCGGGCCTGATCGTCGCGCACCCGAACCGCGACAACTCCCTGACCGGCACGCTGTTCCTGCCGTTCGAAGGCGAGGAGAGCTTCGCTACCCTCACCACGCCGGACGCGATCCTGGGCTTCTTCCGCAAGCACTTCCCGGACGCCGAGGCGCTGATCCCCGATCTGCTCAAGGAGTTCGACGCCAACCCCGCCGGCACGCTGGTCTGCATCCGTACCAGCCCTTGGCAGCATGACGGCCGGGTCGTCCTGATCGGCGACGCCGCGCACGCGGTCTATCCCTTCTACGGGCAGGGCATGAACGCGTCGTTCGAGGACTGCCTGGAACTCGACGCGTGCATCGGCCGCCACCCCGGCGATCTGGACGCGGCCTTCAAGGACTTCGAGGACACCCGCAAGCAGCACACGGACGTCCTCAACGAACTCTCCAAGCAGAACTTCGTCGAACTCCGCGACCGCCTGGCCTCCCCCTGGCATGTCGCCCTGAAGAAAGCAGACTTGGCGCTCAGCAAGGCATTCCCCAAGGCGTGGATGCCGCTCTACACGATGGTCTCGCACACCACGATGCCGTACGGAGACGCGCTCGACCGCGCCGGGCGGCAGGACAGGGCACTGAAATGGCTGGCGGCCACCGCGGCCACAGGGGCGGCGCTCTCCCTCTTCCGGCTCACGCGCAGGGCCGCCCGGCGCGCGCACCGCACCACCATGGATGTGAGGTAGTCCGTGCTCATCGACTGGTCCTATCCCGACCGGCTCCTGCTGGAACTCGCCGACTTACCGCGTGACCCGCTGCCCGAAGCGGTACGCGGCCACGAGGCAGCGCTGCGCACGGTCGCGCGGTGGGCGTCCGACTACCTCACCAACCCGCACCCCGAGCTCGGCCGCAAGGGCCCGGTCTGCCCGTTCGCCCAGGCCTCCATGGATCGCGGCACCTTCTACCTCGGCCTGTACCGGGGTGTGCCCGCCGACCGTAACGAGGTGGCCGCCACCCTCACGTACTACCGGGACTGGTTCCTCGAGATGGGCCCGTCCCGTGGCACCGCCGCACAGTTCCGAACCATGCTCGTCCTCTTCCCCGACGTCCCCGCCGACGACCTGACCCGGTTCATCGACGAGAGTCAGGAAGCCCTCAAGATCGACTATGTCTCGCACGGCCTGATGATCGGCGAGTTCCACGACGCCCCACCGGACAAGGCCGGCCTGTGGAACGACGACTTCCGCCCGCTGCACAGCCCCGTACCGCTCCTGGCGATACGGCACATGGTCCCGACCGACCTGCCGTTCCTGAGCCACGACCGCGACTACATGGCGGCGTACCTCAGACGCTTCTCGTACGACGACATCCCTGCCCGGCTGCGCGCCATGGTGGACGAGGCCGCCACCACCCTCGGTTTCGAGGTGCCGAGTCCGACACCGTCGCCGAGGCCGATGGCACACACCGCGGAACTGACATGAGGAGGACCCATGCCGGTCACCCCCGGGCCTGACGAGCTCCGCCGCTATGTGGAGACGAACGAAGCACCGGCCCCCTACCTGGACTTCATCGGCGCGGTCTCCTTCCGGGCCGCGGGCGCGGGCTTCCGCCTCGGGGTCTTCGAGGAGCTGCACCGGGGCCCCCTCGGCGCGGCTGCCCTAGCGGGGCGGACCGCCACGGACGAGCGTGGCCTCACGGAGCTCCTGGAGGCGCTGGTCAGCTTCGGCTACCTGACCAGGACCGAGGGATCCGGGGAAGCCGAGGGGACCGAGGTGACGTACGCGAACACCGCCGCCACCGACACCTGGCTGCGCCTCGACGCTCCCGACGACTACGCCAGCGCCTTCTCCTTCTGGCAGGCCGTCATCGGCGAGCTGTGGACCGACCTCGAGGTGTCGGTCCGCAAGGGCAGCCGGGCCGTCGACTTCTACTCCTGGATCGAGCAACGTCCCAGCACACTCCGCGAGTTCCAGACCATGCTCAACGGCCTGGCCGAGTCCCTGAAGGACGACCTCGTCGACCTGATCCCGGTCCCGGCCGGCGCCACCCGTCTGCTCGACATCGGCGGCGGCCACGCCCGCTACTCGCTGGCGTTCTGCCGCCGTCACGACCGGCTGCGGGCGACGATCGTGGACCTGCCGGGCGCCCTGGCCATCGGCGCCGAGGCCATCGCGGCCGAGGGCATGAGCGACCGGTTCACGCTGCGCGAGGGCGACTGGCTGGGCGCGGACTTCGGCACCGGGCACGATGTGGCCCTGCTCTTCAACATCCTGCACGGCAACGGAGTCGAGGAGAACAAGGCCCTGCTGCGCGCGGCTGCCACCAGCGTCGCGCCCGGCGGGACGGTGGCGCTCCTGGAGCCACTGCCCGACGTCGACAAGGCAGCGGGCCGGCTCGGCGAGGCCCATGTGCGGCTGTTCAGCCTCAATCTCTTCCACACCCAGGGAGGCCGTACGTACAGCTTCGACGAGTACGCGGACTGGCTCACGGCGGCGGGCTTCGTGAACCCCCGCAGACAGGTCCTGGAGTCGGCCCCCACGGAGTGCTTGATCCTGGCTGACAAGCCCGGGGCCACGGCCGGTTGACCTGACCCGGGCACGGCGGCGGGCCAGGCGCCTACTAGCTCTGGCCTGCTGCTCTGCCCGCGGGTTCGGCGGCGCGAGGTTCGTTCTCCGGCGCGTTGCCGCTGCCGGGCGCCACGAGTCGATCGCTCCCCGATCGCACCGATCGGTGTCAGTACGACGGTGAGCGCGACCCCCGCCAGAATCGCCAGGGACGGCGCAGTCACCTTGAGCAGCGCCCCGGAGAGGGTGCCCGAGGCGGCATACCCGGCGCCCACAGCCCCGTACATCACGGGGTACGCCGCAGCGAGCTGGGCAAAGGACCGCCGGGTTTGCGGTGGCCGAAGGCGGCATCGAGGAGGGTGCGGGTGCCGCAGGCCACCAGCACGCTCAGGAAACCACCGTTCCCAGCCCCACTGCGATGTTCGGCAGCGGCAGGTCGAGGAGACCCAGCTCCAAGCCGTGCGCAGCACGGACAGCCCCCTCGACCCAGTCCCACCCAATGAAGGCGCCATGCATCCGTGGCGCAAGGCTCGCGCCGTGCATCAGTCGTTGCAGCCGGGGCCGTTGCGCGGGTTGATGCAGCTGTTGGTTCCGGGGCCGCCATTGTTGGTGTTCGTGCCGCGTCCGCCGTCCAGAGCGTCATCCCCGGCTTCCCCGAAGAGCCGGTCGTTGTCCTCGTCACCGTCGAGCCGGTCGTTGCCCCTGCCACCGCGGAGCTCGTCGTTGTCCCTGCCGCCGGAGAGGGTGTCGTCGCCGGTGTCACCGTAGAGGGTGTCGTTCTCCTCGCCACCGTAGAGGGTGTCGTTCTCCTCGCCACCGTCGAGCCGGTCGTTGCCCCTGCCACCGTGGAGATCGTCGTTGTCCTCGTCACCGTCGAGCCGGTCGTTGCCCAGGCCCCCGATGAGCTGGTCGTTGCCCGAGTCGCCGGAAAGCTCGTCGTTGCCCGGTTCCCCGCGGAGGTCGTCGTTGCCCGAGCGACCGCGGAGGTCGTCGTTGCCCAGGCCCCCGATGAGCTGGTCGTCGCCCGAGTCGCCGGAGAGCTGGTCGTTGTCGGCGTCACCGTTGAGGGTGTCGTTGCCCGGGCCACCGCAGATGCGGTCGTTCCCCCCGAGTGCGTAGACCGTGTCGTTGCCTCCGAGTGCGAAGATCACGTCGTTGCCGGGGGTCCCGACGATGATGTCGTTCTTCTCGGTGCCCACGATGGTGGGCCTGGTGTCCTCGCAGTTCGAGGTGGTCCCGTGCGTGGCTGCCATCGGTGTTCCCTGCGCGGCGGCCGTGGTCGATTTCCTCGGTGATCCCTGTGTTCCCGGTGTGGCCGCCGTCGTGGAGGTGGAAAAGACGAACAGCCCTCCGGTGACGAGGGCGACGATTGCGGGGAAGGACCGAGGACTGCCACTGCGCCGGCCGGAGCACTCAGCTCGAGCCGTCTTCGGGCGGTCGCCGGACGGGCGGGGCTCGAACATGGCTCGACTGTCTCCTTGGTGAGGTGCACAGCTGTCTCTTACAGACAGTCACACTCTCGCCCAACCCGCCTGCGCAAGGAGAGAGGAAAGAAGTTCATGTCACGGGCATTCCCCGCAGGTCACGGCCAATACACCGTGCCACCATGACCACTCCTTCGGCCGACGCCCGCACGGACCCGACGCGAGAGCCGGGCCCTCAGCCTGCCCCGGCCCCGAAAAGACCGCACCACACAAACACAGAGTCCCGTCAGCAAACCGACAGGGACGCATGAACGATCGAGGCTAGGATCGTTAATTTGTTCGATGATCGGCGGCAGGATGTGGGAATGGCGTTGGAACGTGATGTCCCTTCGGAGATTTGCGCCCGTGACCCTGGGGCCTGGCCGCGCGGGGTTGGGATCCCGAGTGATCTGTTGGCGGCGAAGGAGCTGGCGTATGACCCGAGTGGGTTCACGTGCTCACGGCCGTTGCCTGAAGCGGAGAGCGCTGAGTACGGGGCGTGCGAGTTCACCCTGGACGGCTTCTCGGTCAGGTTCCGTGTGGCCAAGACAACCCCGACGAAGGTCGGTCAGTTCGTCACGGTGTGGAAGAGGTCGGCGAGCGGGCCGATCCAGCCGTTCGACGCCGAGGATCCCGTCGATCTGTTCGTCATCAGCACTCGCGACGGTCGGCGGTTCGGACAGTTCGTGTTCCCGCGAGACGTCCTCTGCGAACGGGGCATCGTCTCAAAGAACGGTTCCTCCGGGAAACGGGCATTCCGCGTCTATCCGCCATGGGTGACGACCAGCAACCGCCAGGCTCGCAACTCACAGATTTGGCAGCTGAACCACTTCCTGCAGCTGCCTGAAGACGAGCCCATCGACAGGGCCCGGGCCCGCGCCCTGTTTCACCCCATGGCCGCCTCTGGCACAGACGGGGGTGGTCTGCCTCATTGAGCCGCGGGCGACAGTCGAGCCGTCCGCCTGATGGCCGGTCAAGACGGTTGGGGCAAGCCGCCGATGAGCAAGTGAGCGGACCGAAGAGACGGTGATCGGCAGGACCCGGACCAGCAGTGGCCCGGAGCCTGCCGATCACGCAGGGGCAGCTCCAACTAGGCCCACTGGGTGCGGAAGAGGCCGAAGCGGGACCTGGACCGTCGAGCGGAAGAGGCCGGCTGCGCTAGCTGCGGAGCGTGTCGAGGAAGGCGAGCGTGGCCTGGTTGTCCGCGCCTTCGGCGACGAGGGCTATGTGGTTGTCGGGCCGTACGAGGACCAGGGCGTCGCCGTCGATGCCGTAGGCGCGGCGGGCGTGGCCGTCGGTGTCGCGCAGTGCGGAGGCTTCCGTGCCGATGATGTGGGTGCGCACGAGGTCGCCGTATTTGTTCGCCACCTCGCGCAGTGCCGCCGAGGTGGCGGGCCCGAATCCGAGCAGTGTGAAGTGCGGACCGGTAAAGAGCTGGAAGAGTCGGATGCGGTTGCCTGTCGGGTCCGTGCACGGCGCGTCGGGGGCACGATCGCCCGGGTGCAGGGTCTGGTTTCCGGGGCCCGTGGCGAGCGAGCTCCACCGGTATCCCTGGGGAACTGCCGTCGTCAACGTGACTTCCGTGCCGTTGCCCGGCTCCTTGATGGCCGCCAGTACGTGTTCCAGCCGCTCGGTGGTGATCTGCAGGGTCCAGGCGGCGATGGGGAGGCGCTCCTCCTCGTAGGTGTCCAGCAGTGCGGAGCCGGCCTGGTGGGTCAGGGCGAGGGCAAGCTTCCAGCCCAGGTTGTAGGCATCCTGGATGCCGGTGTTCATGCCGAGGCCGCCAGCGATCGGGTGTACGTGGGCGGCGTCGCCGGCCAGGAACACGCGGCCGAGGCGGGACTGTTCGACCATGCGCACGTTGACCCGCCAGGTCGACCGCCAGGTGGCGTTGCGCAGCCGGACCCCGGCCACTTTTGCGTGGCGGTCGAAGAGCCTTTGGAAGCCGTCGAGCGTCGGCGGCATGGGTTCGCCGAGTTCGTCACGTTCGGGGCTCGCCTGCAACTGGAAGGAGCGCGTTCCCGGGACGGGCCACAGCATGATCGCGCCGGCCGGTGTGAACCACTGGTGCCAGAAGTCCCGGTCGAGGCCCTCGGCCTCCACGTCCCCGCACACCATCGACTGCATGTCCTCGGTTCGGCCCTCGAAGGGCACCCCGAGCGTTTCGCGGACGGCGCTGTGCCCCCCGTCGCAGCCGACCAGATAGGCGGCCTTCACGGTGCGTCCGTCGGTGAGCATGGCGGTCACGCCCTCCGCGTCCTGGGTGAGGCCGGCCATCTCCGTGCCGAGTTCGACCTGCACGCCGAACTGGAAAAGGCGGTGGCGAAGGATCTCCTCGATTCGCCACTGGCCGATGAACACGGCACTGTCGAATGGGGCGTCAGGGGTAGGTCCGTCGCCGGCGAATGGGTCGATGTCACTGACGTGCGCGCCGTCGAAGTACTTGCGGAACACCTGGTGCGTGGTGCCGTCGGCGACGATTCGGTGGGCAACGCCGAGGTCTTCGAGGACCTCCAGGCTGCGTGGGTGAAGGGTCTTGCCACGGGATTCGCGGTGGTGGGCAGGGCTCTTGTCGATGATGCGCACCGCGACGCCACGTCGGGCGATGTCGCAGGCCAGGGTGAGGCCGGTGGGGCCGGCACCCACGATCAACACGTCGGTCATCGAAGTCCTCTCACGTCGGGAGTGATCACCCAACCCGGCCGCCAGATAAAATGCAACCTGGTTACAAAAGTAACCGGGTTTCGCTGGTGGTGCTACGCTGACCGCCATGGAGCAAGCAACAGGACTGCGCGAACAGAAGAAGCTGCGCACCCATCAGCGCCTCGCGGCCACGGCGCTCCGGCTCTTCCTCGAGCGCGGCTTCGATGCGGTGTCCGTGGCCGACATCGCCGCTGCCGCGGAGGTGTCGAAGCCGACCCTGTTCCGGTACTTCGCCGGCAAGGAAGACCTTGTGCTCCACCGCTTCGCCGACCACCAGGACGAAGCCGCCCGCATCGTGCGCACCCGAGCCGCCGACCAGACGCCGGTGCAGGCACTGCACGAGCACTGCCTACTCGGCCTGCGCGACCGCGACCCGATCACGGGGCTCAACGACGACCCGGACGTCGTGACCTTCCAGCAGCTGCTCTACACCACCCCCAGCCTGCAGACCCGACTGCTTCACTACACCGAACGCGAGGCCGAGCTGCTCGCCGAGACGCTGCGGCAGGACGCCGACAGCAGCCTCATCGCACGACTCGCCGCTCTTCACCTGGTGACAGTGCGCCAGGAACTTGGGCGGCGAAACTGGCGCAAGATCGCCGAAGGCCGGAGCGCGGATGCGGTCTATCCGGAGGCAGTGGTCGACGCGAATCGCGCCTTCGGCATGCTCGCCACCGGCATGGACGCATTTCCTCGCCGCTCGGCGCACTGAGGACAGAACCAGTGATCGACAGGCCCCGGACCAGCAGTGGTCAGGGGCCTTGCGCTGTGATTGTGATTGTCGGAGCCTGGTGTCACAGCTCGCCTGCCCGGCCGGCCGTGGAGTTTGGAGGCCGAGCGGCCCCGCGCCCCGGCCGCCGCCGCGAAAACCTCCAGATGCTGACCGTGCTGCCGGCTGTGCTGCGTGTCGACCGGATCCCGGTCCCGGGACAGTCACATCCTCGGGCCGGGGCCGTATCAAGGGATCTCTTCGCCTCTCACTCGCCTCTCACTCAAACGGCACTCAGGGGAGGTGCGAACTGCCGACGGCTCACCTAATGGGAGCGGGAGACCGCGCCGCTCACGCGGTGGACGACCGACGACCGGTGGCGAAGGAGGCCCATACGGCATGCACCCCGACTACGCCGCGGCACTGCTCCGGGCGTTGTTCACCCAGCCCCCTGTCGGCCTGTACGTACTGGACCCCGATCTACGGATCGTGCGGTTCAATGCCGCCGCGCCGGGGGCGCAGCGCTTCAGTGAGAGTGAGGCCGTGGGCCATACCCTGCGGGACCTCGGGTTCGTCGTGGACGAGGTCGACCGCATGCTCCGCGGCGTGCTGGCCACCGGGGAACCGGTCAGCGACTTCCGGTACGAAGGCCGGCTGCCCCGCGGTCCCGATGGAGTGCGGGTGCTGACCGTCTCGGCATTCCGCCTCCTGAGCGCCGACGGCCGCACGCTGGGGGTCGCCGCCACGGTGGTCGACATCACCGAGCAGCACCGCGCCCAGCGACGGCTCGAACTGCTGTACCGCGCCGGTGGACACATCGGGACCACCCTGGATGTGTTCCGTACGGCGCAGGAGCTCGCCGATATCGCCGCGCCCGGCGTGGCCGACGTGGTGGCGGTGGACGTTCTCGACAGCGTGCTGCATGGCGAAGCCCCCGCTCCGGGGCCCTTGCTCAACCCGGTCACCCTGCGACGGGCGGGATTCCGGGCGGCCGCCCCGGAAGCGGTCCGGACCTCGTACGAGGTCGGTGATGTCAGGGTGATGCGGTACGGCAGCCCGTATGCCCAGTCCCTGACAGACCTGCGGCCCCGTCTCATTCGCACACTCGGAGCGGACGAACGGTGGCCGACCGGCGATCCGGCTGCCGCCCAGATACTTCGGGACGCGGGTGCGCACTCGCTCATGGCCGTGCCGGTGGCGGCGCGTGGGGTGGTCCTCGGGATTGCGGCCTTCTTCCGCACGGAGGGCTCACCGCCCTTCGAGGAGGCCGACCTGAGCGTCGCCGCCGACCTGGTGGCCCGTGCCGCGGTATGCATCGACAACGCCCGCCGCTACACACGCGAGCACACGCTCGCCCGCCTCACTCAACGGTCACTGGTGCCCGCCCGGCTGCCCACGCACACGGCCGTGGAGACCGCGTACACCTATTTGCCGGTGGCCTCCAGCGGCGCCTGGTACGACGTCATCCCGCTGTCCGGCGCGCGAGTCGCGCTAGTGGCGGGCGACGTGTCCGGGCGGGGCATGGGAGCCGTGACCACCATGGGACGACTGCGGACGGCAGTCACGGCCTTCGCCGCCATGGACCTGCCGCCCGACGAGCTACTCCAACGCCTCCACAGCCTGACCGAGGAACTCTCGTACGATCACCCGCCTGGGCAGGACGACCACAAGCCGCCGCTGACGGCGACCTGCCTCTACACCGTCTACGACCCCACCGAGCGCAGCTGTGTCTTCTCCTCCGCCGGGCACCCTCCGCCCATCCTCGGCATACCCGATGGCACAGTGCGGATCGTTGGAAGCCCGACCGGTCCCGTCCTGGGACGAGGAGCGTCCTCGTACACGATCACGCGCGTGGATGTGCCCGAGGGCAGCAT